>JALNWY010000121.1 GCA_023230665.1 Deltaproteobacteria bacterium
CCACTCCCGCATCATGGGCCGCCCTCACCTCTTCAGGCCCGAAGAAGATCATGCCCTCGCCCTTGGCCAGGGGTTTGTCGCGCGTGAGGTAGTATACCCCGAGCACGATGTCCTGGGTGGGCACGATGATGGGCTTGCCGTGCGCCGGAGAGAGGATGTTGTTCGTAGACATCATGAGCACCCGTGCCTCGACCTGGGCTTCCACCGAAAGCGGCACATGCACCGCCATCTGGTCGCCGTCAAAATCGGCGTTGAAGGCCGGGCAGACCAACGGATGGAGCTGGATGGCCTTGCCCTCGATGAGGATGGGCTCAAAGGCCTGGATGCCGAGCCTGTGCAGGGTGGGAGCGCGGTTGAGCATCACCGGGTACTCCTGGACCACTTCGGCCAGGCATTCCCAGACCTCGGGCGTTTCCGCCTCCACAAGCCTCTTTGCGCTCTTGATGGTGCTCACGTGCCCCTTGGTCTCCAGGCGGTTGTAGATGAACGGTTTGAAGAGCTCGATGGCCATCTTCTTGGGCAGACCGCACTGGTGCAGCCTCAAGTCCGGACCGGCCGTGATGACCGAGCGCCCGGAGTAGTCCACGCGCTTGCCCAGAAGGTTCTGCCGGAAGCGCCCCTGCTTTCCTTTGAGCATGTCGGAAAGCGACTTCAGGGGCCTGCGGTTGGCGCCGGTGATGACCCTGCCTCTGCGCCCGTTGTCGAAGAGCACGTCCACTGCCTCCTGGAGCATCCTCTTTTCGTTGCGCAGGATGATGTCGGGCGCATTGAGCTCCATGAGCCTCTTCAACCGATTGTTCCGGTTGATGACCCTGCGATAGAGATCGTTCAAGTCCGAGGTCGCGAAGCGCCCGCCGTCCAGGGGCACCAGCGGCCTCAAATCCGGAGGCAGCACCGGGATGACTTTGAGGATCATCCACGAAGGGTCCTGCCAGGGCTTGAGGTAGTCGATCTCGTCGTGGGTGAGCCTGCGAGAATCAACCAGCCGTTCGATCACCTCGTTGACCTTGGGGATGATGGCCTTCTTCTCCGCATAGCTCGGGGCCTCTCCCCACCGCTTGGCGATCTTCCGGCACTCGGTAAGGATTTCTCCCAACGCCCGCCGGAACTGCTCGTCCTTTTCCAGATGAAACCGGTCCTCAATAAAGGCCATGAGATCTGCCGGGTCGATTCCCTTGAAGACATTGACCATCCTCAAGCGCCTGCTCAGCTTCTTTTTCTTGGCCTCGCTCTTGGTGCTCGTAATCTCCTCTCTGAGCGTGACCGAGAGCCCGAGAATATCCTGATCCTTGATAAGGTCGTCAATCGCCTCGGCGCCCATCTTGGCGACAAAGCTGCCGATCCCGTGCTTGTCCACACTGGCGCGGAACTTGTCCTCGGTAAGCAGCTCACCCTTGTGCAGCGGGGCATCCTTGGGATCGGTCACGATGTAGCTCTCGAAATAGAGCACCCGCTCGAGCTCCTTGATGGAGAGGTCGAGCAGGGCCCCGATCTTGCTGGGCAGGCTCTTCAAAAACCAGATATGCGCCACCGGAGTGGCCAGCTCGATATGACCGAGCCTTTCTCTCCGTACACGGGAGTCGATGACCTCGACGTTACATTTCTCGCACACGACGCCGCGATGCTTCATACGCTTGTACTTGCCGCAGATGCACTCGTAGCTCTTGATCGGCCCGAAGATCCTGGCGCAGAAGAGTCCGTCACGCTCGGGCTTGAAGGTCCGGTAGTTGATGGTCTCCGGCTTCTTTACCTCTCCGTACGACCATGCCAGGATCTTTTCAGGAGAAGCAAGGCCGATCCGAACAGCCATGTAGTTGGAAGGGTCTTTCGGTTTTTCAAAATAGCTATACAGGTCTTCCAATCTTTTTCTCCTTTGCTTAGTGCTGTCCCTGGCCTTCGATCAGTCCGATGTCCAGGCCAAGGCTCTTGAGTTCTCTGGTGAGAACATTGAACGATTCGGGGATGCCGGGCTCGAGCTCGTGCTGTCCCTTCACGATGGACTCGTACATCCGGGTCCTCCCGGCCACGTCGTCCGACTTGACGGTGAGGAACTCCTGGAGTGAATAGGCGGCGCCGTATGCCTCGATGGCCCACACCTCCATCTCGCCGAGCCGCTGGCCGCCGAACTGTGCCTTGCCGCCCAGCGGCTGCTGGGTCACGAGCGAGTAGGGGCCGATGGACCTGGCGTGAATCTTGTCATCCACCAGGTGGTGCAGCTTGAGCATGTACATCACGCCCACGCTTACCTTGCTGTCGAACGGCTCGCCGCTCCTGCCGTCGTGCAGAACAACCCGTCCACTGTCGTTGATTCCGGAAATATGCATCATATCCTGAATCTCCTGCTCGTTGGCCGAGTCGAACACGGGCACGCCCACGGTGAGACCCTCATCGCGGATCGCCCGGGCAAACTCCATCAGTTCTTCCCGCGAGCTCTGATCCATGATCTTGCGGACCTTTTTCGAGGTATAGAACTTCTTGAGCATGGACTTCAGCTCGTTTTCGTCGAGTTCTTTTTCGATCATCCGGTTGAGGGCGTCGCCGATGCCCTTGACGCCCCAACCCAGATGGGTCTCCAGAACCTGTCCCACGTTCATACGCGAGGGAACGCCCAGCGGGTTGAGCACAATGTCCACGGGGCGGCCGTCTGCGAAGAAGGGCATGTCCTCTTCGGGCAGGATGCGGGAGATGACTCCCTTGTTTCCGTGCCTGCCCGCCATCTTGTCGCCGACCGAGAGCTTGCGCTTGATGGCCACGTAGACCTTGACCATCTTGTTGACGCCGGGCGGCAGATCGTCGCCGGCGCTGAGCTTTTCGATCTTGGAGTCGTAGAAGTCGTTGATGAGCCGCTTCTGGTTGTCGAGCATGGAGATGATCTCTTCAACCTGGGTCTCGGTGTCCTCACCGTCGGCGATGCGGATGTCCTTGAAATCGTCGATGGAGAGATCGGTGAGCATGTTCGCGGTGATCGCGGCCCCGCTCTTGGCGATCACGGTGTCGCCCAGGTGGGAGAGCAGGGGGCCGGCGAGCTTCTTGCCCGTCATGAGCCTCTCCAGCCTGCTCCTGGCCGCATCGGTGATGATCGCGACCTCGTCTTCCTGGTCCTTCTTGAGATCCTCGATCTCCTTTTCCTCGATCTGCAGGGTCCGCTCGTCCTTTTCCTGGCCCCGGCGGTTGAACACCCGGGCGTCGATCACAGTGCCCTCGATTCCGGGCGGCACCCTGAGCGAGCTGTCCTTGACCTCGCTGGCCTTTTCACCGAAGATGGCCCTCAGGAGCTTCTCCTCGGGGGAGAGCTGGGTCTCACCCTTGGGCGTGACCTTGCCCACGAGGATATCGCCGGGCTTCACCTCGGCGCCGATGCGTACGATCCCGGACTCGTCGAGGTCTTTCAAGGCCTCTTCTCCGGCATTGGGGATGTCACGGGTGATCTCTTCACTGCCGAGCTTCACATCGCGGGCCATGACCTCGAACTGCTCAATGTGCACCGAGGTGTAGAAGTCTTCCTTCACGACGCGCTCGCTGATCAGGATCGCGTCTTCATAGTTGTACCCGCCCCAGGGCATGAACGCCACGGTCAGGTTCCTTCCCAGAGCGAGTTCGCCGTCCTTGGTGGCCGGACCGTCCGCAATGATCTCGCCTTTCCTGACCTCCTGGCCCTTCTTGACAATGGGCTTCTGGTTGAAGGACGTGTTCTGGTTGGCACGCTTGAACTTGATGAGCCGGTAGATATCGATGCCGGTATCGTTGAAATCATCGCCTACGTCCTCGGCCATGATCACGATCCGCTCACTATCCACGTCCTGCACGGTCCCCGAGCGCCTGGCAACGACGCACACGCCCGAGTCGCGAGCGACCACCTGTTCCATGCCGGTGCCGATCATCGGGGGCTTGGGGAACAGGAGCGGAACGGCCTGACGCTGCATGTTCGCGCCCATGAGCGCACGGTTTGCATCATCGTGCTCGAGGAAGGGGACCAGGTTGGCCGAAACCGAGAAGAGCTGGTTGGTGGCCACGTCCATGAGGGTCACCTGCTCGCGGGTCGCGGTACTGTACTCGCCGTTGCGCACCCGCACCCTCACCATGTCGGCGACGATGCGCCCGTGCTCGTCGAGCGGCTCGGTGGCCTGCACGATGACCTCGTGGTCCTCCTCGATGGCGCTCAGGTAACGGATCTCGCCGGTCACCATGCCGTCTTTCACGAGATAATACGGGGTCTCGATGAACCCGAACTCGTTGACCTTGGCATAGGTGGAGAGCGACACGATCAGCCCGATGTTCGGTCCTTCCGGGGTCTCAATAGGGCAGACGCGGCCGTAGTGGGACGGATGAACGTCGCGCACCTCGAACACGGCCCGCTCCCTGGTGAGCCCTCCGGGGCCCAGGGCCGAGAGCCTCCGCTTGTGGGTGATGGCCGAAAGCGGGTTGGTCTGGTCCATGAACTGGCTGAGCTGTCCCGAACCGAAGAACTCCCGGATCACCGCGCTCACAGGCTTGGGGTTGATGAGGTTGTTGGGCATCATGGTCTCCACATCCTGAAGGCTCATGCGCTCCTTGATAGCCCGCTCCATCCTCACCAGGCCGATGCGGTACTGGTTTTCCAGCAGCTCGCCCACCGAGCGCACCCGGCGGTTGGACATGTGGTCGATGTCGTCGACCGATCTGCCCTGCACGCCGTCCTTGAGCTCGAGCAGGTAGTGTACGGTGTAGAGGATGTCCTCTTTCCTGAGCACGGTCATATCGAGCGGGGCCTCTTCATCAGAGACGCCCAGCTTTTGGTTGATCTTCATCCGGCCGACCCGGGAAAGGTCATAGTACGCAGGATTGAAAAACAGATTATCGAAGAAGTTGGTGGCGATCTCCAGCGTGGGCGGGTTGGAAGGCCTGAGCCTCCGGTAGATCTCGATGATGGCCTCTTCCGAGGTGTCCACCTTGTCAAGGGCGAGCGTCTTGCTCAGAGACGAGCTGTAGCCCACCTCGTCGAAATAGACGGTCCTGACCTCGGTGATCTCCTGGCCATGGATCTGGTCGAGAAGCTCCCGGGTGATCTCGTCGTTGGCATCCGCGATGATCTCGCCGGTGGAGGCATTCACGATGTCTTCGGCCAGGATCTTGCCCAGCAGATCGTCTTCTTCCTGGGCCACGGGCTCGATCTCAATTCCCTGCATCTTCTTGATGAGCTTGGGAGTCACCTTGCGGCCCGCCTTGAGCACGACCTCCTCGGTGTCCTTGATCCTGATGTCGGTGTCCACCTTCATGCCTTTCATGTTCCCGATGTCCACGTGCCTGAGCACCTTGCCTTCGGTAAACTCGAACCGGTGGCTGGGATAGTACATTCCCAGGATCTCTTGATTGGAGAAACCCATGGCCTTGAGCAGGGTGGTGACCGGCATCTTCCGCCTGCGGTCGATTCTCAGGTAGAGGATGCCCTTGGTGTCGAAGTCCAGATCGATCCACGAACCTCGGGCCGGGATGATGCGTGCGGAATAGAGCACTCGTCCGCCCGACTGGGCCCGGGCCGTGGCCTTGTCAAAAAATATTCCCGGCGAGCGGTGAAGCTGAGAGACGATCACCCGCTCGGTTCCGTTTATGATAAAGGTGGAGCTCGGGGTCATCAGCGGTATTTCGCCGAAATACACCTCCTGCTCCTTGATATCGCGAATGCTCTGAGTCCCGGTCTCTTCGTCGCGGTCCCAGACCACGAGACGTACTTTGAGTGTCACAGATGCGGCATAGGTCATCCCCTTCTGGATGCACTCGTCGATATCATACTTCGGTTCCCCGAGCCGGTATTCGACGAATTCCAGAGAGGCGTCCTCATTGAAGTCCTTGATGGGGAAAACTGATTTGAATACCGTCTGAAGACCGATATCTTTCCTTTTTTCCGGCGGAATGTCCTTCTGCAGGAAGGCGCTGTACGATTTCTTCGGCAACTCGACCAGGTCGGGTATTTCGAGGATCTCTTCTCTCTTTGCGAAACTCTTCCGCCTTAATTGTGGGTCCAAAAGGATTTGTTCTATCATCTACAGTCTTCCTTTTTTGATTTGGGTTTTACTCACTATTTCAATATGTCAAAATAAGTACGGAAAGGGGCTGGAGAAACCCAACCCCGAATAATATTCTTGAAGACCGGTCGCTACTTGATCTCCACAACAGCGCCGACTTCTTCCAGTTTCTTCTTCGCGTCTTCAGCATCTTCCTTGGAAATGTTCGTCTTGATGGGTGTGGGCGCGCCTTCGACAGCCTCCTTGGCTTCCTTGAGCCCGAGGTCGGTCAGGGACCGGACCACCTTGATGACCTGGATCTTCTGTGCCCCTGCTTCTTTGAGGACCACGTCGAACTCGGTCTTCTCCTCGGCAGCCTCGGCAGCCGGAGCCGCGCCGCCGGCCGGAGCGGCCGCCACTGCCGCCACGGGGGCCGCAGCGCTCACGCCGAACTTTTCCTCGAGCTCTTTCACGAAATCCGCAAGCTCCAGGACCGTCATGTTCTCAATATATTTGACTACATCTTCACGCGTAATCTCAGCCATTTTTCTTACTCTCCTTGTCTTTTCTGATCTTCAACTGCCTTGAGCACATACACAAGCTGCCGCAGCACCGCGGCAAACACCCCGACAAAGTTGCTGACGGGCGCATTGAGGGATCCGAGCATCTTGGCCAGGAGCACTTCCTTAGGCGGCATCTTGGCGAGCGACTGAATGCCGTTCTCGTCCAGGAGCTTGCCTCCGAGGACGCCTCCCTGAAGACCGAGCTGCTCGTTTTCCCTGGCGAAATTCACCAGGGCCTTGGCGATTGAAACCGGGTCGCCCAGTGCAATCGCAATGGCCGTGGGCCCCGCAAACGAAGCATCGAGCTTCGCGACGGGCGTTTCCTGGGCCGCCCTGCTCAACAGGGTGTTCTTGACCACCTGATACTTCCCGCCTGCGTCCTTGATGTTCTTTCGCAGCCGGGTCATCTTTTCCACGTTGAGTCCCATGTAATCGGTGACGAACACCGCCTGGGACTGGCCCAGCTCGTCATGCAACCGGTTTACGAGTACTTCTTTGTCTTCTCTCTTCAATGAAATACCTCACCCCTTTCTTTTATGGTCTATCCTGTCAAAGGGTGCCGGGGAATTCCCAGATCTCGGCGGGCAAACGCTTTAAGTCCGCCTCCTTAAATAAAGAAGGCGGACACCCGCTGTCTTTGACCAGGATGCTTTGCCTTGCTACTTCAGCAACTGCGGAACCTCGACCGGGTCTATCTTTACTCCGGGACCCATCGTGCTCGACAGCGCGACACTTTTGAGATACGTACCCTTGCTTGATGACGGTTTGAGCTTGAGGACGATTTCGAGGAGAGCTTTCAGATTGTCCAGTATCTTGTCACTGCCGAAGGAGACCTTGCCCACCGAGCAGTGAACGATTCCCACCTTGTCTACCCGGAAGTCCACCCGGCCCGCTTTCATCTCGCCTACGGCCTTGGCCACCTCGAAGGTCACGGTGCCGAGCTTGGGGTTGGGCATCATGCCGCGGGGGCCCAGGATCCGGCCGAGCTTGCCGACCGTGCCCATCATGTCGGGAGTGGCGATCACCTTGTCGAACTCGAGCCAACCACCCTGGATTTTCTCGGCCATGTCCTCGGCGCCCACGAAGTCGGCGCCTGCTTCCTCTGCCTCCTTGACCTTTTCGCCCTTGGCGAACACGAGGACCCGGGTGGTTTTTCCGGTGCCGTGGGGCAGGACGATTGATCCGCGGACCATCTGATCGGCATGGCGCGGGTCGACCCCAAGCCTCAAGGCGACATCCACGCTTTCGTCGAACTTGGCATAGGCGCTTTCCAGGACGAGGCCCAGCGCATCCTCCACCGTATATTTTTTCTGAGGATCGATCTTCTTCTTCACCTCAACGTATTTTTTCCCATTTTTCGCCATTGCTCACTTCTCCTTCAGTCAACGATATCAATACCCATGCTCCGGGCAGTACCGGCTATGATCCTGATAGCCTGGTCCATGTCATCGGTATTGAGGTCTTTCATCTTCTGCGTGGCGATGTCCTTGAGCTGGTCCCTGGTGAGCTTCGCCACCTTGTCCTTGTTGGGAGTCGGTGAGCCATTGTCGATGCCGGCAGCCTTGATCAGCAGGGTGGATGCGGGCGGACTCTTGGTGATGAAGGTAAAGGAGCGGTCCTGATAGACCGAGATCTCCACCGGGATCTTGAACCCCCGCTGCTTGTCAGTGGCGGCATTGAACGCCTTGCAAAACTCCATGATGTTCACCCCGTGCTGCCCCAGCGCCGGTCCGACAGGGGGAGAAGGTTTTGCTTCGCCTGCGGGTATATGAATCTTAATTTTCGCTACGACATTTTTTTTCGCCATGTGTTACCCCTTGGGTCTATTTCTTGGTTATCTGATCAAAATTCAGCTCAACCGGCGTGGACCTGCCGAATATGCTCACCAGCACCCTGACCTTGCCCTTGTCCGGCTTGGTATCGTCCACCACGCCGCTGAAGTTCTGGAACGGGCCCTCGTTGACGATGACCTGATCGCCGACGCTGAACTCGCTCTGGTATGCGCGGCTCTCGATCCCTTCTTCGAGCTGGGATTTCAAGTTCTCCACCTCGGCATCCGGGATGGTGGAAGGCGATGTCCTGCCTCCTACGAACCCCGTGACCTTCGGGGTGTTCATCACCACGTGCCAGGTCTTGTCGGTGAGCGCCATGCGCACGAGGATATATCCGGGGAAATATCGCCTTCCCGCGGATTTCTTCTTCCCCGGCGCCGCTTTCTGCTCCTGTTCGGAAGGAACCAGGATGCCGGAAAAATAGTCCTCCACGTGAAAGGCCTTCACCCTTTCCTCAAGAGATCTCTTGGCCTTGTGCTCGTAGTTCGAATGCGTATGGACGACGTACCACTTGTGTTCGAGATTTTCCTGCATACGATCAACTCAGCACGAGCCTGACCACTTGGGAGAGGCCGAAATCGATGACCCACAGAAAAATGGACACCACGGCGCTTAAGATGAGCACCGCAATGGTCCCGCTCACGATTTCCTTTCTGCCGGTCCAGGTGACCTTGTTCAATTCGGCCCTGACTTCCTTCAGGTATGTCTTTACGGCTTCGATTTTTTCCATCTTTCTTTTACCCAACCAAATTGGCAGGCCAGGAGGGACTCGAACCCCCAGCATCCGGATTTGGAGTCCGGCGCTCTGCCAATTAGAGCTACTGGCCTGCACG
>JALNWY010000122.1 GCA_023230665.1 Deltaproteobacteria bacterium
AAAACCGGACTTTGGTCCTCTAGGAGGCGGTGATGCCGGCAGCCTCTCTGCTTAAGTCTCTGAAGTTGTCGACACCGGTGAAGAACTCGCGCATCATGACCACCCAGTAGTACTGCCCCCGGGACGTGAGCCTGATGCGCCCCTGTTCGATGCGTATGCCCCCTGCGAGCAGAAAAAACAAGAGCTCGGGGCCCAGCAGCCACCAGGGGGGCGAGCCAAATCTCTTCCGGAACGGCGCAATGTCCAGCGACAGGCCGAAAAGCCCCATGAGGAGCGCGTACCGGCTCAACTCCCGGACCGAGAAGAGCCTTCTGGCAGACAGAGGGAACTCCCCCCGGAAGATGCGCTCGCAATAGGCGGGCAGGGAGAAGGTGTTGGCATAGATGCCGCCGCCCACCAGTCCGAAGGCCCCGCTCCCGGCACCCACGTACTCCTGGCTCACCACCACGTATTCATCGACCATGGCAGCGTCCTTCTTCGAGAAGCACCATGCCGAGCTCGCCCGGTAGTCTTCGGCCAGGCGCGAGGTGATGAGCGAGTAGAAAAGCCTTTCTTTCCGGTAGCTCACCCTGCCCATGAGGTCGGTCATTTTCTTCCGGGTGGCATCCGAGATCATGAGCGGGTAAAAGGTGATCTGGTCAGGACTTGCCTCCTTGAGCGCCTCGAGGTCCTGTTCGACCATGGCCCGGCTCTGGGTGGGGAAGTTATAGATCATGTCGGCATTGAGGGTCTGCACAAAGCCTCTTGCCTTTGCGAGCCGCTCCTTGAGCACACGTGAGCTTCCATACTTGTCATAGCGCCCGATGCTCTTGAGCAGGGGATCGCTGAAGGTCTGTATGCCCACGGACACCCGCTTCACCCCGGCATCCGCCAGGAGCTTGAGCGTCCGGGCATCCAGCCGGTCCGGGTTGGTTTCGACCGAAACCTCGCCAGGAGAGAAGTCGCGCTGAATACGCGCGAGCAGGGCAAGAAGCTCGTCGAGGAGGATGGTAGGTGTCCCTCCCCCCACGTACACCCCGGCAAAGGAGAAGCCTCTGTCCCGGTACATTTCGATCTCGCGGCCGAGCGCACGGAAATACTCCCGGGCCCTCTCCTCCTGGTAGGGAACCCGGTGGAACGAGCAGTAGGGACAGAGCTCTGCGCAAAACGGGATGTGGATATACAGGTAGATCGGCTCCGCCGGCGCACAGGGCGGCTCTGGACGGCCGTCCTCAAAGGCGAAATAGTGTGCGGACATGCTCCTGACCATGCGTGCGATGAGATTCTCGACAACCATGCCCCTACCTGAACATCCTGATAATGAAGATCACGAGACTCGCGACAATGCTGATGAGAATTCCGGTAGTGATGGGAAAATAGAAGCTGAATCCCGGCCTCTCGATCCGGATGTCTCCCGGGAGCTTTCCCAGCCAGGAGATTCCCCCGCCAAAGTAGAACAAGGCGCCGATGGCCAGGAGAATCGCCCCGAAAAGGATGAGCATTGCACCCATGTCTCTCATGAACAAATATATATAGAGGAAAAAGCATGAACGCACAAGGAGGCAGACCGGGAGAAAATTTCTCCCCTCTCCCTCGACCTTGCACCGGGAAATGCACTTGTGATACACATTTCTTTATATAAGGACGCGTATCCGTAAACCGTTTCCGGGAGGGGGCCATGATACGGCATCATTATCTCGACATGCCAAAGGTGACGTCACCCAAGGCGGCGCAAGGGGTCTGCAAGCGGACATTCTTCGGCAAAGAGCAGGCAAAGACCGGCGAGGATATGGCGCCCTTCATCCCGCCCCGGGCAGATCACCGGCTCCATGCGGACAGGAACGGGCCCGCCTTTTTCTGCATCATGCCGGCGGTCGAGGAAGCATGAGAGATGATCCCGGTACGGGACACGAGTGTCTCCCGTGGATTCGCCCCGGCAACCGCCGTCATCATCCTGATCAACATCATGGTCTTCATCGAAGAACTCCGCGTGGGAGACGCGATCTTCCAACTCTATGCCGCAAGCCCCGCGGATGTCTATAACTACCTTATCAGGGGATCGGGGAACATCCTTGCGATCCACTGGTCGATCCTCGCATCGTCCTTCATGCATGCGGGCTATCTCCATATCCTGGGCAACATGGTTTTTCTCTCGGTCTTTGGGCCTGCCCTGGAGAAACAGATCGGGCTCGTGCGTTTCTGCCTCTTCTACCTCCTGGCGGCTTTCGTGGCCTTCTACAGCCACGCCGTGGTCTACCCCACCTCGCCGGCGCCGGTGGTGGGCGCGTCAGGGGCCATTGCAGCCGTGATGGGCGCATACCTCGTCTTCAGCCCCAAGGCCCGGATCCTCACCATTGTCCCCCTGCTCTTTCTCATCGAGGTGGTGGAGATTCCGGCCGTGGTCTTCATGGTCGTCTGGTTCCTGCTTCAGGGTGCGCAGGGTTTCTTGAGCATCCATTCGCAGACCGATGTCGCATGGTTTTCCCACATGGGGGGGTTCATTCTGGGGTTCATCCTGGGGATCAACATGCGGTGGTTCAAATAGGGGTGTCTCTGGAATGGATCGGGGGCCTTGCCATGATCGCGAAGCGAGAGTTCCCTATCCCTGGGCGAAGTTGTAATTCTGTTCAGTTCTCATACACAAACCCTTCTTTCGCAAGGGGAGACGGATTACCATTTTGCAACCAGATGGGAACAGGGATTGAAGAATCGAAACCCTGCGATCTCTCTCCTGGTCTATATTCGAGAGTGATGTCAGCCCCTCATATTTTTTTAAAGATTCATATACGTCCTCCCGATAGTGATGCTATGTGCTCGGGAGAATTAATTTTTGATGATAAACAGTTATTATTTGGATATAATACGGGCGATGAGAATATCGCGGCCAGTCGTCTATGCACTGATTCTGATCACCGTATTGTTTCTTTCCCTGACCATTCCCGGGGACAAAGGCCTGATCAGGAGTTACCAGCTCTACCAGGAGCTGAGGCAGCTGAAGACACAAAACGTCTCTTTACAAGTGAAAAACGAATCGCTTGCCCAAGAGGCGCTCATGCTCAAAGAGAATCTGGCATACATCGAGCATGTGATCGTTCAGGAAATGAATCTCGTACGACCGGGAGACAAGATCGTGGTGTTCAAGAAGGAAAAGAAATGATCACGGGGTGATGAGGATGTTGTTTGAGAAGAAGACGCTACTAGGACTGGATATCGGCTCTCAATCGATCAAGATGGTGGATATCGAGAAGGTTCGCGGGGGCTACGAGCTCAAGGCCCTGGGCCTGGGACTGATACCCGCCGAGTGCATCGTGGACAAGGACATCATGGATTCCGAGACCGTGGTTGACACGGTCAAGAATCTGAAAGAAAACCTCAAGATCAAGGCACGGGGAACGGCCAGCGCCATATCGGGCCATTCGGTCATAGTGAAGAAGGCCGAGCTGCCGATCATGAACGAATCCGAGCTGCAGGAGACCCTGATGATCGAGGCGGAGCAGTATATCCCCTTTGATATCAACGACGTATACCTGGACTCCTTTGTGCTGGGGGAGAGCCTTGAGCGCTCCGACATGATGGACGTCCTCTTCGTGGCCGCGAAGAAAGAGCTGGTCGACGATTACGCCTCGGCCGTGAGGAACGCGGGCTTAAAACCCATGCTCATGGACATTGACGTGTTCGCGCTGGAGACCATGTACGAGGTGAACTACCCCGATGCCCCCGAGTCGATCGTGGCCCTGGTGGACGCCGGCGCATCCATGATCAACATCAACATCTTAAAAGACGGGATGTCGATCTTCGCCCGTGACATCTCCATGGGCGGTCGCCAGCTCACCGAGCGCATACAGCGCGAGTTCGGCGTGAGCTACGAACGGGCCGAGAACATCAAGACCGGATCGGATATCGAGGGGATCGATCTGGAGCGGATCAACTACATCTTCAAGATGGCTGCGGAAACATACGTGCAGGAGATCCGCAGGACCCTGGACTTCTTCCTTTCCACCATGGTCAACGAGAATATCGAACGGATCTACATGTCGGGCGGTTCATCCCGGATACCCGGGCTGATACCCCTGCTGAGAAAACAGATGGACATCCCGGTGGAGATGATCAACGCCTTCAACAACATCCACTGGGACGACAAGGTCTTTGATCCGGAATACATGGCCTATATCGCACCCCAGATGGCAGTGGCGGTAGGTCTTGCGTTAAGGAGGGCCGATCTAAAATGGTAAAGATCAACCTGCTCCCCATCAAGTCGGAACTGAGAAAAAAGGCCCTTGTCGAGCATGTGACCCTGCTCGCCCTGTGTATCGTTCTGGTCTTCATCCTCTCCTGGTTCGTGCAGACCTCGGTGAACCACCAGAAAGAGATGCTCCAGCAGGAGGTGACGGCCACCAAACTCGAGATCAAGAAACTCACCGCCGAAGCGGGAGAGATCGAGAAGTTCAAGCAGCAGAGGCAGGAGCTGGAGCGCAAGCTCGACATCATCACCGAACTCAATGCCAAGAAGACCGGTCCTGTCGAGGTGCTCGATCAGCTGAGCCTGCTCATTCCGGAAAAGGCGTGGATCACGTCTTTGAAAAACACCGGCAACACCCTGGTCCTCGACGGTGCAGCAGTGGACAATCCCACCATTGCCGCCTTCATGAAAAACCTGCAGGCCTCTCCCTACTTCCAGGGGGTGGATCTCGAATTGACCCAGCAGCAGGGAATCAACCACAAGTTTACCATCAAGTGCAAAATAAAGTTGCCGAGTTGAGGTGATATATGAACATTGTAGATCTCTTGCTGAGACAAAAGCCCGCCGTCAAGGTTCTCGCTCTGGTGATCATTCTCGGGGCCATTCTCGGCGTGTACTGGCAGTTTTTCTACAGCCCCGTGGTAGCGGAGATCAACGTGATCGAGCCTGAGCTCAACAAGCTCAAGGCAGAGCTCTCTGCCAAGAGGGAGATCGTGAAGGAAAAGCCCAGATACGAGGCAGAGCTCGAAGAGACCAGGGCCAAGCTGCACCTCGCGCTCAAGCAGCTCCCCAACAAGAGCGAGATCCCCACGTTGCTGGAGAACATCTCGGCTTTGGGAAATGCATCGGGGCTCCAGTTCAAACTCTTCAAACCCAAAAGCGAGGTGCAGAAAAACTTCTATGCGGAAATCCCCGTGGATATTCAGATCGAAGGGAGATACCGGGACATCGCCACCTTCTTTGACAGCGTGTCCAAGATGCCCCGGATCGTCAATATCACCAACATCACCATGCAGAGCAAGAATCAGAAAGACAATGTGCAGCCTGTTCTCCTCGCAACCTCGTGCAATGCAGTGACCTACAAGTTCATTGAAAATGCTGATCTCTCACAGACAGGCACGGCAGAGTCCAAAGGGAAGAAACCATGAAGGGATATGTATCCGGATTAATCATCATCCTGTCGGTATGTGTCGTGGCGTGCTCAAGGAACGAGGTACAGGCTCCCCAGGCTCACCCCGGCCCTTCATCCAAGGCCGCAGTCGTCAAGCAGGAGAAGGTGAAGCCCGTTTTGGTGCCGGAAGAAAAGGAGAAGCCGCCGTATAAAATCACCGGCATACGGGATCCGTTCCAGACATTCGCGCGCTCGGCCCAGGGCGAGTTGTCCGAAGAGAAGACCAGTGTTATGGATCCCTTGCAGAAGCTGGCCCTCTCTCAGATCGAGCTCGTAGGCGTCATCACGGGCAAAGAGAAACGCGCGCTGATCCAGGAGGCTTCCGGCATGGGGTACATCATCAAGGTGGGAACGCTCATCGGTGAGAATTCGGGCATCGTGACCAGGATCGAACAAGACAGCGTCACCGTGAAACAGCACTTCAAGGATTACATGGGGCGTGTGAACACTCGGGAAGTGTTATTGTCGCTCAGGAAGCAAGAGGGGGTAACCGGAAAATGAATAAGAAAACCATCCTTACTGTGATAATCGGCCTGCTGTTGTTGCCCGCATCGGGGTTCGGGCTGACCATCAAGAGCGTGGACTTCATGACCGTGGAGTCCAAGTCGCGTCTGCAGATCGGCCTCGATGGAAAGGCAACCTTTGACGTGAAGCGCGACGGAGACAACTTGAGCCTCCTTGTCGACAACGCCAGGATCTCAAAACAGCTCGCCCGCCCCTTCATCACCAAGGAGTTCGAAACCGCGGTGACGCAGATCCTCCCCAGACAGCAGGGAGACTCGGTGGTCTTTGACATCTCCATGAAGCAGATCGTTCCCTACTTTGTTTCCCAGGACAACGATCTCCTCATCATGGACATCGACATTCCCGAGTGGGCACGAAAGCAGGGGCAGAAAAATCAGGATGCGGTGACCGTGGTTCAGGCGGCTGCAGCATGGCCCATGCCCGCGCAGGAAGCCAAGCTATCCAAGCCGCTCGCAGCGCCGGTAAGCGCCACCACCCCTTCCCTGCTCAAGGGAAGCGACTTGGTCGAGCGGTCGTTCATCGAACCCCAGTATACCGGCGAGCGCATATCCCTGGATTTCCAGAATGCCGATATCCACAATGTCCTGAGGATCATCGCCGACGTGAGCGGGCTCAACATCGTCACCTCGGATGAGGTGAAGGGCAACATCACCATCCGGCTCAAGAACATCCCCTGGGATCAGGCCCTGGACGTGGTACTGGAAAGCAAGGACCTGGGAAAGATGGCGGTGGGCAACGTGGTGAGGATCGATGCGGCCGACAAGATCAAGAAATCCCAGGAAAGGAAGCTGGAATCGCTCAAGACCGAAGAGCAGCTCGAGCCCCTTGTCACCTCGGTGATTCCGGTAAACTTCGCCAAGGCTTCCGACATCGCGGGCACCATCAAGGGCAGGGAAGTCGGGCTGGTGTCCGACCGGGGCAGCATCACTGCGGAAGACAGGACCAATGTCCTCATTGTCAAGGATATCAAGAAGAACGTGAACGACATCCATACCATGATCAAACGGCTCGACAAGGCGACACCCCAGGTGCTCATCGCAGCCCGGATCGTGCAGGCCGACAACGACTTCACGAAAGGCCTCGGCGTCCAGTGGGGCGGCTCCTGGAGAAACCAGTCCGACCGGAGCCACTTCGGTCTGAGCGGCGTGAACACCGGGGCCGCCAGAAGCCTCTTCAGCCCCACCGTGGCATCCGGCGGAAGACCCGGATGGACGACCGCTACAGTGCCCCAGCCCTCTCTTGCCGTGAATTTCCCCACCAACCAGGCAGCGGGATTCGGCATTACGGTGGGACGGCTCGCAGGATCGGCCTTTGATCTCGACCTCAGGCTGGATATCGGCGAGACCATCGGAAGCGCCGAGGTGATCGCACGGCCCAAGATCGTCACCATGGACAACAAGAAGGCGGTCATCCGCCAGGGCGAGAAATATCCCTATGTGGTCCGCGACGACGATGGCCAGCTCTCGACCGAGCTGAAGGATATCGAACTGGTGCTCGAGGTGACCCCGCGGATCGCCTTTGACGGGAGCGTCAACATGGAGATCTCGGTCAAAAGAAATGCCATCGGCTCGATCGTCAACTCCCTGGGCGATCCCAGCATCGCCTCCCGGGAAGCGCAGACAGAGGTTCTCGTGAGAAACGGCGAAACCTCGGTCATAGGCGGTATCATCGAGGAAGAAGAGCGCATGAACATCCAGCGCATTCCCTTCCTGGGGAAACTGCCTGTGATCGGTTTGCTCTTCAGCGGAAAAACCCAGGACAGGGCCAAGAAAGAGCTCCTGATCTTCATCACCCCGCAGATCCTCGAACCAGTGGCCATGAAATAGCAGTTACGAGAGGCCGTGCCCTCCAGAATGAGCGGACACGGCCTCTCTTTGAGTTCTGCATGGATATGCAATGCCGCCGGCTTTGAGCAAGGGCTGGGCACGCAAGCGGATGAAGGCGGTGCGGTTTGCCTTGATCAACATTCCTGCTCGTGTGCTGGATCATGCCCGCTGTGTGGTTATCCGGCTGACCAGGTCTCATCCGAGCTTTGGCGAAATTCTCGATGCCCGGGAGCGGATGGCGCATCTGGTGCCGGTGGGATATGGGTGATGGCGCAGCATGTCTTCGAGTAGTGTGACTTGAAGGCATGGGATATACCTGCGCCCCAAATACGTCTTCAATTGGCCTGAGATGGCCGACATGGAAGATATAGACCCCGGAGAGTGATTTTTGAACAACTTTTTGTCCTCAAGAAACCAGTTCTTGGGTCCCAAGGGGCCTTGGGCAAAGCGGCGGCGGATTTGGGGCGGTATTTGTCTCTTGCAAATACCGGTCAAACATGATTTATTAATCAAGCCCATCATTCGTTTTTGTTGAGAAACAGTAGTGAGTGTCTTCTCTGAATACGCGTGAGGAGGGGGAACTCATGGTAAGCAGAATGGTAAACCATTTTTTATACCGGCAGACATCTGTGAGGTCTTGAGCAGGTCGGCACCAAGAGAAGGAGGAAGCTTCTCGAATGATGCAGTCACGCTCTCAGCATGTTCATGAACGAAGCTGCTTTGTTGCGGAACGCATGCTTGCTGGAGGCAAGGCAATTTTCTCTCGACTCAATCATGCGTGCGTCATGATTCATTTTTGGGAGACTGGAAGGGATGCGCTGGAATGCGGCCTTTTTTCCCCATGTTCCAGGTTGTCCTGCGACCTTTTTACATTGGCGCGTCTCCCGGTCATCCAAGGGGGTGGAGACCTTCTCATGCTGATGATCAAGCATTCTCGTCGTACAGGTGATCATCTGCCGGGAAGACGCGGATTTCTTGCGCATCATGTACCGGGCGGTGGCATCAAGCGGCATAAGCACATCCAGACTGGTTTTGACCGGTTCTGTTCCCGCAGTCCCCGGTCACGGGAAAGGATGATAACGTACCGGCATACTAATGCCTATTGAAGGAGCAGCTATGAATAAAATTAAAGACAAGTACGAAGCGATGCTCAAGGAGTGGGAGAATTTTGTCTCGGGCAATCCGGTGAATATAAAGGTTATTCACGAGCATATTCTGAAATCCTGGGAAGAAGGGAGGAAACTGAACATCGATCCCTACCTGAGCAAAATACCGCAACTCCTTTCTGAGGATGAGCTGCAGGAGATCCAGGAAAAGCACGATCATCTCATCAAGACCAGTTATCCTTTTCTGGAGAACTTATATAATTTTGTCATAACGGCCGGGTTCGGTTCGAGGTATATCT
>JALNWY010000123.1 GCA_023230665.1 Deltaproteobacteria bacterium
ATCACGAGCGAAGAGGATCTTCGTATCGCAGCAGTCAAGATTGCTCAAGCTTATCAAGAGAAGCAGGCATCGAGCAGCCAAGCAAGATGAGTTGTCATATTTTATCACAGTCAAGGTCGGGGACGGATATTCGTGAATGGTGATGAACTAAAAAACTTAATAATTACATGGCGGAAGCGCACAGGAATCGAACCTGCCCAGGACGCTCGACGCACCCCGCACCGGATTTGAAGTCCGGGGGACCCACCAGGACCCGACCGCTTCCACAGGTGGTGTATATAGCACTTTTGTCTGGAGAGGGCAAACACTCTATACAGCCGGCCCGGGTTTGCGCCTGCCGGGCCAGGCACAGATTCCATCTTGACAAAAATACCTATTTAATGGTCTTTTCCTCCCATGACAACGAGACTGTTCGTCTGCCTTGTCGTATCTTTCGTCATCCATGCCGCCCTGCTGGTTCAGCCCTGGAATCTCGTCGTTATCGCAGGCGCGGCCCAGCAGCCTTCTCCGAACATTCCGGTCAGGCTGGTGGGTGAAGTCAGATCTGAAGACCTTTTTCGCGAGGTCGAGAAGATCCCGGAGGAGAGAGAGGAGAGAAACGAGGGCATCAGCTTCGAGACCGAAGGGGAGGTGAGCGCCGACTACCTCGACCTGCTCAAGGCAAAGATATTCGATGCCTGGGAATATCCTGGAGATGCAATCGCCGGCGGTGCCGACGGGACCGTGAGGGTCCGCTTCGTGCTCGATGCCGTGGGCTCGGTGACAGAAATCGGCGTTCTGTCCGGCTCGGGTCACGCGAGCCTGGATTCCGCAGCCCTGGCCGCTGTGCGGAAGGCCGGCCCGTTCGGCCCGTTCACCGAAGACTTGGCCGGTGAGACACTCATGATTACCGGCAGCTTCTGCTATGTGCTGGACTGAGATTATCCTTAAAAGGCCGCTTAGATCGATCCCATGACCGATTGCATTAAGGCGGGCGCGCCATCATGCCGATAGGCGAGATGTGGATACAATACAGGGAACAAACAACTCTCTGACAATGGCGCTCATTGCGGTCAAATACCTGGGGGATGCCCAGCAGCTGAGCGCAGCCAGGGCCGGGATGATGCTCGATACGATCAAGGAGACCGGGGAACGCGTGGTCCAGCTCATCGAAGGGCTCGGCGAGAACATCGATCTCTACGCCTGAAAAAAACCGGGCCTGCCTTTGCACCAGGCTGAATTCTATTGCGCCTTGCATATATTTTCAGCCGGTATTATGACATCTCTCATGCGTTTCCTTCTGACCAATGATGACGGGATCTATGCCCAGGGTCTGTTTTTCATCAAGCAGGCCCTGGAAGAGATCGGCGAGGTGGTGGTGATCGCCCCGGTGACCGAGCAGTCCGCGGTGGGCCATACCATAACCCTGGCCGACCCCCTGAAGGTGATCCCCATCCACCGCAGCGGGGGGTTCTATGGCTACGGCATTACGGGCTCGCCTGCCGATTGCGTGAAACTGGGAATCTCCAGTATTATGGAATCCCCGCCCGATCTGGTGGTCTCGGGCATCAACCGGGGCGCAAACGTAGGCATCAACGTGCTCTATTCCGGAACGGTCTCCGCTGCCACCGAGGCCCTGATCCTCGGGCATACGGGTATTGCCCTGTCTGTGGACAACTACCAGAATCCCGACTACCGTGCTGCAAGCGTGTTCGGCTCCCGCCTGGCGTCCAGCCTCGCCTCAAGGCGGGACCCGGCGCCCCTGGCCCTGAACGTGAACTGCCCATCCTGCCCGATCCACGAGATCGCCGGGGTAAAGATCACCCGGCAGGGTGAGTCTAAGATCGTGGACAGGTTCGTGAAAAGGGAAGACCCCAGAGGCGCGATATACTACTGGCAGGCAGGAATGACCCAGATCATCGACGACGGGGAGGACACGGATGCTGTGTGTCTGAGGAAAAAGATGATCTCCATCACTCCCATCCATTACCGACTGGGTTGCAGCCCGCAGGACGGCGAGCTCAAGGATCTCGACCTGGAGGGGATGCTCCGTGGGGTCTGAGGGCCTGGAGGCCGGGATCGGATATGCCTTTCGCAGCAAAGAGCTCCTGGAGGAGGCTCTGACTCACACCACCTATGTCAACGAACACCGGGAAGAGGATATCCAGGATAACCAAAGGCTCGAGTTTCTCGGCGACTCGGTGATGAACGCCGTGATCACGGCCCGGTTGTTCTCCGAGCTCGCGGACGAGCGCGAGGGAACCCTGACCAAGAAACGGGCGGAACTCATCAACGAAACCACGCTCGCCAGGATCGCCAGGAATCTTTTCCTCGGCGATCACCTGCGTCTGGGCAGGGGCGAGGAACTGGACCAGGGCAGGGAAAAGACCTCGATCCTGGCAGATGCCTACGAAGCGCTCATCGGAGCCATTTTCCTCGACAGCTCGTTCGACGAGGCGGCCCGCATCGTGGAGAGGCATTTCGAGGATGTTCTCGGTCCCATCGAGGAGGTGTCCATCACCGATTACAAGAGCCTCCTGCTCGAGATCTGCCAGTCCCGCTTCAAGTGTCTGCCCCGGGTCGTGGTGGTGGACGAGATCGGGCCTGAGCACGACAAGGAGTTCGTGGTCAACGTGGAGCTCGAGGGCCGCGTGGTGGGCCGGGGAAGGGGGCGAAACAAGAAGCAGGCGGCGCAGAACGCATGCAAGGAGGCATTGAGATCTCTGGATTATCCCCTATCGTGATCCCTGTCTTCGTGTCCCACCTGGGGTGTCCGCACCGGTGCATCTTCTGCGATCAGACCCAGTTCTCGGAGCCGGTGGCGCCCGAACGCATACCCGATATTGTCTCCACGTTCATCGCAGGCTGCAGAGAGCCTCAACTGCGGCAGCGGGTCATCGCCTTTTACGGGGGCTCCTTCACCGGAATCGAGCCCGGCCTGCTCGAGCGTTATCTGGCAGAGGCCCTCCGCCTGGTCGAGCACGGGGCGGTCCACGGCATCAAGGCGTCGACCCGGCCCGATATGGTCACCCCCGAGCTCCTCGCCAGGTGCAGGAGAGCCGGGTTCGTAGAGATGGAGATCGGGATTCAGTCCATGGACGAGCGCGTCCTCAAAGCGAGCAGAAGGGGTCACAGCGCGTCTGACGCAGTGCGTGCAGCTCAGGCTGTCCGGGATTCGGGCATGAAGCTGGGCATCCAGCTCATGCCGGGGCTTCCCGGAGAAGACCGGGAGAGTTTTCGCCGCACCGTCTGCGATGCGGCGCGCCTGAGGCCCGATCACATCCGGTTGTATCCCGCCGTGGTGGTCAAGGGCACCGAGATGGAGCGTATGCACCAGGCCGGCGCCTATGCTCCCCTTGACCTCGATGAGGCTGTCAGACGGTGCCTGTACGGGTATGCCCGGTTCTCAGGGCAGGGCTGCACCGTGCTCAGGATGGGGCTGCCTCCTTCCCGAACCTTGCAGGTCGCGGCAGGCCCGTATCACCCCGCATTCGGCTTTCTCGTCAAGGCCCGGGGATATCGTGTCATGGCGAGCGTGCTCAAGGAGAGGTTCGGTGATGAGCTGGATCTGGAAGTGCATCCGGACAGCGTTCCTGAACTCATTGGGTACCGCAAGGAAAACATTGATGAATTAGGGTTTAATTACAGTTTTGACGAGCGTTTGCCGAGGGATTGTGTACAGGTGCGCGGCGCTGTAGAAAGAGGTTGCCTCCAACTTAAGGACATTATAGAGTATATTTTATGAATGCACATGCGGTCGACGTACGGTCCCTGCCGGTTCTTCCCGAGCTGGCCGACCATGTCATCAGGATGGCGCTGGAAGATGATATATCCCTTGCCAGGATCTCGGCCCTGATCGAGAAGGATCAGGCCCTGACGGCGCGGATACTCTCCCTGGCCAACTCCAGCTACTACAAGCGTTCCCGGAGCATCTACACGGTGCGCGACGCTGTGGTGGTCATCGGGTTCGATGCGGTGCGCACCGTGGCCCTGGGGGTCTCCGTGCTGGACATGTTCCCTACAACCAAGGGCACGAACCTCGATCTCAAGGCGTTCTGGCGTCATTCCATGGCGTGTGCGTTCTATGCGGAGGCCATGATGGGGGCCGTGAACAGCCGCAATGTAGCGAAAGCCTTTTGTGCAGGCCTGCTTCACGATATCGGCAAGCTGGTGCTGGACCGCACGAGGCCCGGAGAATATGCTGCGGTGCTGGAAAATGCGGCGAGCGGGACCAGACCCCTGTCCGAGGTGGAGAAGGAGATGCTCGGCGCCACCCACGCCGATGTGGGGCGCGAGGCGATCGCCCACTGGAAGCTGCCCCGGCTGTATGAAGAGAGCATCTGGTCTCATCACGCCCCGATCCAGATCCTGGACAAGGAGCAGTATCAGCTCTCGGGCATTCTCCATATCGCCAATATTCTGGCCCACATGACCTCTGCGGGGGCGTCCGGAAACCGGTTTCCCCAGAAGCTGACAAACCCTCTCCTGAAAAGGTTCGGCCTGAGCGCTGATGTCCTGGATTCACTGATGGAAAAGGTGCCCGGGCAGATAGACGCCATATGCGAGGAGATCGGCATCGGCAAGCCGGTCGAAGGGCTGTTCGGTATCGTGAACAGCGCGAACACGAGGCTTGCGGATATCTCTTTGCAGCTCAAGCGTGGCGCTGACGAGGCCCGTGAGGCCAAGCGGCGCGCCGATGTCCTCATCGGGCTTCTGGGCAAGCTCAACGATTCGACCCGGATATCAGACGCACTCGAGAAGGCATCGGGCTCGCTGCTCGATGCAGGCCTTATTCAGAGCTTCCTGGGAGGGATCAAGGCGGGCGGATACCACCTGGTCTATGAGGTCACACCGGAGCGCAGCTCCCGCTTCATCCGGGTGAAAGACGAGGAGCTCAAGGCAATGATATTCTCCCGCCAGTCTCTGGCCGGCACGATGCTGCCCAACGGGGTGTTCGTGTATTTCGAGCCTGCAGACGACGAGGCTGCGGAGGATCGTTCGTTCATGTCCGCCGTGGTGGGGGCGATCTCGTCATCGCTCAGGCGCATTCATATGGAGAGCAGTATGGCTGAGGGAGAAGAAAGTTTGCGAAAAGCCCTGAAGGGCGCGGCCGAGGAAAAGCAGAAGGCAGAGGATGCTTTGAGCCTCAACCAGGAACTCATGGATGCCTCGCCGTACGGCCTGTGCCTCCTGGACGAGAACAGCCGGGTGAGGCTCGAGAACGAGAGCTCCCGCGAAATACGCCGTGCCCTGGGCATTGCCGGAGACAATCTGCTCGCCGCCCTGCCGGAGGGTTCCGGCGAGGAATGCCGGCAGCTTCATGCCGCTGTCGAGTCCGGGCAGGATGCCGCCTTTGTCTGGCACGGCCGCATCCGGTCTTTCAGGGTCGAGACAAAACCCGTGAAGGTCAACAAATGGCTGCTCATCGTGTTTTGTGACATCACGGGCGAGCTTCAGGACCAGCGCCGAAAGGTCGCCTATGCCAGGATGACCACGGTAGGCAACCTGGCCGCATCCATGGCGCACAACATGAAGAGCCCCTTGGGCGCGATCCACGGGTTTGGCAGCATCATCAAAGACGATCTGGGCCAGGGGAGGCTCCAGGTGCTTCGCAACGGGCAAGAGGACGAGGATTTTGGCGACATGATCGCCAACATCATCACCGGCTCGGAGAACCTGCTCAAGATCGTGAATCAGCTGCTGAGCTTCACGCGGAAATGGGAGAGCCCCGAAGGCGAGATCGATATCGAGGGGTTCGTGGATGGTATCTTCCAGATCGTCTCGGCCCAGGCCAACTCCTCAGGGGTCAAGCTCGCCCGGGAGATCGAGGCGGACACCGTCCGCACCAGGGCGGAAGCACTCGAACAGGTGCTCATCAACCTTTTGATCAATGCCGTGAAGGCATCGGCCCAGGGCTCCCGGGTTGTCCTGAGGGCGTCGTTCAAAGACAGCGGGGTCGAGTTTGCCGTGACCGACCTCGGCATCGGCATGGACCAGGATCAGATCGAGAAGATTTTCGACCCGCTCTATACGGCGTGGCCCGTAAAGACAGGGATGGGACTGGGGCTTTCCCTTGCAAAGGATATCGTCGATTCCATGGGCGGCCGCATCGACGTTATATCCTCGCCAGGGAAGGGTTCAACGTTTTCGGTATGGATACCGGGAAGGTAAGGGATGACCATGATGCAGAAGATCTTGGTGGTCGAGGATGACCCGGTTTTCAGGAATTATCTGCACCAGGTGCTCAAATACGACTTTGACGTGGTGACGGCGGAGGGGCCGCTGGAGGCATTACAGGCCCTGGAGAAGGACTCGTTCGCACTCATGATCACTGATCTGAGGATGCCGGATATGGACGGCAGGGCCCTGGTGGAAAAGGTCCGCGCAGAGATCGATCCGCACCTCATGGTGATCATCATCACCGCCTTTGAAGACGACTGGCCCATGGACATGGCCATGTCGTCCGACGTGTTCCGGTATCTGCGCAAGGGCGCCTTCCTTCCCAGCGAGCTCAAGCAGAACGTGTCCAAGGCCCTCGAGATGCGGGGCTCGATCGTGTCTCTCGAAGAGTACAAGAGGCGCGCGGACATATCCGAGACCATCTACAAAGACGTGTTCGAGAAATCCACCGACGCCCTGTTCATCACGGACATCGATCTGCAGCCCGTGGCCCTGAACCGGCGCTTTACCGAGCTCAGCGGGTACACCCTGGACGACCTCAAGGACAAGACGCTCTTCGACATCATCGATGAGCGGGACCGTCCGGATGCCGTAAGGGCGTTCAATGCCCAGATCGCCGGGAAGCCGCCGGGAACGCTTCAACTGCATTTCGTGAAAAAGGACGGGAGCAGCAGATATATGCGGGTGTGGGTACGGGTGATCCAGGAGATCCAGGACATGTCCAGCGTGGTGTTCTGCATGGCCCGGGACCTGGACGATGTGCAGGAAGAGCGGGGCCCATCCGTGGAAAAGCTCCAGCAGAAGATCGCCGAGAAAGACCGTCAGATCGAGAACCTCCAGAGGCAGTTCCAGCGCCTTACCGATCACGCCAAGGATATCGTCATCTGGCTGGACAGGAATTTCGTCTGCGAGTACGTGAACCAGGGGGTGAGCAGGACGCTCGGGTACACCTCGGAGGAGCTCCTGGGAAAACAGGTGCCCTGGGAAGAGATCGTCTATCAGGAAGATCTTCCCCTGATCGAGGCATGGCGGGAGGCGACCGGGAAAAAGGCGGCAGACATGGAGGGAGAGATACGGGTATACACCAGATCGCGCTACATGCTCTTTCTTTCATACCGCATCTCGTTCCAGTACGATGCCCACGGGATCTTCAGCGGTCTGGACATCATTGCCGAGGATATCACCCAGCAGAAGATCGCCGAGCAGGAGCTCCGCAGCGCAAACCGGAAGATCCAGGAGTTCAACGCCAGGCTCACCAACGGCGTGAGTAGAAAGATCAAGGCGTTGAGAGAGTCGGAGGAACGATACAAGCAGATCGTCGAGGATTCCGGCGACATCATTTTCTCCCTCGATAGCGAGGCGCGCCTGGTGTACATGAACCGGATAGGGCTCAAGACCCTGGGCGTGGCCCTGGAAGATATCTTTCAGAGGCCCTGCCGGGAGTTCATGGCCGACGTGGCATCCGAAGACATGCTCCGGGAAATGATCGGGCTTATCAGAAACGGCAAGGCCCCCGGTCCCTTTGATATCTCTATCGAGACCCCGGAGGGCAGGAAGATCTACCGGACCACCCTCACCCAGATCGGAGGCCCGTCGCGGGTCGAATATGTCTGCATCGCGGGCGATATCAGCGAGGAGATCGCCACGAACAAGAGGCTCCAGCTTCTGGCCACGATCGAACACTACAGCGCGGACGCCATTGTCGGCCTGGACACCGACCGGAAGATCATCTCATGGAATCACGGCGCCGCCATGATGTTCGGCTGGTCGGAAAAAGAGGCGGTGGGCAAGCCCGGCCTGTTCGTGGTTCCGGACGAGAGGATAAAAGAAGCGGGCGAGATCTTCGATGAGGTGCGCCGCAACGGGCTGGTGAAAGACCGCGAAACCCGGCGGAAAACCAAGAGCGGCCGGGTTTTCGATGTGCTGTTGACCATTACCGCGCTCAAGGATGTCTCGGGAGGCGTCTTCGGGTTCTCGGCCATCATCAAGGACCTCACCGAGAAAAAGAAAATGGAGTCGGCCCTCATTCAGTCCGAACGCCTGGCCGCGACCGGCAAGCTCTCCGCGAGCATCGCCCACGAGATCAACAACCCGCTCTACGGCATCCGCAGTTGCCTGAGCCATGTGCTTGGCGCCCGGAAGGAGGAGATCGACTACCAGTTCGTGAGGCTCGCCATCAAGGAGACCGATCGGATAGCCGACCTTATCAGGAACATGAAGACCTTTTACATGCCCAACGAGGGCGGGGTGCAGAAGGTCGATATCAGCGAATCGCTGCGCGAGGTGTTCATCCTCAACAGAAAATACCTCGAAGAGCACGCGGTGAAGTTGAAGTTTGCACCGGACGACACATATTATGTTGAGTGTATTCCGGATCAGATCAAACAGGTCTTTATCAACATCGTCAACAACGCCGTAGAGGCAATGCCTGACGGGGGAGAGCTCCGGGCGGATATAAAAAACAATGCAGATGCCGGGACGGTCAGCATCTCGTTTCAGGACAACGGGGTGGGTATTGCGAGCCACGAGCTGCCCAAGGTGTTCGAAATGTTCTACACCAGGAAGACCATGGTCAAGGGTGTCGGCCTGGGGCTCTCTGTGAGCTATGGCATTGTCAAGCGCCATGGCGGGACCATCGACGTGAAGAGCGAGGTGGGAAAGGGCTCCACTTTCACGGTCACCCTGCCGGTCAAGACCCTGTGGGCGCGGCAGATGCACCTCGATCTCGAATGATATGGAACATACCTGCGCCATCCGATCAGGCTTTGTTGCGATCGTGGGAAGGCCCAATGTCGGGAAGTCCACCTTTCTCAACCAGGTCATCGGCTCCAAGATCTCCATCACGGCGAGAAGGCCCCAGACCACCAGAGACCGGGTCCTGGGGATCTACGACACGGATGACGCCCAGATCATCTTCCTGGACACCCCGGGCATTCATGAGGCCGGTAAGGCCCTGAAC
>JALNWY010000124.1 GCA_023230665.1 Deltaproteobacteria bacterium
CTCAACACCATGTTTTTCGAGGGAACAAAATGAAAAAGCTCGGCATTATTCTCGTGGTCAGCATTTTTGTCGTCCTTCCCCTGATCCATCTTATCTGGGGTGTTTTCGAGAACGACTGGGCTGTCCTGCCCCTTACCCGGAGCAAGAAAACCGTTGAGATAACCGAGATTTCCGAAGAATCCTTTACGCAGGACATGCTCAAGGGCCAATGGGTGCTCTACCTCTACTATCCGAGCGTGATCAGAACCTTTGAGCTCATGATCGATGAAGGCGGCGCAGTCACGGGGCGTACGGAGGACATCGAAGTCGCCATGACCGCGGCCATAGCTCAGGACGGCAGCCTGGAGTTCAACGGCCCGAGCCTGAACCTGAAAGGATCCGTTGACAAGTCACGGGAGCATCTCGACGGTATGGCCGTGGTCAAGGACGCGTCGTCCCCCATTCCGTTTTCCTGCTTCAAGATCGGCGACTATCCGGCGGCACAGTGATCCGCAAGCGTTAAGGACGAGGCTCGATGGCGCATCAGGACCTGAAGAAATACCGCAGATACGGACCCCGGGTCCTGCTGATCACCAGAGACGGATGCGCTGTGGTGGAAAAGAGTTATTCTCAGGCCATACTCCCTGTCCGGATCATGGGGTTTTTCCTGATCGCGTGGGAGCGCTTCATCTACTCCCGGCTCGCCGGCCTGCCGGGCATACCCGATCCAATGCCGTGCCCTGACCGGCTCACCCTTGTCACCCGGTTCATGGGAGGGGCCAATCTCAAGGAGGGCCGTCATATACCCGGGGCCCCGTACTTCGACGCCCTCAGGCAGCTCATCTCCGCCATGCACCTGCGGGGCGTCATTCATCTCGACCTGAGAAACCGGAGGAACTACGGTATCGATGAGCAGGGCAGACCATATCTCGTGGACTTTGCCACGTGTCTGTACCTACCCTGGAACGTACCGCCCCGGAAGATGTTCGAGGCCATCGACTGGATGGGTTTCGCCAAGGTCAAGCACAAGCTCCAGCCCGGGCTGCTCGACGAGCAGGAAGAGCGGATGCTCTCTCTGGGCGCACGGTTGAGCTCCTGGTGGCTCCCCACCCGGATGCTTCGTTTTATCCGGAATAGAGTGAAAAAATCGCAGAGATCTCTGTAGAAAATAAGCTCCCACGACAAGTTGGAGTTGAATTTTTCCGATAGTCCATATATACGCACACTCTGTATATGTTTCCATACGTATCAGCACGAAAGGAGAAGGTGAATGCCCAGGGTGCAGCCCTTTAGGGGAATACGGTACAACCCCGTGAAGGTAGACCCCGGCAAGACTGTCTGCCCTCCGTACGATGCCCTGAGCCTGCCGGAAGTCGACAATCTCTATGGACTCTCGCCCTACAATGCCGTCAGGCTGGTTCTCGGCAGGCAGCAGCCCAAAGATACCAGGGAGAACAACCGCTATACCCGGGCACGGGATTTCCTGAAGCAGTGGAGGGAGGAGTCGATCCTCATTCAGGAGGAAAAACCCGCTCTTTATTATCACGAACACACCTATGGTCTGGGAGAGCATACACTCACGAGACGGGGCGTCATCGCGTCCGTGCGTATGAATAATGAGGGTGACAAGGATCATTTCCGATTCTACGAGCACACCAGCAAGGCTCCGAAGCTCGACCGCCTGCGTCTCCTGAACGAAGTCAACGCGAACCTGAGCTCGATATTCGGTGTCTACTCGGACCCGAAGAGGGTCATCGAGACCAAGCTGCGGCCTTCCCTCGGCAGGCCTTCACTGGAGTTCAGCACCCATCGTGAGACTCACCGGCTCTGGGTCATCCACGAGAAGGAAACCATCGATGCGTTCGCCCGCCTTCTGCAGAACCGGAAAGTGCTCATTGCCGACGGCCAGCACCGCTTCGAGACGGCCCGCGTGTATCGCGACCGCATGCGGGCATCCACCGGCAAGAACGACGGCAACCAGGGCTTCGATTATATCCAGATGTATCTGGTGAACCAGGAAGAGGGGCTTACCATCCTTCCGGTCCACCGGGTCATACCCGACAGCATGGGCGTAGGTCTCGTGGACCTCGAGTATCGGATCAAGGAACTGTTCAACATGATCCCCTACGACAACCGCAAAACTTTTCTGTCTGCGCTGAACAAGGGCGGAAAAGGGCACCTGGGCCTGTTCGTCAAGGGCATTCCCAGATACTATCTGCTGGAACTCTCGCAGGATGCGGACTTCGAGCGCTTCCTGCCCGTGCCCTTGCATCCCCGGCTCAAGGAAATGGCGCTCCCCATTCTCCATGAGAGCATTCTGCAGCCGGTCCTCGGGATCAGTCATGCCGATGCGGGCAGCCGCATCCTCTACACCAGCTCTGCCGATGAGGCGCTCAATCTGGTGTCCAAGGCAAGGGCGGATATCGCCTTTCTTCACAATCCCATCGGCATCGAGAGCATCATGGAGATCTCGGAAACCAGGGTCAGACTCCCCCGGAACTCCGTGCTCTTCTCTCCGCAGGTCCCTTCCGGCCTCGTATTTCATTCTCTGGAATAACAGCGCCCTCAGGCCTTTCCTGGAATGCACGGCATCGGCCGGACTTTCTCCTGCTTCCCCGGGTCTTTCTTTTCCGAAAAGAGGCTCGTTTTTTGCCGCCTGAATCTGCCTGGGAATATCCTTGACTTTTTATGAACGAATATTCTAATTTTGAATCATGATTCAAAATGCGAACGGCGATTCGGCCCTTTCGGGCAGAAAAGAACGCGAGATGGCATACCGCAGAGAGGCCATTCTCGACGCGGCCCAGGAGATCTTCAAGTCCGTAGGATATGTCAACGCCTCCATGGCGGAGATTGCCGCAAAGGCCGAGTTCGGTGTGGGCACCATCTACCAGTTCTTTCCGGGCAAGCAGGAGCTCATCAGCGAGGTCATCGCCAGGGGAAGCGACCGCTATGTAGCCGGCATCGGTCGGATCATGTCCGAAAGGCGCCTGTGGAAAGCTCAGCTGGAGGCGTATATCCGCTACAATCTCTCCTGGATCGAGGAGCATCCCGAGTTCCACCGCCTCATCTACGAGATCTTCTATTCCCAAATACCCGACGTGGTATCCAGGATATTCGAGCGCTTCCGGGAGATCCGCATGCAGGAGATCCGGTTCATCCGGGAGATATTCACGCATGCAAATGAAGAAGACCCGCGGTTCGACCCGGACCTCATGTCACTGACCATCCCCGGGATGCTGCACGCAATCGGCGACAACTGGCACCTGGGTCTGCTCGACAAGAAACCGACTGCATACATTTCAAGAATTTTACAGCTTATATTAAGGGAGGATTATCGTGATTAGAAAAATCGTGATTCTCGTGACCGGTATGGCCTTTCTGGGAGGAGCCTTCCTCTGGGGCCAGGATTACCTGACGCTGGAGGAGTCCATGGCCATGGCCCTGAACAACAACCCGCTCATCAGGGCCCAGGATAAGCAGGTATATGCGAGCCTCATGGAAAAACGTTCGAGCCTGTCCGATATGCTCTTCTCCGTGGACCTCAACTACTCGTATGCGCGCTTCGATGAGGAGCCGACATTCACTGTCCCCAATATGGGCACGTTCCCGGTCGGCACAAAGGACAACTACCGCTTTTCCGTGGAGGTGACCCAGCCCCTGTTCACCGGCGGGGCCCTGTACAACGCCTACCGGATCGCGGGCAACAACTACCGGGTGGCGGGGCTGGACAGGGAGCAGGAGGTCCGGGATCTGAAATTCCAGGTGATCGATGCCTACTACGGGATCATCGAGGCCCGGGAGATCCTGGATGTGGCCCGGAGCTCCTCCGCATCGATCAAGGCCCATCTGGATGTGGCGCAAGCCTTCTACAACCAGGGCATGATCCCGAAGAACGACCTTCTGGAGGCGCAGGTGAGGCATGCCGAGAGCATGCAGAACGTCATCATTGCGGAGAATGCCGTGAGAATACTCGAATCGCGGCTCAACACGCTCTTGGGCAGAAGTATTTCCACTCCGGTGGTTATCGAAGAAGAAATACCCATGGCCGTGCTCGAGAAGACACTGGACGAGTCCTATGATACCGCCCTTGACCAGCGGCAGGAGATCAGGATCACCCGGCTTCAGATGGAAAACGCGGACAAAGGGGTCTGGATCGCCCGGGCCGGGTACCTTCCGAATGTCGCCGCCACCTATGAGTATGAAAAGCTCGGCGAAGACCCTGACGTTGACGAGGACAAGGCCTGGACCGTTGGTGTGGGGCTGAGATGGAACATCTTCCAGGGAGGGTCGAGCTATTTCGAGGTCTCCCGTTTCAAGGCCATCAGGAGCAGGCTGGGCTTTCTCATGCAGAGCCTCAAGGACCAGGTCCTGCTTGAGGTCAAGAACTCCTATCTCTCCGCGCAGGAGGCCAGGGCCAGGACCGAGGTGGCCGTCCAGGCAATCGACCAGGCCCAGGAAAATCTGAGAATTCAGAAAGACCGCTATAATCTCCAGGTGGCCACCACCACCGATGTCCTGGACGCCGAGGCCCTGCTCGGCCAGGCCAGAAGGAACTATATTTCGGCACGGGCCGACTATGCCACCTCGCTGGCATCGCTCAAATCCGCCATGGGGACCCTCTAGGAGGCTGCCGGTGAAAAACGGCTTCTCTGCTCTGTGCGCCGCGGCCCTCCTTCTCCTGTCCGGGGTTTCCTCGTGCGGGAACGAGCAGGGAGGGTCTGCGGCAGCCGAAGAGCAGGCCCTGGCCCGGGTGCCCGAGGTTATGGTCGCACAAATATCCAGGGGCCCGGTGTACAGAACCTATGCCGCAGTGGGCAGCGTTTCTCCCCGGGAGGTGTCCCGGATCGGGCCAAAGGTGTCCGGCAGGATCAAGGACATTCCCGTGGACGAGGGTGACTTTGTCGAAAAAGGGGGCCTGCTCATGCTCATCGATCCCTTTGACTATGAACGGGCCCTGGAGCACGCCCATTCCCAGCTCGATCAGGCGAAGGCATCCCTCGAACGGGCCGAGCGCGACCTGACCCGTATGGAGGGTCTCTACCGGGCAACGGCCGTAACCGAGCAGAACCGAGAGGATGCCGTTACAGCCCGCGACCTTGCCCGGTTTCAGTATGACCAGGCGGTCACGGCCCGCAAGACCGCGGAGAGAAACCTGCGCGAGTGCCGCCTGGAGGCCCCCTTTTCCGGCGTGGTGACCGCGGTGACGGCCAACGAGGGAGAGCTGGCCGGCCCCCAGATGCAGGCCTTTGTCATGATGGACATGAACACGGTCAAGGTGGAAGTCGACCTTCCGGAGGAGATCTACAGCTCGATCCGGACGGGCAATCTCGCCACGATCACGGTCGATGCCGTACCGGGGCAGTCCTTTGAAGGCACCATCACAAAGGTCTATCCCACCATCGATCCCGTCAGCCGCACCTTCACGATCACAATCACCCTCGAAAATCCCGGCCTGAAGCTCAGATCGGGCATGACCGCGCGTTCCCGGGTCGTCCAGATGGTCCGCGGCAACGCCCTGACCGTGCCCGGGCAAGCGCTCATCCGCGGAGAGGACTCCTATATCGTATACCGGGTCAGAGACGGCATTGTCGAGAGATGCCCCGTTTCACTGGGAATCGGGGGAGATGACCTCTTCGAGGTGACCGGCGGTATCTTTGAGGGCGATCAGGTGGTTCTGCGCGGGCTTGCCGGACTCAAATCGGGCGCCAGGGTACGAATCACGCATGAAGAGGGCCCTCCGGAGAGCTAGCCCATGAATCTCCCCCAGTTTTCCGTCAGGCACCGGATCACGATCACCATGCTCATCCTGATCATCGCCCTCTTCGGGCTCGTCTCGTTTTCCGGCCTGGGTCTCGATCTCCTGCCCGAGCTGGAGTTTCCGTATGTCTCGGTGGTGACCACCTACGAGGGCGTGGGCTCTAAAGAGATCGAAACCCTCATCACCAAGCCCATCGAGGAGTCTGTGAGCACGGTCGAGGGCATCAAGGAGGTGACCTCCATGACCGTGGAGGGAATCTCCAGCGTCTACTGCGAGTTCGAGTGGGGCACGAACCTGGACTTTGCCGCGCAGGATGTGCGCGAGAAGATCAGCTGGATCGCGGATTTCCTGCCCGAGGACGCGGATACGCCCATGGTGCTCAAGTTCAACATCTCGGACATGCCCATCCTGGAGTACGGCGTCATCGGTATGGAAAACACCAGGCGCCTGCGCGAGTACATCGACGATGTCGTGAAGCCCAGGATCGAACGTCTGGAGGGGATCGCCTCGGTGTTCATCTTCGGCGGCAAGGAGCGGGAGATCCAGGTCCTGGTCGATCCCCAGAAGCTTAAAAACACGGGCACCACGCTCGATCAGGTGATCTCCGGCATCAGGGCCGGAAACCTGAACGTCTCGGGCGGTCATGTGGAATCGTGGAAAAAGGAGTACCTGATCCGGACGACCGGATACTACGACAGCATAGATCAGGCGCGATCCACCATCATCTCGATGAGCCCCGAGGGCAGGCCGGTGCGGATTTCCGACGTGGCCGACGTGCAGGACTCTTTCAAGGAAACCCGGGGCTTCGAGCGGACCAATTCCCAGCCCTCGGTCATCATCGCGATCATGAAACAGTCGGGCGTGAACACCCTGAGAGCGGCCGATCGGGTCAAGACCGAGCTCGCCCGGATCGAGAGGATCATGCCCGAGGGCCTTTCTCTGCACCTCATCCTCGATCAGGGCAAGATGATCAGGCGGTCCATCTCGGACACGGGCAGCAACGCGCTGACCGGGGGCCTCATCGCTGTGGGGGTCATCTTCATCTTCCTGCGCGCGATCAGGCCCACGATCACGATCGCCCTGGCCATCCCCCTGTCGGTCATCGCCACCTTTATCGGGATGAAGGCCCTGGGATATACCTTCAACATCATGACCTTAGGCGGTATCGCCCTGGGCGTGGGCCTGCTGGTGGACAACGCGGTGGTGGTGATCGAGAACACCTTCCGCCATCTGGAAGAAGGCTCCTCACGGCATGAATCAGCGGTCAACGGCGCCTCGGAGGTGGGCCTTGCCATCACGGCGAGCACGCTCACCACGGTGGCGGTCTTCCTGCCCATGAGCCTTTCCCAGAGCATCGCCGGCAAGCTGGCCCGCCCGCTCTCGCTGACTGTGTGCATATCGCTGCTCGCCTCCCTGTTCATCGCCGTGACCATCATCCCGGCGATCGCGGCGACCATCTTTAAGAAGGGAAAGGGCGTGTACGAGCGGATCGAGTCCGGGGGGTGGACCGGCTGGATGCGCACCAGGTACACCTCCCTGCTGGAAAGGGCCGTGAACCGGCGCAGGCTCACCCTGGGCATTGCTTTTCTCCTGTTCGTGGCCGCACTCATATGCACCCCCTTTCTGGGCACCGAGTTCATGCCCAAACAGGACATCCCGCTGGCCATGGTCAATATCACGCTGCCCGAGGGCATGGTCCTCTCAGAGACTGATCACATCACCCGGCAGGTGGAGGATATCTTTCTGAAGCGGCCCGAGGTCATCACCTGCGGGAGCATGGTAGGGGTCGCTCTCGACGCCAAGTACGCGGCTGCACAGGGCCAGATGACCGCAGGGGTGAACAAGGCGCGGATCTTCGCCCGTTTCACGGAAAAAGAGGACCGCGACAAGTCCGCCGAAGCAATCGCCGAAGAGATCCGGCGGGAGCTGCCCGTGCTCCAGGACGTCGAATACCTGTTCGAGGACATCTCAGGCTCCCTCTTCGGAGGCGGCAAGCCGGTTGAGATCCATGTCTACGGATCGAGCCTGGAGAAGCTCGACGAGATCGGCAATGCCGCCATGCTCGGGCTCTCGCCCATAGAAGGGCTCACAGATCTGGACAAGTCGCTCAAACAGAGCAAGCCCGAGCTCCACGTGAGAATCGACCGGGACAAGGCGGCCAAGATGGGCCTGAGCGTGGCCCAAGTGGCGGCAACGGTGGAGACCGCCATGCTGGGCAAAGTGGTCAGCCGCTTCCATGATGCGGGCAAGGAATACGACATCCGGGTACGCTTTCAGGAGGCCTACCGCTCGACGCAAGACGATCTGAAACAGGTGCCTGTCTCGTCGCCCCTCGGGTTCAGCACGCCGCTGTCCCAGGTGGCTTCCCTTGAAGAGAGCGTGGGGCCCATCACCATCAACCGCAAGGATCAGAACCGCGTAGTAACCATCTCGGGCTCCACGGTGGGACGGGACCTGGGAAGCGTCATGCGCGATGTCGAGCAGGTCATGCAGAACCTGCATATGCCCGAGGATTACTTCTACGAGTTGGGGGGCACCTTCGAGGACATGCAGACCTCTTTTCAGGAGCTCGGCAAGGCGTTCATCGTGGCCATCATCCTCATCTACATGGTCATGGCCGCCCAGTTCGAATCGCTCTCTCAGCCCTTCATTGTCATGTTCACCCTGCCGCTTGCCTACATCGGGGTGGTGTTCGGGCTCATGGCGACGGGCAAGACGCTCTCGGTCCCGGCCTTCATGGGGCTCATCATTCTCATGGGGATTGTGGTGAACAACGGGATCGTCATGATCGACTACATCAACCGCCTGAGAAAGGCCGGCATGGAGCGCTCACAGGCCGTGATCCAGGGCGCTACGGTGAGGCTGCGCCCCATCCTCATCACCTCCATCACCACCATCGTAGGCATGCTCCCCATGGCGCTCTCAACCTCCGAGGGCGCCGAGATGCGCTCCCCCATGGCAGTGGCTGTGGCCTTTGGCCTGCTCTTTGCCATGGCCCTGACTCTCTTGGTCATTCCCTGCGTATACTCCCTGGTCGACTCGCTTTCGCTGAAGGTCCGCACCAAAGCAGGCCGGATCGTGATCGGAGAAGAATAGCATGCCGTATTGATCAGGGCCTCGGGAGTGTGTTAACCAAGGATCATGGACACCAAACTGACCCTGAAAAGCGAACTGGGGAGGGTGCAGGCGACCACGCCCGCGGACCGCGCACGAGCCGTCATCGACTCCCCTTATACCCGGCAGATATTGGAGCGGCTCTCGCCGCAGGAAACCTTCATGCTCATCAAGGACTCCTGGGGC
>JALNWY010000125.1 GCA_023230665.1 Deltaproteobacteria bacterium
CCCAGATCCAGCATGTGCAGAAGCGCGAGTATCGGGTGGCGGGCCAGCATCCGGGGGCCCGAATACCGCATCACCTCACGGATCCGCTCGCGCATATCGGGCTTGTAGCAGTGTGTCGGGCACTGGGAACAGGCCGGCTTGTCGCGCCCGTACAGGCACCGGTCGAGGCGTGCGAGGGCATAATCCCGGAGTTTGCCGCACTCGCCGCAAAGATCCGGGTGCCTTCCATGATTGCCGCGGCAGTAGATCCTGAGCATGGTCTCCAGGGTCCGCCACTGTCTTTTCCCTCTCCTGTCTGCAAAGTTCATGTACATGCCTTCACAAGGGGCAATATACGCGATCGGACCGTGTTTGTGAACCGGGCTTCTTCTACCCTTGACAAGGATAGTGATCCCTGTTATTGCAAATCATATGCAACAGAAGCTATTAAAACACGAGTGTTCTCTCTGTGCAGGTCATGGATATTGCTATGACAGGCTCAGTTCTGTCCTGAAAACACACAACGGAAGGCTCACGAAGGAGCGTCTGGTTTTATTGAAAACCATTTGCGATATAAAGGGACATTTTCAGGCAGACCACGTGCTGAGGCTGCTCAAGGAACAGCGGTACAACCTCTCCCTTGTCACGGTCTACCGGAACCTTTCGCTCCTGGTCGAGGCGGGGATAATCCGCAGGGTGAGCGTGCATGAGGACGCCCCTTCCGAGGGTGCCTGGTACGAGCATGTCTGGGGCCGCTCGCACCATGACCATCTCGTCTGCATGCAGTGCGGCAGGAGAGTGGAGTTCAGCTATCCGGCCATCGATGTGCTGCAGGAGGCGGTGGCCAGAGAGCACGGGTTTACCCTGGAGCGTCATTACCTCGAGCTGGTGGGGTTGTGCCCCGAATGCAGGAGTAAAAAGGACCGTGCCTGAAAAGGCACGAGCAGGGCGGGATCGCAGCTGGCTAGCCGGCAGCGGGCGTTTCCTGGAGGATATACGTCTCATAACCACAGCGCGAGCTTGAAAAATGGGACCGGATCCGGCCGTTTTTTCAAGCCTGGTGGAAAAGAAAGGATTCTTGCTTGACTCTCTTGGAACTGAAAGAAGGCGACACCGCCGTTATCAGCAGGGTATCCGGCGGGAAGGGCGTTTCGGCCCGGATGGCGGGGCTCGGCCTGCACGCGGGAAAGAAGGTCCGGGTGGTCAGGGCCGCACCGTTTCGGGGGCCGCTGCTCATAGAGGATATCAGCTCGGGCGCCAGGACCATGATCGGGCGGGGGATTGCATCTCATGTGGAAATCCTTGACGAAAAGCCATAACAGCGAGACGGTGATCGCCCTGGCGGGCCAGCCGAACTGCGGAAAGTCGACCATTTTCAATGCGGTGGCAGGGTTTAAGGTGAATACCGGGAACTTCTCGGGCACCACGGTCTCGTATACCGAAACACACGTCTACATCGGCGGCCGGACAGTGAGGCTCATCGATTTGCCTGGGACCTACTCCATATCCGCCAACGACATAGCTGAACGGGTTGCGCGGGATTATCTCCTCTCCGGCCAGGTGGACGTGATCATCAATGTCGTGGATGCTTCTCTGCTGTCGCGTTCCCTTGAGCTCACGCTGCAGCTCATGGAGATGAATGTGCCCATGGTCATCGGGCTCAACATGATCGACGATGCGCAGAAAAAGGGCATGGAGATCGACATCCAGGCGCTCACCTCCCTGACGGGTCTGGAGGCCTATCCCCTGATCGCGGTACAGGGAAGCGGCGTTCAGGAGCTGTTCGATGCAGCCTTAAAGATTTCCGAAAACAACTTCCACCGCGTTCCCCCGGTGTACGACCGGGACGTGGAGGAATGTATCGCCCGGATCGAGGCCCGCTATCCATCCTTGTTAAGGGAGCGTCTCAAGATGGACACGAGGTTCGTCATCATCAGGCTCCTGGAGATGGACGAGGAGTTCGAAAGGATTGTCGCGGAGGCGGACAGGGAATTTCTCGAGTATGTCATCGAGAACAGGCGCTTCCTGGCCGAAATCCACGACTGGCCGGAGTCCGGGGTGTTCGCGTCGCACCGGCATGCCCTGGTGTTAGACCTTTTTGAGCAGGTTGTTGCAGTGAAGTCTCGCACCGGCACGAGCCTGTCCGAGAAGATCGATCGGTTCGTCATCAACCCCGTAGGCGGCCTGGTGGCCACGGTGGGCGCGTTTTTCCTGATGTTCGCGGTGTCGTTCTGGTTCGGCAATCTGATCGCAGACCTCCTGGAGGTCCCCCTGGAAACACTCGGCTCCTTTCTCATGAGTCACACGAGCGGCCCTACCGCCATGCTCGTCTCCGGGGTCTACGACGGGTTCACGGCCGGCGTGGGGATCGTGCTGCCCTATCTCGTCCCGCTCCTGGTGATCCTCTCTCTGCTCGAAGACACCGGGTTGCTGCCGCGGATCGCCTTCATGGCAGACGGCTTGCTGCACCGCTTCGGGCTGCACGGGAAATCCGTGGTGCCCATCATCATGGGCTACGGGTGCAATGTGCCGGCCATCATGGCTGCGCGCAATCTCGAGTACGAACGCGACCGGATCATTACCATGCTCATGGTCCCGTTCATTGCCTGCTCGGCCCGGACCGTAATCATCCTCGCCCTTGCGGGGAAGTATCTGGGGGCCGGATACACGACGCTCATCTACCTGGGCAACATCGCCATTGCCCTGGGCGTCTCTTCGGTTCTCTCCCGCCTCAGCGCAGACATGTCGCCCGGCATCATCATGGATGTTCCTCCTCTGCGCAAGCCCTATTTCCATGTCGTGATACGGAAGGTCTGGGCACGTATCATGGAGTTCCTGCTGTTCGCCTGGCCCGTGATCGCGATTTCCAGCATTGTCCTGGCCGTGTTTTCCTACGTGGGGATCGACGATGTCATCAACCGGGTGCTCTCACCCATCACCACCTATATCCTCGATCTGCCTTCCGAGCTTGGGATCACCCTGTTTTTGGGGATCTTCCGCAAGGAGCTCACCCTCATCATGCTGAACTCGGCGCTGGGCACCACGGATGTCTCGGCCGTGCTCTCCTCGGCCCAGCTCCTCGTGCTCGTGGTCTTCACCGTGTTGTATATTCCGTGTATCGCCACCATCTCCACGCTGTGGAAGGAAGGGGGATGGAAGGTGGCGTTGCTGTCCATTGCGCTCAACACCTCCATTGCCCTGGCCGTGGCAGGATCCCTGGCATTTCTGCTCTGATCGGCCGGTTTTCCCGTAAGGGAAGCACTCACCCGGTTCGGGAAGAAGCAGAACCGGTCCGAACAACTTCCGGGTTCTGCTCTGCTTGAGAACGGCAGGGCACTGTCTATCCTACTATCCTATACAGAACTGCTGATGAAAAAGGAGATCGTCCCGGTATGAGGATTGCACAGGTTGCCCCGCTTTTCGAGCCGGTGCCTCCGGAACTGTACGGCGGATCGGAGCGGGTCGTTTCCCATCTCACGGAAGAGCTCGTTCGCAGAGGGCACAGCGTGACCCTGTTCGCGAGCGGCGATTCCAGGACCAGGGCCCGGCTCTACAGCGTAGTTCCCAGATCGCTCCGCCTCGAACCGGCAATCCTTGACCCGCCCGCGTTTCATTTCGTGGAGCTCGCCCACGCCTTTGCCCGAGCCGATGAGTTCGATGTGATTCACTGTCACAACGACTACCTGGCCTTTCCCTTCGCACACTCATGCCCGGTCCCCTGTGTGCACACCCTTCACGGCCGGATGGATTTTCCCCACTGGAGCGAGCTCATGGCCGTCTTTTCCGATATGCATCTCGTGTCCATCAGCAACGATCAGCGAAGGCCGCTGAGCAACCTGGACCTGAACTGGGCCGACACCATATACCATGGCCTGCCGGAATCATACTTCCGGCTCTATCCCGGAGAAGGCGGCTACCTGGTGTATTTCTCCCGGATAGCCCGGGAAAAACACCCGGAGGTAGCCATAGAGGTTGCCAGGAGGAGCGGCATTCCCCTGAAGATGGCCGGCAAGGTGGACAAGACAGACCTTTCTTTTTTCACCCAGGAGATCGAGCCTCTGCTGAATCATCCTCTCATCGAGTATCTGGGCGAAATCCATGACGCCCAGAGACCGGAGCTGATCGGCAACGCCATGGCCCTGCTTTTTCCCATTGACTGGCCCGAGCCCTTCGGCCTGGTAATGATCGAGGCCATGGCGTGCGGGACACCGGTGATCGCCAGGCCGTACGGATCAGTCCCCGAGGTTGTCGATGACGGGGTGACCGGCTTTATCGTCTCGGACATCAATGAGATGGTCGATGCAGTCGAAAAAGTCGGGGGCCTGGATCGCAAACACTGCTTGAGGCGCGCCAGAGACCGCTTTTCAGCACCGGTCATGGCAGACAGGTATGAGCAGGTATACCAGTCCCTTATCGAGAAAGGAACCGGATATCGACTGGGCGCCGGCAGGCTCTCACATGCCGGGATGATATCCGGCCGCCTTGTATGAACCCCGTTCCTTTCAGGTTCCTCAAGGCGGTCTATCTGGCGGAAGTGACCAACCAGAGGGCGACATCCTTGAGCCAGCTGCTGATGGAGGTGACCATCACCTCCCAGTGGTCGCTGTTCTTCCATCTGCACCAGCACTTTTTCCGCGATCCCTACATTGTCCCGGAGTATCCCAATGATTTTTCCTCGTGGGTCCACACCTATCTGGCTGAAAATGCGGTTGCGGAAAAGCTCGCCAACCTGAATCTGGTCCGCAGCATGGATCTGGAACTGGTGCGCCGTGAGATCTGCACCATTCTGGCCCAGCATCTCCAGGAAATATCCGGCGAGCGCCACACCTCGCCCGAAAATGCCTTCATATTCTGCAAGCCCCGCCTGGCCGTGCTCGATACCGGCCACACTGCCCACACGCTCGACGAGTTCATCGGCATCCTCAAGGACATGGACAGCGATACCGTGGGATACCATCTCTTCATCGCACCCAGGCTCCTGTCCGAGACCATGGTGAATGATTTCTCGCTCTGGTTCCGGCAGCAGGGACATGATCGGCTTGCGGACAGGCTTGATTCGTTCGACCCGTACCTCAAGAGCCTCAAGGAAAACCATGACTTTCTCCTGGACCTGATCGAAAGCGAGCGTGCGGCTCCTCAAGCGGATGGGTACCATGATAGAAAAATACCGGAATATCGCTCCTGACAAGATTCTCTCCGAGATCAACGCCCTGGCCGGGGCACTGAAAGGGCGCACCCTGCAGCATATCAGCTCCACCCGGATCGGCGGAGGAGTGGCTGAGATCCTCAATCGCATGATTCCCTGGACCGTATCCCTGGGAATTCCCACCACCTGGAATGTCATTGACGGAAGGCAGGAATTCTTCGAGGTGACCAAATCCATCCACAATGCCCTGCAGGGATCGGATGTCGAGATATCGTGCTGCAACAAGGAGATCTATCTTTCTCATCTCGGGCGCAATGCGGGCAGGATCGAGCCTGGGGCCGACGTGGTGATGGTCCACGACCCGCAGCCCGCATTTCTCATCGAATATTTTCCCCACCGGCGCAAGTCCATGGTCTGGCGCTGCCACATCGATCTCTCCCAGCCCATGCCGGCCATATGGAGGTTCCTGCGTCCGGCGATCAACAAATATGCCATGGCCGTCTTCCACATCCCCCATTTCGCACAGAAGGACCTCACCATCCCCAAGGTGCTCATCAGTCCGTCCATCGACCCGCTCTCTGAAAAGAACCGGGATCTTGCTCAGGAAGAGATTACTGACGTTGTCGAGAGTTTCGGCATTGATCGGAACCGTCCCATCATTGTCCAGGTATCGCGGTTTGACCGGTTCAAGGACCCCATGGGCGTGGTCGCGGCTTTCCGACAGGTCCGTCGGCACTTCGACTGCCAGCTCGTCCTCGCAGGAGGCGGCGCCACTGACGATCCGGAAGGACCCGCGGTCCAGGCCGAGGTGGAAGAGGTGGCGGCCGGGGACCCTGATATCCTTGTTCTCTTCCAGCCTACGGACCTGGAGGTCAATGCCCTGCAGCGGGCGGCGGACATCATAGTCCAGAAGTCCACGAGGGAGGGTTTCGGCCTGACCGTCACCGAGGGCATGTGGAAAGGCAAGCCCGTGATCGGCGGCGCGGTGGGGGGGATTCCCGCCCAGATCATCCACGGAGAGACCGGATATCTCGTCAATTCGCCCGAGGGGGCGGCCTACCGCATCCGCTATCTGTTGGGCCACCCCCGCGTGGGCAGCGTCATGGGCGCCAAGGGACGGGAGCACGTGCGGTATAATTTCCTTATCACCCGCCATGTCCGCGACTATCTGCTCCTTATGCTCCACATGATGCACAACGAGAGCGAGAGACCTGTCTTTATCAAGGGTATCACCGGGAAGAGAGGAAGACCGGAAGGCAATGACACTGCGGCAGAGGCCGGCAAGGAGCCCTGATGGCGGAAGATATCATCAGTGTCTCAGGAGAGCACTATGTTCTGGCCACCGCGGCCCTGGCGGCTGAGCAGAACCGCATCGTCAAGCACGAAGACACCTTTGCGGTGTTCGACACCCATGGGGATGTCCGGTCCCGGATCTACAGCACCCAGGGGCTGTTCCACAACGGCACCCGCTACCTCTCCGAGTACCGGCTCTCCTTCGAGGGGAAAAGGCCGCTTCTCCTGAGCTCGGACATCACCCGGGACAATCATCTCATCACCATCGACCTCACCAACCCCGACCTGATCATGGGCGCAAATCGTCAGATCCGGCGGGGCTCGATCCATATCTTCCGGTCTAAATTTCTCTGGAAGGGGCGCTGCTACGAAAAGTACCGGATAAGAAATTATGACCTGGACCCGCTGTCATTCACCATTGCCATCACCATGGCCTCTGATTTTGCAGATATCTTCGAGGTCAGGGGGATGACGAGGGCCGGCAGGGGCGAGCATGGGGAGATCCTCGTGAAAGAAACCCTGATGGACATCCCCTACCTGGGTCTTGACAAGATCCTCAGGCGCACACGCATCGAGTTTTCCCGGAAGCCGGATGCGATCAAGCCGGGCCGGGTCGAGTTCTCCATAGGGCTAGGCAGGTACGAGGAAGTCGAGTTCGAGGTGATGGTCTCCTGCCGGGAAGAGGGAGAGGCGGCACAGGGGCAGGCCGATTCATACGTCCATGCCTACCGGGAATCAGCGCGGCTCTTTCGCAGGGCCAGAGGCCGTGAAAGCATGATCCGGACCTCCAATGAGGAGTTCAACAACCTGGTGGAGCGCGCCGTTTCCGATCTGCGCATGCTGCTGAGTGAAGCGGACGGCGGCATTCTCTACCCGGACGCAGGCATACCCTGGTTTTCCACCCCCTTTGGCCGCGACGGCCTCATCACTGCCTGGGAGACCCTCTGGTTCAATCCGGACATCTCAAGGGGCGTGCTCGAATATCTGGCATCCAACCAGGCTCAGGAGGTCGTGGTCGAGCAGGATGCCGCGCCCGGCAAGATCCTCCACGAGGTGCGTAAGGGTGAGATGACCAACACCGGAGAACTTCCTTTTTCGAGGTATTACGGCAGCGCGGACGCCACACCGTTTTTCATCATGCTGGCAGGTGACTATCTCCTCAGGACAGGAGATACGGAGTTTATCGAGATGCTCTGGCCCCGGATCAGGGAGGCGCTTGTCTGGATCGACGAGTACGGCGATATCGACCGCGACGGATTTGTGGAATATGAACGCATGAGCGCTCACGGCCTTCAGAACCAGGTGTGGAAGGATTCCTTTGATTCGGTGTTTCATTCAGACGGCAGCCTTGCCGAGGCCCCCATCGCGGCCTGCGAGGTGCAGGCATACGTATTCGCCGCCAGAAAACAGGCGGCCTCCATCGGGAAGCGGCTGGGGCTGGAGAAGATAGCCGGTGACCTCCTGGAGCAGGCGGAGGATCTGCGCAAGCGCTTTGAGCTCACCTTCTGGGACGACCGTCTCCCAGGATACGTTCTGGCCCTGGACCGGGAGAAGAGGCCCTGCCGGGTGAGGGCCTCCAACATGGGGCACTGCCTCTTTGCCGGCATTTCTTCCCCTGACCGGGCCAGGATCATCACCAAAGCGCTCATGGGCGACACGTTTTTCAGCGGGTGGGGCGTGAGGACCCTGGCAAGGGGACAGCCGCGGTACAATCCCATGGCCTATCACAACGGCTCCATCTGGCCACACGACAATGCCATCATTGCCGAGGGCATGGCGCGCTACGGCTGGAAAGCGGAGGCTGGGAGAATTCTCGAGGCCATGTACCACATGAGCCGTTTCACAGAGCTCAGCAGGCTGCCCGAGCTCTTCTGCGGCTTCGAGCGCAGGCCTGACCAGGGGCCCACACTCTATCCCGTTGCCTGCTCGCCTCAGGCATGGGCCGCCGCGAGCATCTTCTCTCTTTTGAGGTCATGTCTGGGGCTGACCATCCGGGGAGCCTCGCGGGAGCTGCACTTCAGCCGGCCCTATCTGCCCGAATTCCTGGATGCCGTCCATATCCGCAACCTCATGGTAGGCGACGGTACGATCGATTTTTCAGCCATACGGCATCACAATGATGTGAGCATTCAGGTCACGGAAAGGAAAGGCGAACTATCGGTTTCGATCAACAAGTGATATGCCTGAGCCGCGGGCGCATTTCTGGTGCGGGACAGCCGCTGCATCGTCACGCCGGTCAAACCCTGCCCCGGTTCTCCTCATCAGGATATCGCAAGAAGGGATTTTTTGGCCCAGCCCTATAATTGATTATTCGTATATCGGCTCCCATGGACGGGCTTCAACGAAGATATCGCGGGCGGGAATCCTCAGAACCGATCCCTTCCCAGGTTCGCACCCTGCCGGATGAGTTCCTCCTGCACCTCGCGCGTTGAGACCTC
>JALNWY010000126.1 GCA_023230665.1 Deltaproteobacteria bacterium
AGATCTGCTCGTCATTGCGGGGAACGGCGAATCCGTGATCAATGAGGAGTTGAAGGGATTGGCCTTACAGGGAATAGACTTTGTGGAGCTCGAGGATGCAGCGACCTGTCTGCGCGGCATCCGTAGGGGGGCGAACGAGAACATCAGGCTCTCCAATGCGGTGGGCGAGCTTTTCATGAGGTTGCAGCAGATAGTGTCCGCATAGCTTGCGAGTACGGGCTTGCATGCAGGCGCCCGACAGACCCTTGAAGGCGCCCCTTTCCAGCCCATGCAGAAAGACAAGGCCCAAGGCTTGAACCATAACAGGTCATATGTGCAAGCAGGCCTGGCTTGGTCGCAAGGGGGGACCACGCATCCAGGCGGGCTCACATGAGGTATTGGTCCATCTGTTGTGAACCCGTCCTCGGTTTGGCTCCTGCAACTGAAAAGAAAAACTCCTTTCCTTTTTGCTATGATGCGCCAATAAGAAAATCAGTCCATCCAGACATGCAACCCCTTTCCCCTGACGTGGAATCTGCTGAAGCCGGATATGGGGTTTGCCGGGGAGCTTTTCATCACATGAAATGCAACATAGTCTGAGTGATTTTCTAAAAAAGTGTTCTTGTGCGGGTCAGCGATCCTCCAGGATCCCTGGAAGTAAAATTCTGCCCAATTGTGATATTGGTTGGACTTCAGGATGGAATTTTGGCTGCAGATATACCCCCCTAAGCATCTGGCCGGTATTCCCTCCGTCCTGCAGAGAGCAACAAAAAGATACATATATTCGGTGCAGTCACCCTTTTGGTTCTGTAAGGCATATAAGGCGCCTCGCTCATTGTGTAGGTATCCCGGAGAACTCATGTTTTCCACTATCCAATGGAATATTGACTCGACAGTGCCCATGAGATGGTTTTTATGAAGCTGTTGAGCCAGTGTACGTATCTCTCTATTGTCGCACTCGATGAATCTTTCGGGTAGAAGGTATTCTTCAAGGTTGTCTGGCGATGATTGGTTCGGGGTTTTTGAGAACACGAGGTCTACGTCAACAGTTATTCGTTTTGAGCCATAGGGAGGGATGAAGTCGAAGACATAATGGAGAATTTGATTTTGATATTCGTCTGTGATCAGTTCGTAATGGTTTGAGCTGCTTATCTTTGTGCATATTTGGGTAGGTGTAACCTTTACCGGGGCATATGTCCAGAAATGGACATCTCTGGCCACATTGGGACTTCTGTTTTCTATGGTATAGGCATATCGTATATGCCTTGATAATTGATGGCTTGTCCTTTGAAAAGATTTATCCGGAGATGAGAATGAATAGCTCTCTCCGGGAATGAAAAAAGCAATGATGGCCAAAATAATGAAACAATGAGGAGCTGATGTGGGTTGAGTAAATGCCATGCAGTATTATCTCTCAAATATGATATGTTGCAATCTGTAAAAAACAATAACCGATTTTTTGGTCAATGACATATGTACCACAACATGTAAACCATATATGCTCATGGAAGAAGTAAGCTATGAAGATAATTCATAAAGCAGCATGGATTCAAGAAAATAAAATTCAACGCATTTTGTTATGGAATGTAATATAAAATAGCGCTATACTGCAATAGTATGTTTTTTGTTTTGATTGCTTTGCCATATTTGATTTGAGGAGAGTTACATTGAACATTAAACCAATCTCTATTTCTGTCTTCGCCAGCCATTTATTAGCTTCGTTAGTTCTCTTTGTCGGGGGTCTTTTATTCCCTGAGACATCTTATTCTCTTGACAGCTCTGTTTGTGCAACTATCAAGCTTGAAATAAGTCAGGATGTTGCATTTGAGCGGCAGTCTTTTGATGCGCAACTGCGTATTGAAAATGGGTTTCCCCGGCTTCGGCTGGATGATGTCGATGTAAAGGTGTTTTTTACCGATGAGGCAGGTCTGCCTGTGGCCGCAAGCTCTGACCCGCAAAATACCGATGCGCTGTTCTACATTCGACAGAGCAGCATGCAGAATATTGATGATACCAACGGCACAGGGATTGTGCAGCCGTTATCGCGAGTAGATGTTCGCTGGATCATTATCCCTTCTCCCGGTGCATCGAATAGTGATGGCGCGGGCTCGATATACCATGTCGGGGCGAGATTAGGCTATTCAATCAATGGCAAGGCGTACACGCATGAAGCAACTCCTGTGGAAATCCAGGTAAAACCCATGCCGATCATCACCCTGGATTATTTTCTTCCTGAAAATGTATATGGAGACGATGCGTTCACACCGGAGATCGAGCCGTCGGTTCCCTTTATCTTCGGGTTGCGGGCGAGCAACAACGGACAGGGTGCTGTTCGGAATCTTCAGATCAGTACGGCTCAGCCAAAGATTATCGATAATGAACAGGGGTTGATAGCCAATTATGTGATCACAAGCGGTGATGTGGACGGAAAGGCTGTAACACCGAGTTTTACAGTCAGTCTTGGGGATATCGGTTCGAACGAGTGTGCTATAGCCAGATGGATAATGACCTGTTCGTTTTCCGGGCGGTTCTCTGATTTTACAGCAGAGTATTCCCACTCGGATAATCTCGGAGGTCAGCTCACCTCCTTGATCCAGGGAGTCGCCACCCATACCCTGGTCAAGGATGTGCTCATGGAAGGCTCGGGAAAAGACGGCATCCTCGATTTTCTCATCATAGATAATGGTACATACACAGTATTGGAGTCACAGAACACGCAGACAGGCGTGGTTGATCTTTCCGGTTCATCCGAGCTGAACGGAGCATGGGATGAATATGCCTTAAGATGTCCGGCGAGCAGTGGCTATATATTCGTGAGCCTGCCCGACCCCCTCCTTGGAGCAAAAGAGGTCAGGGAAGTTGTTCGCTCAGATGGCAAATGGATCCGGGGCGACAATGTATGGCTCTCGAAAAGGAGAAACGCCCAAAGGCAATGGGAGTATTTCATAAACCTCTTTGATCAGGATACCACGGGTTCATATAGAATCGTTTTTGGAGGTGCGGCACAGACTGAGCATGCGCCGGTCTTACAATTCATTCCGGATCGTACAGTCCTGGAAGGCAATCAACTCACGTTTCTGGTAGAGGCGACAGACGCGGATGGAGAGATCCCCTCGTTATATGCTCGGTATCTTCCCGCCGGAGCCGAGTTTGTCAATCACAATAACGGGAAAGGGTCTTTCAGTTGGCATACACACATTGGTCAGGCAGGGGCCTACACGGTCGTTTTCGGTGCATCTGACGGGAAGCAGGAGCATACCCGCCAGGCAGTTATCCGCGTACTTTCACAAACTAATTCCTCGGATGATCAGAACGGTAATGGAATTCCTGATACATGGGAGCTCGCCCATTTTGGCAATCTCGACCGGGACGGTACAGGCGATTACGACAACGATGGCATTTCCGATCTTGAGGAGTTCCTCCGGGGCAGCGATCCTACGGTTGCGAACAGCGCCCCCACAGTTCCCGTGATATTTTCCCCAGCAAACAACACTGAAATAACAACGCAGCAGACGATTTTGACCCTTGAAGAGAGCACGGACCCTGACGGAGATCCGTTATATTATTCTTATGAATTGTATGCAGACGAGGGTATGACCAGGCTGGTCGCCAATGTGGCCGCTATCCCATCTACTTCATGGATACTGCCCGTAGAGCTGAACGACAATAGCCTTTACTACTGGCGGGCGCAGGCGAGCGACAAGTTTGCTCTGACAAACTGGGCATATGGCAGTTTCTTTGTGAACACGGCAAACGATGCCCCGACTGCGCCGCAGATCATTGCCTCATCCGAGTTCGATACATGCACACCCTTGCTCCAGATCACGAACAGCCATGACCCGGACAATGATATTTTGAGCTATACCTTCGAAGTATATGCAGACAGCGGTCTCACTGATCTGGTGTCTTCAGTTTCCGGGGTCGCACAAGGACAGGATGGCACGACCTCCTGGACGGTAAGTACGCCATTGATGAATAATACCGAGTATTATTGGAGGGTTGTTGTAACCGACGAGCACGGTTTGACCGCAGAGTCGGATATCTCATCTTTCCTGATTCACACAGAGAATACTGCGCCCTCCGCTCCAGCCATAAACTTCCCAGCGGTGGGATCGGAGATTACGAGCACTCAGGTTGTTCTCTCGGTGTTCAATGCGACAGATGGAGAAGGTGATCCGCTTACATATTTCTTCGAGATAGATAGGGTCAATACATTCGACAGTCCCGGCCTTGTGGTATTTGCAGAGGTGACAGAGCAGGCAGTGACAACTTCCTGCACGATTGCAGAGCTCTCTGACAATACGCTCTACTACTGGAGGGTAAGGGCCGGCGACGGCATGGCGGATAGCCCCTGGTGCACCGGCAGTTTTTTTGTGAACACGGCAAACGATGCGCCCTCAGGCCCTGTGCTGAAGAATCCGGCGGACCAGGCATGGGTAAACACGCTTACCCCGATATTAGAGATCTTCCCGTCATCAGATGTCGACAGGGACGCGATAACCTATACCTTCGAGGTCTATGCCGATGCGGATCTCCAGACGCCGGTGGCATCCACTGGAACCGATGCCTGCTCCTGGATGATGCCGGTCAATCTGAGCGACAACACTTGGTACTATTGGCGAGTCCAGGCAAGAGACGAGCACGGCCTTGCAAGCCCCTGGATGCAGACGGCGCGGTTCTTTGTGAACAACGACAACATTGACGACGCGCCTGTTCTCAGCTTCGTGCAGCCTGGGGGGGATGTGAACACCAATGCCGAGTCGTTCGAGGTCATCTGGGACGACCAGGATCCTGACAGCAATGCGATGATTTCGCTGTACTATGCATTTGATTGCAGCGGGACCGGAGGAATCCTGATCGCGGACTCCATCCAGGAGGACCCTGACGGCGAAGATGACCGGTACCTGTGGGATCTTGCAGGCCTGGCAGACGACACCTATTATCTCTATGCCGTGATCGCCGACAGCACCACATCGGTGATTGTGACCTGCCCGCATAAGGTCACTATCGACAGAATTCCGCCTGTTGTAGCTGCCAATCCGCCCGGGGGAGTGTATTCTACCCTGCAGGATATCACCCTTTCTTCGAACGAGCCTGCGGATATCTACTATACACTTGACGGGACAGAGCCGACGACAGCTTCGATGATGTACCATGCCCCCATTCAGATCGACTGTGACCGTACGCTCAAGTTCATGGCAGTAGATTATGCGGACAATGAGAGCGCGGTCGTGACAGCGGGCTATGTGATCCAGTCCGAGCTGATCGTTACTGCGCGGACCGATTCGGGCAGTGCGATCTCTGCGAACTGGAACGTGTATGTACACCGTGCGGACGGTACGGCTACCGGGGGCAGTGCAAAGACCGATGCAGACGGCATTGCTCACTTCGATCCGCAGAGCTTTGCCGCAGGCAGCTACAAGTTCAGGCTTTCTTACATGGGTTCGAGCTTCTGGAGCCCGATAATCACCGTGCCCGAAACGCTCGTTGCAGAGATTGTGGTGGAGCACGAGACTGTCCATGTGGAGGTGGGCAAGACCACCGGGACGATTGGCGCAGGGGCGAGCGTTTATGTGTTCAACGATGCCGGGACCATTGCATGGGGCATAGTGGGCACAACGGATGCAGAGGGTGTTGCAACGTTGAGTCTGCCAGCCGGAGCGGGCTTCAGGTTCCGAATCAATTACATGGGCAACACCTATTGGAGTGACATTTATACGGTGACATCGGATGTTGCGAACGATCTGAGTGTTAATACCGGCGGCGGTCTGGTCAGTCTGAGGGTATGCTGGGCGCCTGATTCTCCGCTGGCGAACCTCGGGACCATGCTCTACGATGGAACCCGGGTCATATACCGAGGCCTGTCGGCAACCACGAATACGGACGGGCTTGTGCTGTATGACATTCCGGAGGGTTCATATTCGATACGGGTGAGCTACCAGGGCGGGGTGTTCTGGACCGAGCCTATCCAGGTATCGACCAATATGGACATAGACTTCGTGATTCCGCATGAATACGTGGACGTCACGGTGCAGGCCGTCTATCAGGGGGTGGCGACACCCTGGCCGGACCTCAGCGTATATCTGTACGGCGAGAACCAGACGTATTACCGGGGCCAGGTATACCAGACCGATGCTCAGGGCAAGGTGACATTCGTGGTGCCTGAGCTCGCCAGCAAGGCCAAGGCGAGCTGCCTGGGCCGGACCTGCTGGAGCGATACCTTCACCTGGCAGGACATAAGCATAGACATTCCCATGGCGGAAGCGGAAGTGGTTGTAACGAGCGCCTCTCAGCCGGTTGCCGGGCTCACCGTGTATGCATACACTGCGCAGCAGATATGGACGAATGTTTCCGGTACGACCGATACCGAAGGCAAGGTCAGGCTCCGTCTGCCCGTAGGGAGTTATGTTTTCAGGGCCACCTATCTGGGCAACACCTACTGGACCGATGCGAGCACGATCATGCAGGACACTGTAAACCAGGTTGCGCTTTCAACCGGCGGCGGAAGCTTCCAGTTGAACGTGAGCGGGGTGAATGGGGCACCTCTCCCGGGCTTGAATTGCGATGTATACGACAGCATCGGCACCACATACCTCGGCCGGAGAGGTTTGACCGACAGCATCGGCAATGTGAGCTTCGACTTGAGCAGCGGCGATTACCGGTTCCTCGTGAGATACATGGGGGCGGAGTATTGGAGCGACGCGGTGAGCGTGCCGGGCACTCTGTCCGCCCAGGTGCTGGTGGCGCATGAATGGGTTGATGTCCAGGTGGACAAATCAACCGGTCATATAGCCGGTGCAGACGTCTACCTGTTCAACGGAGCAGGCACCATGTGCTGGAGCGTGGTGGACAAGACCGATGCGGACGGCGTGGCATCGTTCTATCTGCCCGTGGGCCTGAGTTTCAGCTTCCGGGCGAACTATATGGGCAACGTCTATTGGAGCGCACCACATACCGTAACATCGGGTGGGATCAACTCGGTGTTTGTCAATGCCGGAGGCGGGCTCTACCAGCTGACCGTGCTCAAGAAGGCAGGTCGGCCGTTACCGGGCCTGTCGGCCTATCTTTTCGACGCGACAGGGGCCGTTTATCGCGGAATCACTGCTGTTACCGATGAAAGCGGTGCAGCGATATTTGACGTGCCCGCAGGGACGTACTCGGTGCGGGTGGACTATCAGGGGGGCCATTTCTGGACACAGCCCATCGAGATACTCGCTGATACCGCTGAGGTGTTGGTTATTCAGCACCAAGACGTGATCGTATCGATCCTGGGTGTATTTCAGGGCATGCCTCAGCCGGTTTCGGACCTCGGTGTGTATCTGTTCTCCGAGCAGGGTGTGTGGCGAGGGCAGATGCATGAGTCGAACACATCCGGTCGGGTAACATTCAATGTGCCGCAGCTGCCGAACAAAGCACGGACAAGCTACCTCGGCCGGACCTATTGGAGCGACATGTTCACCTGGAAAGATGCAGAGGTAGGCATTCCTATGGGAAGGGTGGAGGTGACGGTCACGGACAATTCACAACAGGTTCCTGGAATATCGATACACGTCTTTTCAGATCAAGGGGCAGACCTCGGTATTTCAGGTTCTACGGATGCAGAGGGCAAGGTCTTGTTTACCCTGCCGGCAGGGAGCTATCTGTTCAATGCATATTATGGCGGTGTTTCGCACTGGAGTAGCGTGATAATACTCTCGGCCGATCAGGTGCAGCAGGCAGGGATCACGAACTGAGGAGAGGAGACATGCGGTTCTTCATGTACATGATGGGATTCATCATTCTTGCCTTTTCTCCCGCTCTGGCGGAAGAGCTCCCACCCGATCTAATTGAGCGTACTGCCAGGAAGATTGACCGAAACCTCATCATCAAGCCGCAAGATCTGTCACAGAGGATTGAGAAGGGTGAAAAGGTCATGGTGGTCGATGTGCGAACCCGTGAACTGTTCGAGCAGGCGCACCTGCCGGGTTCGCTGAATATCCCCTTGTATTTTATAAAAACCAAGTCGTTTCTCAAAGGGATTCCTCTCATTCTCATGGATCGGGGAGATCAGTACACTCAGCTTGAACGGGAATCCAAGGTATTAAAACAGTCCGGGTTCGATGTGTTGATCCTTTATGGCGGGTTCAATGCATGGTTCGGACAAGGGTATCCGGTTGGGGGAACAAGAGCCGGGGGAGAAGACATACATGAAATGACGCCCCAGGCATTTTTTGCAGAGAGAAATTACGATCACTGGCTTGTGCTTGATCTAACAGAAAGTCAGGAGACCGTGAAGCTCATTCCCTATGCTGTGTCAGTCAAGCTTTCCAGTGATTCCGCCCGTTTTAACAAACAGATCAAGCAAGCCGAGCAGGATAACCCGGATTGTCAAATTGTCCTGATGATAGATGAAGATGGGAAAAACCCGGATCGAGCTCAATCGGTAATATCTCAGAGCAGGTTGAAGAACGTATATTACCTCAGCACAGGATTGGCCGGTTATAAGAAATTCCTACAGAAAATGGGCGGTTCCCGAAACCGGGAGGGACACAAGCCCAAGAGGATCACCACCGCCGCCAAGAGAGGTGGGTGCGGAGGAAGCTGACACTAATATATCCATTGCCCTGGTTCAGGGCGAATGATCAGGTCTCCAAGGATGTGACACGGACTTTGGATCGATCCGGCGGATGGCCGGTTGAAATGCATGAGAATATTGCGATGAAGAGGGGTAGAGAATGGAGAGTGGCATTTACTGTAGTGTTCGAGGGGTATTCTGTCATGATAAGAGAAAGAGTCATCTGACGAATTATCGGAGAGCGTATTCTCTGTCTGGAAAGATTTTCATTCTATC
>JALNWY010000127.1 GCA_023230665.1 Deltaproteobacteria bacterium
CCCCCGGTTACGGTCATACCCTTTTCAACAGTCAAGTGGCCGGTGACCCGTGTCTCTGGGGCATCTATGGTGGCCTTCGGGGTGCGGACCAGGACAGGCCCGGCAGCCTCTATCGTTATCGGGCCGACAGCATTGACGGAAAGCACATGACTATCCCTGTCATACTCGACGGTGGTTCCATCGTCAAATGCGATGTGATGCTTTTCCACTCCGGAGCACGGCGTCACGTCCGCGCTGGAATACAACGCGCCAAGAATGCAGCCGTCTTCACCCCGAGAATCCAGCATCAGCGCCACGTGCTCGCCCACGTCGGGCATGAAATAATGCTTGTCCCGGCAGGTCTTGGGGACCAACACCGGGAGCCAGTGCGTGATCAGGTTGTCCAGCGCGGGCAGGCGAACCTTAGCCCTGCATGTCGCCTCGGCGATCTCTACAACGATGCCGAACTGGAGGGTGGCCGCCGCTTCTCCGAAGGTGCTATTCATCGCCTCCCTCCTTCACGCGCTTGGCCTCAAACTCGGTCACATAGCCGCCGGAGCGCCCTATGGAGTGGGTGGCCTGGGTGACGAGATACAGTCCGTTCAGCCGCCGAAGGCCGTGGATATCAACGATGGCACCGGCCACGATCTTAGGATCGCCCGGCAGCGTCCCATTGAGGGCCACCTTGTCCTGTTCCCTGCGCTGCTGCTCGGCCTCGGCAATAGCTTTTGCCTGTGCCGCGCTGCGCGCCCGGACGTGCTGCTTGTTCTCATCCTGGGCCGTTACCGTATCCTGGGACGCAACGTCTCCGGCCTGCGCCTGCTGTTCGACAACCTCCTTCGTGTCCGGGTTGTGGTAGCGGACGGACGTCTTCGACGGCACATCGGTCACCTTGTCGGCATAGCGCCAGGAGGTGAGATCGGAAGGATATAGGGTTCTGACCGGCGACTGCTCTGCGAGACTGCCAGCGCGAGCGACCACAAGAGTGCGGTTGTTGTCGCAGAGCTTGGCCGTATAGCCATACTCCCGGCAAAGCCGCACCACAAAAGCCCAATCCGTTTCCTGGTACTGCGTAACCCGGTCAATGGCGATCTCGTCAATCTCTCCGCTGACCTTGGCTCCGATGCGCTTGGCCGCCTGTGCGACAATGGCCTTCAAGGTCGTGTTCTCATACGCCTTGCCCCTGCGGGTCCGCACCTGCCTGGTGATGCCGGTGGACAAGGCTCTGATCCTGACCACGGATGGCGGCCCGGATATCTCGACCTCGTCGACGTCGAAGCCTCCGGCGGAAACCAAGCGCTGGTGCGCATAACCGTATTCAAGGCTCATCTCGGCACCCTTGTCGGGATACCACGCGCCCAGCCAGCGCCCATCATCGTCGCCGAGGGTGACGTCCAGCTCGTCGGACTGTCCAGTCAGCCGGTCGGTGTAGCGCACTTCGGTCACATAGGCGGAAAGATCCGCAGTCACGTCGCGGCCGGAATAGACGATACGGAAAGACGGTTGGAGGACGGTCATCTTTTCCATGGGGGCAACCCTTCCGTGTCGGCCGAGGACTCAATGACGGGGATGCGCAGCTTGATGCCGGACGGCAAGGCGTCCGACACCGGCGCATGCGGATTCTGCTCGATGAGCATGCCGATGTACGCCACGTCGCGGTAATACCGCCAGGAGATCATGTCCCAGCGTTCCCCGTCTGTCGTGATGTGTTGCAGAAAAATCATAGCTGTACGCCCCTTATGGCGACCTTTGCCGCGATGCCGGACAGGGCCGGTCGCACATCCATAAGCGCCTCGGCGGCTCTGCGCGCCGATCGCGCTGCGCTCACAGCCCCTTCGGCGGTGCGTATGGCGTCCGAAGCAAAGCCCAGCTCGCTTTTTGCGGAGTTGTAGGCCGCCGTCACGTCAGAGGCTCCAGGAAGAGAGGATATCGCGGAAAAGGCCGCGATGGGTAGCCTGGACGCAATGGCCCGGAGATCGTCGGAAAGCTCTCTGGCCGCCTGCAGCGCCGACTCTCCCTCGGAAAGAAGCCTGGCGGCCATGCTCGCGGTGCGCTCTGCGGCCTGGGAAACTTCGGAGGTCGAGGAAACCGCCTGGCTGACAGCCTTTGCCGCTTCCGGAGCGGGAGCCGTATCCTGCCCCAACACCGTGGACAGAACGTCCGTGCTCGCGGTGACTGGCGGAACGTACATGCCACGAGAAAAGACTCCAGGGGGATTCGGCTTGGCCGGATCGCCGACGTACTCCCGAAGGCGCAGCGACGCCTCCAGCGAGATCACTGTCCCGGCACCGTTCGTCTGGCGATAGGTCACGGACAGGTCGACGATGACAAAGACACCGCGATATTCGCCGTTGCCAAGAACGAAGTCCAAAGGCGTGGCGGCGTCCATGTGGTCCTTCAGGCCCCGAACCTCGTCCGCAGGGTTGCACCATGACGAGTGTAGCGTGACGCTGAAAGACAGCTCGTCCGGGCTCCACCCGGTATGCTGCATGGCTGGCTTTCTGCCGATAAGCGCATGCTCGGAAAAGCTGGACCCATAGCGGATATCAAGCCCGTCCATCCACGATACGACTTCAAGTTCCGTTTCCCCGAGGGTGGCGTACAGACTCATGCGGGAGACCTCCTTGCGTGATCCCGCTCGTATCGGGACATCAGGCGCTCAAACTCGGCGAAGCTGAGACTCATGGCCTCCTTCACCTGCTCGCGCACACCTCCACCGCCCTGTCCAACATGAATAACAGGGGCGAAGGTGACGTTCATGCCTCCTCGGCCAGCTCCGGCAGCAGCGCCAGCTCCACCCCCGGCGTTCCGACCGGCAAGAGCCTGGAGCGGAACCGTGGGAAGGCTCGGTGTAGCAGCCTTCGACATCTCGCCAGCCGCGCGGGCCACCTCTCCGGCGCTCCCCTTCATGCCTACGGCAAGACCGGCCCCGAGCATGCCGCCCAGACCGGCGAACACGCGCGAGGGAGACCGGATGCCAAGCAGACTCTTGAACGAGCCGACAATATTTCCAGCAAGCTCGGAAAGACCTGATTTCAGGCTCTCCCACCCTTGCTTGAGGCCGCCGAGCAGGCCGCCGATGATCTGCGCGCCGAGCTTGATAAACTCCAGGGGCAGCATGGCCAGGCGGAGAGGGAGCCCGATAACAAGCCGGATAATAGTGCCGATGGCCGATCCGAACTTTTGCCCCAGCGACTGCGCGGCTCCGCCGGTATCTTCGACCGGCTGCAGCAGAGCCTTCACCCAAGACCAGACCTGGCCGAGCGCATCCGCTACCGGCTTCACGATCCATGCGACCGGGGCAAAGGCCGTGCGCATGGCGTCGCCAACAGGCTTGAGTGCCGAGGACAAGCCCTGGAACATACCAACAAAGAATCCCTTGATGGGTTTCCAGAACTTCCAGATCAGGAGCGCGGCCCCGGCAATGGCGATGCCGATCCAGCCGATGGGACTGAGCAGCATGGCGCGGCCAAGCCAGAGAACGGCTTGTCCGATCATGCGGAACGAAGAAAAGAGAGCTTTCCCGGCTACAACGGGACTGCGCAGCGTAGCGCGTCCCCACCACAGCGCGGCCTGGGCGGAGGACTTGAGCCCGGAAACAAGACCTCTTCCGGCGATCGCGGGAAGCGGCCGGAGAGAAGATCCGAAACGCAGTGCGCCCTGCCGGGCCGACTGGAGACCTGCGGAAAAAGAGCCGGACAGAGCAGCGCCAGAGGCTTTTGCCGAGGCGGCAATGGCGGCCAGGCGAATCTGGGGAACCTTGAGCGGACCGCCGAGACTCGCAATGCTCCCCATGTGAGAAGCCAGCCAGCCGGAAGCTGCGGACAGCCTGCCGGTCACCGCTGCGAACTTGCCGACGTTGCCAGCCTGCATGGCCATCATCGCACCCTGGACGGACGCCTTGACGGAGCGCCAGCGGGCTATACTGGACCAGAGGCTGCCGCCGAGAAGGTGGTAGCCAGCCCTGGCCGCGAGACTTGCAGCCTTGAACGTCAGGAGCACGGCGGCGGCCTTGCCGATGGCAGAGACAAGCTCCGGATTTGCGGTCGCCCACTCGGCCATCGCAACAATGAGCGGCCGGAGCGTGGAGAAAGTCCCTTTCAGCGCAGGCAAAAGAGCGGTGCCGAGGTTGGTGCTCAGCTCGGAAACGGCGTTCTTCAGGAGCTGCAGCTCGTTCTCGGTGGTCGCCGCCCTGGCAGCAAACTCGTTCTCCATGGAGCCTTCGACGCGCGGCAGGACGGCGAGAGCGTCCGTATAGGTCTTAACAGACCCGGCCAGTACGGCGACGTCGTCAGCGTATTCAAGGCCGAACATATCGACCAGCAGGCCGGTGCGCTCCGAGTTCGGCACCTTCTCCAAGGCTTTCAAAAAGCTAATCAGCGCGCCCTGGGCGTCGGTGGCGATAGCCTTCTTGAGCCCGCCAGCGGACATGCCCATAGAGGCAAGCGCTTCCTGAAATTTCGTACCCTGCTTGTCGGCGGTGGCCAGCTTGGTCAGCATGCCGTTGATCGCCATCCCGGCCACTTCCGGCGGCTTGCCAAGGGATATCAGCGCGCTCGACAGGGCAGCCGCGCCGTCGGCGCTCAAGCCGAACTGCCGTGCGACACCGCCGACACGAGACAGCGCGCTCACGATATCCCGCGCCTTTGCCGGGGACTCGTTGGAAAGCTGGTTAATCACGTCGCCCAGGTGGCCGATGCTGCCGATCGGAATCTGATAGACGTTCGCCACCTTGGCCATGGAATCGCCTGCCGCTTCTGCGGACATATCAAAGGCGACAGCCATCTTGGCCGTGGTCTCTATGAAGCCCGGCAAGTCCTTGAGGGCAACGCCGAGCTGCCCGCCGGACGCCGCGAGCTGGGCCAGTTCCACAGCGGAAAGAGGGATTCGGCGGGACAGCATCTTGATACTGTCTCCAAGCCCGTTCAGCTCCGCCTCCGACCCGTCGACAACCTTTCGCACGTCGGCCATGGCGGATTCAAAGGCCATGGCCGAACGAGCCGGGGCCGCAAGGGTAGCGCCCAGGGCGGCAACGCCTACGGCCTGCCCCCACATCTCGCCCATGGCCGCACGGTGCGACGCGGCCTTTTCCTGGGCGCGGGTCAGCCCTTCCAGATTGAGCTTCGCGGATTCAATACTTCTTCCCAGCCGGTCGTATCTCTTGGCCAGGTCTTCAGGCACCCGGCCAGACGCGCGGAGCCGGGCCACCTCGTCGCCCAGGCGCGCATGCTCCCTGGAGGCGTCCTCCACCTGGCCGGAAAGCCGGTGGACGGACTGCCCCAAGGATTGCAGCGCGCCCTGGGCGGCGCTGGTGGTCGCTGAGACCAAGAGACCAAGAGTAAGGGATGATGCCATGTGATGTCCGGTTATTTCTCGGCTTCCGCTTTAGCCTGGCGGGCCGCCTCGGCCAGCCAGAGCCGCAGCTCTTCAAGGGTTAGCGCGTCTATTTCGGAGGGTTGGAAACGATACCACCGCGCCAGTGCGGCGGCTGCCTGCCACAGATCAGGAAGGGGAATCCAGATATCTCTGAAACGCGGCCTGGAGCTTGCGGAAGTCCGCAAGCCCCATTTCCTCCATATCCTCCGGCGTCATGGGAGGCTCGCACAGGGAGGCCATCAGCCTGATCTCCTGATCCGCTTCGGTTCCGCCGCCGCGCTGGGCCAGCTTGAGGTCGCGCACCTTGGGGGAGCGCAGGACGATCTTCTTTACGACGGTGCCGTCGGGCAGGGTCAGGTGTTCCGCCAGGGGAATCTCATTTAATTTGGACAAGACTAGCCTCCGATGTTCTCGTTGTATTCAGCCAGAAGATCTTCGCCCCCGGCCTTGTAGATGTTTTCCAACACGTCGACCTCGACGATATCCTCGCCTCCGGCGGTGATCTTCATGTAGTAGGCGACGAACTCCGTCTCCAATTCGACGTTCTCGTGCTGCTTCCAGTTGCCGCCGGGGAAGGTCTTGAAGGCCACGGTCAACAGCGCGACGACCGGAACCTCGTCGGTGCGGCCCTGTGCCGTCTGGGTGTACAGGCTGCCTCTGAGCTGCAGCTGCACGGTCTTGAGGGGGTTGGCGGCCTTCTTGAGCACGTCCGGATACAGGGAGGCCCACTTGACCTTGCCCTCCAGCTTCTCGAAACCGGCGAACGCTTCAATGCTGCCCACCATGCCCAGAGCCTTGTGCTCGGACATCTTGGCCTTGATCTGCGGCAGCTCCACCTCTTCGGCCCGGCCAAGCAGGCTCGCGCCGTCAATGTAGACGTTCGCGTTGGTGATGCGGTTGATGGCAATCTTGCTCATATACGCCTCCTGTTACTGCCCAAGGGTCTTGAGCAGGTTGATGTCGATCACGCTCTCGAAGGTGATCCGCTCTGCGGGAGTCGGAGGCATGAACGTGATGTCGAAGGTCAGATGCCCGTTGCCCGTTTCGGTCGGCGGGTTCTTGGCCGGATCATAGGTGCAGGAGCCGTCGACCAGCGCGCCGCGACCGATCAGCGTCCGGATGAACGAGTTCACGGTTCCGCGAATACCGTCGATCAGGGCGTTGTTGATGGGGAAGTCGATGAACTGCAGCATGGCGTACTCGACAGACTCGTGGAGAATGTCCGCAGTGCGGCGCACGTTGATGAAGTTCTTCGGGTGCGAGACGGACGGCCATGCGGCGGAACGGTTGCCCCAGGCGCGAAGGCCGGTGCCGAAGCTGTTGAATACGGTCACAATGCCGTTTTCGTTAAGCAGGTTGGCTTCCGTCTGCGGGTCGTTGATGCGCGCGGAAATGCTGCGCTCGGCCCCGGTAATGCCCATAAATTCCGTGTTGGAAGGGCTCCACCAGTATCCGTTCTCGACGTCCTTGCGGCAGATCACGCCAGCAAGGCGCTGACTCATGGGTTCCAGGCGCTCCGAATTGGTGGCGGTGTCATACACCTTCAGGTGGGGGTAGCAGAGCACGGCCCGCTCGCTGGAGGTGTTGAAGTTGATCTCGCCCATGGGGCCGCGTCCGGTGATCGCCTGCTGCGGGGTCAGTCCGACAGGGGCGTCGATCAGCGTGACCGCGCGCAGCTTGTGCGCCATGCTGATCATTTCCACGGCCACGCTGTTCTGGGTGCAGTACACCGGGGCGATCAGAATCTTGGCGAAGAATCCGAACTGGTTGTAGGTGTCGTCCAGGGCCTTCATGCCAGTGCGAGCGCCACCCACGGTCACGGTTCCGATCAGGTCGGAAGGCAGAACGGCGGTGGGGTCTTTGTGCTCGTAGCTCACGAGCAGGCTCGCCCCGGAGGCGATACCGGCCCCGGCGATACGGGTGATGGTTCCCGCGTCGGCGTCGTAGGTGTAGTCCGCCCCGGCCACGTGGGTGGTTTCGCCGTCCGACGACTTGACCGTCGGCGCGCCGTTCCATGCCGGGTGCGCGGCGGTTCCCACATCCCCGGACAGGACAAGCGCTTCGTCGGTTACTGCAGCCTTGTGGATGGAAGGGTCCAGCACGTTGATGACAATGACCGTACCAGCGCCCTGGTCGAAGATCGCGTCAAGGGCCTGCGGGATGGTGTAGTTGGGATGCGCCGTCCCGAACTGCGCGGCATCGCGGTCGGACAGGACAATGGTGGGCTCGTTTACAGGCCCGGACGGAGCCGTTCCGATCAGTCCAACAACGGCCGACTTGACCGTGCGTACCGGGCGAGGCCCCTTGAGGATTTCGATGGTTTCAACACCATGCAAGAAATTGGCTGCCATGGCTTACTCTCCTTTGCTCCGCTTTTTCTGGGGCGCAGCGGCCGGTGCGGGCGTCAGTCGCCCCTGGGCCACAAGCGCCGACACGTAGCCGGACTCTTCCGGCAGCTCCACAGGACGGCCGGGCCAAAGCATTACCTCGCGGCCTTCGATGGTCACGCCGGAGGGAGGCCCGGAATAGATATAGGTTTTCATTCGACGTCTCCTTTGAATGTTACTGTTTGCGAGGGAACTTCGACCTCTTCTCCGGCCACGCCGCCCACCAACACCTGGCGCGCATTCCACGCCAACGGCAGATACAGGAACCCGGCGTCGAAGCCGGGACGCGGGGCGTTTGCCAGCTCAAGCTCGCGTACGCACCCAGGGGGCAGCCACCCGGCCAGAGCGCCGTACAGGCTGGAAACGAGCTTCGCGGCGTCTTCTCTTGCCGCGCTCCCCGTCTTCTGCGCCCTCGCGTTTCTCACAGCCAGAACGGTCAGCCAGGACGTTTCAATCTCGGCTGCAGCCCCGTCGGCCTGAACCACGCGGTAGCCGTCATAGATCACATGCACCGCCGGGGTGTGCTGTGCGGCCTCGCGCACTCCGGCAAGGTCGGCGGCGGAGAAGACTTTCACGCCCTTGGGCATGTTCTCGGCGATACGGGCGACAAGCGCAGGCTCAAGAGAAACCATCAGAGCCCCTCCGTACCCGAGCGATCCATGATGCGCGGATTCCCGGAACTGGCAGAGGCCAGCGACGGGCGAGGCTGATCCTCGGTCTCCGGAACGCCGAGGCCGACAGAGCCACGGCTGATGCCTTCCAGCAGGCGGCGGGCGTCCTCATAGCGGGTGCGAACCTCTTCCGGAGCTTCATCGCTATGGAGGCGATAGAAGACAATGTCCGGGGCGATCCGCGTCAGCACAGGAGGAACGCTTGCCAGAGGAAGGCGGTAGCGCGCGGCCAGATACCCGTCGATCTCGGCGTCGGCGTCGGCAATGGCGCGCAGGAGCACGGCCTGGTCAATGACCTCGGCCATGCTCCTGTCGGTCAACTGCACCAGTCG
>JALNWY010000128.1 GCA_023230665.1 Deltaproteobacteria bacterium
ATGGACTACATCCTCACCGACGATGCCGACGTCATCATCGACGTCATCGACGCGAGCAACATCGAGCGCAACCTCTATCTGACCACCCAGCTCTTGGAGATGGGCAAGAACGTGGTCATTGCACTGAACATGGTCGATGAGGCGGAGAAGCGCCAGATTGCATTCGACTTGGAGGCGATGAGCGGTGCCCTCGGCGTGCCGGTGGTGGCTACGGTGGCCAGCCGAGGCAACGGCACCGATGCGGTCATCAAGGAAGCGGTCAAGGCGATGGGCAGGAAGGCCGGCTATGAGAACCCGCTCACTTATAGCGAGAACGTCAATCATCATATGCAGCACATGGTGGAGCTCCTGGAGGGCAAGGATCTGCCGTATTCGCCTCGGTGGGCGGCCATCAAGGTGGTCGAGGGCGACAAGCACGTCATCGACACCATCGAGGCCTCCACCGACGACGAGGCGGTGATCGAGGGCATCAAGCAGTTCCACAAGTTCCACAGCAGTGAGAACTTTGAACTTGAGATCGTCGACTCGCGCTACGCCTTCGCCCATCGCATCGCGGAGAAGACGGTCAGACGCCCCGAGGTGGAGGTGGTGACCCTCACCGACAAGATCGACAAGATCCTGATCAACAAGTATCTGGGCATCCCCATCTTCGCCCTCATCATGCTCGCCGTCTTCCAGCTTACCTTTGCCATCGGCCAGGATCTGCTCGGCGGCTATGCGGCCGCGCTGGTGGACGGCTTGGGCTCGTTGCTCGAGCGCTTCCTCGTATGGGTCAACTCCCCGGCGTGGCTCGTCTCCTTCATGATCGACGGGGTCGTCAACGGGGTGGGCGCCGTCGTCGAGTTCGTGCCTCTGATCACCGTCATGTACCTGCTCCTGAGCCTCTTGGAGGACAGCGGCTACATGGCCCGCGCCGCCTATGTGTGGGACAACCTGATGCGGGCCTTCGGGATGCAGGGCAAGGCCTTCATCTCCATGATCATCGGCTTCGGCTGCTCGGTGCCCGCCATCATGTCGACGCGCACGATGGACAACAAGAAGGACCGGATGGTCACCATGTTGATCACCCCGTTCATGTCCTGTGGGGCGAAGCTGCCGATCTACTCGGTCTTCATCGCCGCCTTCTTCTCAAGCCATGGCGGGTTGGTCCTCTTCGGCCTCTACGCCTTCGGAATCCTCATCGGCCTTTTGATGGCCAAGCTCTTCAACAAGACCCTCTTCAAGGGTGAGAGCTCCTACTTCATCATGGAGCTGCCCCCCTACCGCTTCCCGGCGGCCAAGAGCGTGCTGCGCACGATGTGGCTCCACGTCGGCGACTTCATCAAGCGGGCCGGTACGATCATCTTCTTGGTGATCACCATCATGTGGCTGCTCGCCGTGCTGCCCGGATCGGCTGCGCCGTACAGCCAGCAGAGCTACCTCGGGCGCCTCGGTACCCTCTTGGTCCCGATCTTCCGCCCCGCCGGCTTCGGTACCTGGCAGGAGTCGGTCGCCCTCTTCGCCGGTATCCCGGCCAAGGAGGCGGTGGTCGGTACCCTCGGCATGCTCTATGCCGGAGAGTACATGGAGGAGGGAGTTCTCCTGGTCAATGCGATCCAGCAGCACTTCACCTCGTTGACCGCCCTTGCCTACATGGTGATGGTCCTGCTCTACACCCCCTGTGCGGCGACGCTCTCGGCGGTGGCCAAGGAGACCAAATCCGCCAAGTGGACGGTGGCGATGGCGTTGTATACCTTCTTTATTGGATGGATCATGGCGGTCCTTGTCTTCCAGATCGGATCCTTGTTCGGATTCGCATAGTGAGGAGGAGCGAATGCTGAAGGAACTCTTGGCCCATATCAACGGAAATGGATACTTTTCAAAGCCGTTGCTCGCCCGAACATTGAACATCAGCGAAGCGATGGTCGATGAGGCTCTCGCGCAGCTGCTCAGGATGGGGTATATGAAGGAGGAGGAGACTCCCACCTCCTGTTCTGACGGTTGCTCCGGCTGTGCCTTCGCCGCGTTCTGCCACAAGGAGCTGGTGAAGATGTACCAGCTCACCGACCGTGGCAGGGCGCTGCTCGCCTCCTGACCACCTCTTGCACCGTTGTACGCGGTGCGGCACAATGAGAGGCGGGGGAGCGCCATGGGTGAGACGATTCGCTTCGGAGTCTCGATGGATAGTGAGCTGGTCCGCCTCTTGGACCAGCTTACCCATCAGAAGAACCACGACAACCGATCACAGACCATCCGGGAGTTGGTCCGGGATGCCGTCATCAACGAGAGCAGCGTCGATGATGACCGTCTCGTCATCGGGACGCTGACCCTCCTCTACCACCACAAGACCCGCCTGCCGCGATCACCGATCGACGCATACCCCTCCTTGACCATCACGGCAAACCTCCAGTTCCACGTCGAAGGGGACATCGTGGCCAAGGTCCTCATCGTCAAGGGCAAGGGAAACGAGATCCGTGCCTGGGCACAAAGCTTGCTCACCAGCCCCCGTACCATCGCACACCTCACCTACACGGCCACCGACGAGCTCATCGCGGAACTCTCCAAGGAGTGAAGGCTGCGGTTGACGCAGTTGCGGCTGTCATAGTATCCTCCCAAGGAGTAACACGATTTGAACTATTCGTGTTACTCTAGTGAAGGAGCCAACTCTATGGATACGAAACGGAACTCGGTGAAGTCACGAACAAGAGCATTGATCATGATCATCACGCTCATGATGATGGCCATAGCCACTCTTGGTGCAATGGCGCAGAGCGAAATGAAGGCAGCGCGTGTCGTCACCGACATGCGGAATCGCTCAGTCGCCATCCCCCACGAGGTGAAGCGCATCATCGCCCTCGATGCCGGATCGCTGCGCTTGGTCAGCTACCTCGATGCCACCGACTTGGTCATCGCGGTGGAGGATGATGGGCATGGGCGGGAGAAGAGTCAATACGAGTTCTTCAACCTCGCCACCTACCGTATCGCCCACCCTGAGCTGCGGGATCTGCCATCCATCGGCAGCGCGGCGAACCACGAAGGGATCATCGCATCGGAGGCCGACCTCATCATCTCGTCGGCCGTTGATGGAGCCACGCTCGACCAACTGCAGAACATCCTCGGCATTCCCGTTTTCGCGGTCGATGTCGACGTCGAGCTCTACGACCGCGAGCGCTTCTACGCCCAGAATGAGATCCTCGGCGTTGTTCTGAATAGAGAAGAGCGGGCCAAGGAGCTCAATGAGGGCATCAAAGCGGTGCTCAGTGATCTGGAGAGTCGGCGGGCGCAGGTTCGAGAGCCGAAGCGCGCCTATGCCGGTGGCATGATGTTCTACGGGCCGGCGGACCTCTTGCGCACCACCGGTGATTTCCTTCCCTTCGACCTGGTCGGTGCAGTCAACGTGATGGAGAGCAACCCCACCGGCAACCGACAGCCGTACATGACGAGCCTCGAGGATCTCATCGCCGCAGAGCCCGACTACATCTTCCTCGATGCGGCGAACATCACCCTCTCACAGGCAGGGTACACGGGCAACAAAGCAACACTCGATGCCCTGGTGCCCGCCTTCTCCAACCAGGAGGTCTACTCCACCTTCGTCTACAAGTACTACGGCACCAACTGGGAACACCAGCTGGTCAACGTCTACGCCGTCGGTTCGACTCTCTACCCCGAGCTCTACAGCGACTTCACCATCCGCGAGAAGGCAGAGGAGATCTGGGCGCTCTTCTTCACAGTCCCCCTCTCCTTCGATGCGGTATGCGAAGCGCAGCACGTCGTCCCTGGGCGCGTCGATTGGTTCAACTGATGGAGGACACCCCCAGCGCTCTCTCCTCGGAGGGGGGGCGATATCAGGCATATCGGAGACGGAAGAGGCTCCTGGTGGCGCTCCTGGTCGTCGCTGTGGCCGCCGCCGTCTTCATCGCACTCAGCATCGGCAGCATCAAGATTCCATTCTCCCGGGTGCTCTCCTCCCTGCTCCTCTTTGACCGGAGCGGGCAGGGGAGGATCGTCTGGGATGTGCGGCTGGTGAGGGTGTTGGCGGCGCTGTTGGTCGGCGCCTCCCTCTCCCTCTCCGGCACGATGATGCAGTCGGTGCTGCGCAACAGCCTCGCGTCTCCCTATACGCTCGGCCTCTCCAGCGCCGCCGCCTTCGGGGCGTCGGTGGCCATCGTGTTCTTCGGTGCGGGGACCAGCACCACCAGCACCATCATCGTCAGTGATATCTTCACCGTGGCGGCAAGCGCCTTCGCCTTCTCCCTCCTCTCCACCGCCGCCATCCTCATCCTCACGCTGTTGACCACCATCACGGCCGAGGGCATGGTGCTCGCCGGCATCGCCATCGGCTCGATCTTCTCTGCCGGCCTCACGCTGATGCAGTACCTCGCCAACTCGGTCCAGCTCTCCGCCATCGTCTCCTGGACCTTTGGGGACCTCGGACGGGCCAATTGGCGCTCCCTCTCGATCATCGCCTCGGCCTTGGCTCCGATCCTCCTCCTCTCGCTCTTCTTTCGCTGGGACTTCAACGCCATGGACAGCGGGGAGGACACCGCCAAGGGGTTGGGAGTACGGACGTCCGCCCTCCGCATCGGGGGGATGCTCGCCTCCTCGATCCTCAGTGCTGTGGTGGTCTCCTCCTTCGGCACCATCGCATTCATCGGCCTGCTCGGCCCCCATATCGCCCGCCGTCTCTTCGGGGGCGACCACCGCTTCCTCCTCATCGCCTCCCCGCTCATCGGAGCGTTGGTCCTCCTCGCCTCCGATACCCTTGCCCGGACGATCCTCACCCCGATGGTGCTGCCCGTGGGGATCCTGACCTCGCTCTTGGGAGGCCCGCTCTTCATCTCTCTCCTCATAGCCGGGAGGAAGCGATGATCCTCGATATCAACGGCATCACCTTCAGCTACAAGAGCCGAGCGGTCATCGAGGAGATCAGCTTCTCAGTCAGAGAGGGGGAGCTCGTGGCGATCCTCGGGCGCAACGGGGCCGGCAAGACCACCTTGCTCAAGTGCCTCAACCGGATCCTCACCCCCAAGACGGGAACGGTGCTGGTCGAAGGGCTCGATACGAGGACGATGCGACCGCTGCAGATGGCGCGCACCATAGGGTGGGTGCCCCAACAGGCGGAGGCGGTGATGATGACCGTCTACGATGTGGTGCTCTTGGGACGCAAGCCCCACTTCATCTGGTCCCCGGCCAATGAAGACCATCAGATGGTGGAGCAGGCGCTCACCACCGTCGGCATCGAGCACCTCGCCCTGCGTTCAGCCGATGAACTCTCGGGAGGGGAGCTGCAACTCGTCCAGATCGCCCGCGCCCTCGCCCAGGACCCCCGCATCATCCTCTTCGATGAGCCGACGAGCAGTCTGGACATCCACAACGAGTTGCGCTTGATGCAGACCATCAGGACGGTGATCCATCAGAGCAAGCGGTCGGCCCTCATCGCGGTGCACGACCTCAATCTCGCCCTCCGCTTTAGTGATGCCTTCCTCCTCCTCAAGGAGGGGAGGATCTTCGCCGCCGGAGGAAGGGAGATCATCACCGAGGCGACCATCCGGGAAGTCTATGACATCGAGGTACGCGTCATCGAGGTCGAGGGCTCCCCCCTGGTCATCCCGGTGCAGTGAACAGGTCTTCCATGCCCTCCCTTGAGGTGGTACGAGAACAGCTTGCCCGATATCCTGAGTCGTCTCTTCGAGATCTCTCCAAGAGCTTCTTCCAGGACGCCTGCGGGGCGGGCCACCTGCTATCGATTCAGCATCTTTGCGATCTCAACGATCTTCTTTCTGGAGACCCCATATGCTGAGGCAAGGTCTGTCCAGTGGGAGAGGGCCTCTCTCCTCTCCTCGATGATGTGCTTTGCCACAGCTTGTGGGATTGAGCCAAAATATTGAGGGGAAATCCTTGGTCATCATAGATATCCCACGAGCTAAACGGGAAGATAAGCCCATATTCATCAATAATGACATTCTCAATGGCACCTATCGACGTAATGGGGAAAGTGATTATCGATGCAGTAAGGAAGAAGTGCGTTTGATGCTCCGGGACGCCAGTTCACAGCCTCTGGATCTTGCTGTATTGGAAAAAATGAGTCTTGATGCCCTGTGTCCAGACACCATCGCCAAGTATCGTAGACGTCTTGAGGGTGTTAAACCTGATCTCTCTTGGAACTCGTTGTCTGACGAACAATTTCTCTACCGTCTCAATGCCATAGGGAAACATGATGGAGATGGAGTGTTTCATCCGACTGTCGCAGGACTGCTTATGTTCGGATATCAGTACGAGATAGTCAAAGAATGCCCATATTACCTGTTGGATTATCGTGAAGAAACTGATCCAAATACTCGTTGGGTAGATCGTGTTGTATCCGATGCCGCAACTTGGAGTGGCAATGTTTTTGATCTCTATTCTGCTGTTGTGCCGAAGCTTGAGTTTGCCCTGAAAGTGCCGTTTAAGCTTGAAGGAATGGTGAGGGTAGACGATACCCCTGTACATCAGGCAGTGAGGGAGTCATTGGTCAATGCCCTCGTACATGCAAACTATTATGAACGACAAGGTGTAGTCATCATCAAAGGCAGGGATTTTTATACATTCTCCAATCCTGGTGTACTGAGAATTCCCGTGGGAGATGCAGTTGCCGAGGGTATCTCAGATCCCCGCAATCTTTCCGTTCTCACGATGTTTACGCTTTTAAATATCGGGGAACGAGCAGGAACAGGGTTATCAAACATTTACTCTGTCTGGAAACACCAGGGATGGGATGAACCACGGCTTACAGAATCTTTCAATCCGGAACGTGCGACATTGAGGCTGATGCTGCATCCAATAACAAGCACTGAAAAAAAAGTGGCGATACGAAATATAGGTAAAAAGACGGCAGAGCAGCGACGGTTAATCTTGGAGTATGTGAAGCTTCATGGAGTTTGCGACAACGCAGAAATCTGTAATTTGCTTGGAGTAAAAGAGTCGCGGGCAAGAATTCTGTTGGCCGAGATGGTTGAGGATTCACTTCTTGTTGCAGAAGGAGAGAGAAAGAATAGGGTGTATAGGGAACAATACGGGGTGATTCACGTGTTCTGACACACCGCAGTGAAGATACAGAGAGGGAGGAGAAGAGAACAGCCCTGGTTGAAAACAAAGTGTCATCGCGAACATGCAAGTGCATTGACGTGGTCACCGATACCACACCTTTCAGATCGCCTTCAAGTCGAGACTGTCGGTGTTGAGAAGGAAGTCGTACACACTCATGATGAGAATCCCCTCGTCTGCATACCGTGGGGCAGGGGTATCTTTGACGATGATGATCTTTCTAAAAGAATCATCAACGTGGCTGAATGGACGCTTCTCTTGTGCAAGCTTCTCCGCCCCCTCAACGGTAAGAGCTGACTGGATATAAGAGCGGGCAGAGCCCTTGTTGCAGACAAAATCAATCTCAAGCTGCTTTCTCTTGGAGCTTCCACTCACTGCATCTCGTTCACCGATGGGGACGACCCCGACATCCACATTGTAGAGCCGGCGTATAAGTTCATTGTAGACGATGTTCTCCATGGCCTGTGTTTCTTCCAGTTGCCTGAAGTTGATCCTGGCGTTCCTGAGCCCGATGTCTGAGAAATAGTACTTGCACGGGGAGCCGATATACCCCCTGCCTTTCACGTTGTACCGTACAGCGCGCGAGATGGGGAAAGCATCAGAGAGGCAGTCGATGTATTTGGATATGCTCTTGAAGGTGTTCGAGAGCTTTGTCGGGTTTGTCAATGATCCGATGGAGGAAGAGAGGAAGTTCAAGATATCATCAAGGGTGTCCGGGTCTTCCAGGCTGTTCCGGTTCATCACATCCTTGCTGTAGGTCTCTTCAAAGAGGCGCTTCAGCAGCACGTTTTTTCTTCGCTGGTGGGCAGGAGTACAACGGGGGGCAACCCCCCGTAGAGGATGTACTGCCTGTACCCGTCATACACGGACCCCTCATACGCATCCATGAACTCAGAAAAACTGAGGGGTGAAACAGAGATTTCATCCCCGCGTCCCCGAAATTCCGTAACCACGTCCTTCGATAAAAATCGGGCGTTGCTTCCGGTCACAGAGAGGTCTACATTCGGCATCCGCAAAAGTCCGTTCACGACCGATTCAAACTCATCCAAGAGTTGGATTTCATCAAGCAGTATATAATGCATCCCGTCATCTTTGACCAGGACTTTCACATACGGGTAGAACTCATGCGGATCTTTGAATCTGAGATTCTCAAAGGTGTCGAAGCTGATCTCGATGATGTGGGATGGCTTAACGCCCTGTGAGAGGAGACGGCGTTTAAACAGCGTGAAGATGAGGTAGCTCTTGCCCACCCTCCTCATTCCCGTCACGGTTTTTATCAGATGGTTGCATTGCTTGCGGATGAGGGTGTCCACATATTGTTCACGTTTGAATTCCATGCGCTCTTCCATTACGGGAAAATGCACAGAGATGCATTTTCCCGTAAGCATACGATTGTGGGTGCTGTTCCAATGCTGTCACTTCTTATCATTGACAACAAAATCATATTTACAAGATACCTCTAGGGAGCTCATACATGATCTGGAAGAGAAAGGAGCGATAGGCCCGAAGGTAATGGAGGGTCCGTCCCGCAGACTTTAGGTTTTAGGTGCATGAAACTTTAGGTTTTACTATGTCTTGACTTTAGGTTTTATAGATTTTATAGTGGAATCATGATAGAACGAAGAGCAAAAGATGCATTTGTGAGACTCGCCTCACAGTTCCCGGTGGTGGCAGTG
>JALNWY010000129.1 GCA_023230665.1 Deltaproteobacteria bacterium
CATGTGAAGCGATACAAAAAGCGCCCCATCTACTGGCTGTTCTCCAGCCCCAAAGGCAGCTTCAACGCGCTGATCTACATGCACCGCTACCGCCCGGATACGGTCAGCGTAGTGCTGAACGGCTACCTCCGTGAGTTCCGCACCAAGCTCGTCTCCCGGCGTGAACACCTGGAGGCCGTCAGCATCAGCGCTTCCGCCTCCCAGGCCGAGAGAACCAAGGCCCTCAAGGAAATCGAAAAGCTCAAAAAAACCATCGCCGAGCTGGACGAATACGAGCGGGACATCCTCTACCCCCTCGCCGCCCAGCGCATAGAAATCGACCTCGACGACGGAGTAAGGGCCAACTACCCGAAATTCGGAGCGGCCTTGAAGAAGATTCCTGGACTGGAACCTTCGGCGGGAAATTGATCGGGTGTTCCGGGCATAAGTTTATATATTGTATACGGTTATCGGAGGGCATTTATGGAAGTAGGTTGGCAAGTCAATAACCCAAATACTCCGGATTACGGTACTGGTACGGTAGTCAAAGTAGATAATACATATGTCACGGTCTACTATTCAAAGATTGATGAAGATCGAGACTATCTGGTGGACAACAACCCTTTAATCATAGTGGGAACTTCTACCCCTATGGTGGAAGGAAGACTTGGTACAGAAAATCTTGATGGCCGTGTTAAACGTGATGATGAAAACGCCCGCCAGGCCCAGTTATCTGCTTCAGAATATCTGGCCCTCGCCTTTCCCCCTCGCAGGGCAGATATAGCGGCAATCAAACATACTCCTTTTCATGCCATGGCCGAGGTAGAAACTAAAATACAGCGGAGGAACGGTGCAATTGAGAAGAAGAAGCAGTTGCTTTATGCCAACGAGCACATAAGGGCCAATATGCCCCTACCCGCCAGCAGCGGAGTCAATATTCTGGCTTGGACTCATCCAGCCATTCAGCTTTCTCTTATTGGAGATCTCAGGGTAGAAGATGACATTCGTGCTTATGGTTATACCTTGCGTTCCGTAAAGCCACTTGCCCGATCCAGGTTTTTCACTCTATTTCCTATTTCTGGCCTATATGAGCCAGGAGGATTAGTCGGGATAAAGGAGAAGGTTAAGCCAGCAGTCGGGCTGAAAGCTGTAAAGCTGGACATGACTCCAGAGCAGGTCAGGGCTTTCTTGAGCAAGATGAGCGGCATGATGCTGGTAAGCGGTGCGCCGGGAAGTGGAAAAACAACGGTTGCCATACAGCGCATCCGCTTTCTTTTTGATCAGCAGGAACTGCGGGTCAACCTTGACGGTAATATTCGCTATTCTACCGAGCTGACCAAAATCTTTCTCGCCAACGAGAATCTGATTTCCTACTCGAAAGAGATGCTGGAAAAAGGGATGCAGATTCCCTCCTCGGTGGTTGAAGCTGTTGATGCATTTACTGTCCGGTACTTGAACGACATCTGGGCTTTCAAGCATAATGCGAGGATCCGCACGAAGAAAATTTTCCCGCTTGAAGAGCGAGCCAGGATGGCATTCTTTGGCCTGTGTTCCGTCCGCGAGCTTCAGGACTGTTGGCAGAGGTATGAGGAACAGATTGCCGAAAGATTCAAAGACGCACGCCAAGCCCCTTGGCTTGAGATCCCGAAAGGAGAAAATACCAGGACCAAGGCCCAAAAGCTTGCTTATGCTTTCAAAGTCTTATCAGCCTCCTCGATAAGCCGCCATCCGCTTCAATCAAACCTCTCCATGGATATGGTATACGGGAAGATCGGAAAAGAATATGAATCACTACGCGAGGTGATTCGAGGAGAAGGTGATCTTGAAAAGTTCGATGCCGAATTCCAGAAGTGGCTCTTCTGGGTATATGACCCGCTGGATGCGATCATTTCCTATTTTTCTGAGGAGATGTATCAAGGCGGGGTGCGGATAAAAAAAGGAACTGCCGGTAAAATCGATGAAAATACCGTCCTTGAGTCCCTCCGTGAGGATTGGAAAAATCGTACTTATGGCCCGGAGGAGCTCCCCTGGTTAGCCTTTCTTCTGAGGTTCGTTTTGCCGTCGGTAACAGATCACCGTTCCCGGTTCCGTGAGATGCCGAATCCTCTTGAGATTGCCGGCGTCGGCGATGGTGCCAGGTGGACCCATGTCATGGTCGACGAGGCTCAGGATCTATGTGTTGCACAGGCAGCTCTCTTGGGCTCCTTCGTGCATCCGGATGGAGCCTTTACGGTATCAGCGGATTTCAATCAGATTGTCTCGCCAGTATGGGGAATGGAAAACCCTGATGCCTTTAAAATAGGTATCTCGCTTCGTGACAAAGGGGTATTCCAGTCATTCCCGTTTGCAAAAAATATGCGGCAAAGCCGGCAGATCGGCGTGTTTCTTCAGTCCTTTCACAAGAGCGTATTTGGAAAGCTTGCGACTTTTGAGGTCAATGAAGCGGTGGAAGGTCCAAAACCGATCCTGTTCGTCGGCAACTCAAGTGAATTCACCGCCAGGATTCTTCAGCGGTTAAATGTACTGCACAGAAACCCGGACATTAAATCGGTCGCTCTGCTTCAAGTCAATGAAGATGAAGTTGCTATGAATCAGATACGTGCCAACCTCGAAACCAGGGGCGCAGAACTGGCTCCAATCTGGGCTGCCTCGGACAGCGCCGGGAGATTAGTCACGACTAGCGTTGAGCGGATTAAAGGATTGGAATATGACGCATGCTTTGTCATCGGGATGGATGATGACGAGAACATGAGCTTGAACTTCGCCAAAAATCGGGCTTACGTCGCGCTATCCCGGCCAGCACTGCATCTGGCGATATTTTGCAACGAGATCCCCAGGGCGTTGCAGAAGATAGATTCCGGCCTGATGGATATCATTTACAATTAAGTAAATTAAAGGAACAGGAAATACCATGTCCGATACTCTATTCCCCGAAGTGGAAAGATACATAGAAGAAGTGGGAATGCTCAATAAACTCAAAGGGCATCAGGCTCAACTCTATCGCATTCTCGGGCAAGGGCGCACAAGATCCAAGGAATTGGATTTACCTCCGGCTGTGATAGAAAGGAAGATGGAACTGGTGGCATTCAAACCTCTTCAGGAACCGGAGATTCCTACCCCTGTGAAGTCCGAAATCGAAGAAGTTCGAAAGAACCTTGAAAGCGAGCTCGCGCGGCTCAAAAAGGCCGAAGAGCAGAAAAAGCTCGCTAATCAAGTTTTGCGCCAACTCCAAGGTATAAATTGCGGCATCAAGGATAATCGTTTTTTTGCTGGACGACTGATTCTTTCTTCTGAAAAAGGCGGCAAGGAATGGACATGGTCTTTGACGCCGTATTATCCCATTATCGCCAACATCCCTCCAGACCCCGCATATATAGCAAATGCCTTTGTGAGTGCCGAAAAGGTTCTCCAAGACATCATTCTTCCTCCGGAAATATTCGAAACCAAGCTCCATCTTGCTTGGCAATTGGCCCGCCACTTTACGATTGGCGAAAAGGTATTGATCATTGACGTTGCAAGAATGTACAAGGTGGCCGGCCAGCCTGATCGGTTCTGGAATGCCCCTAAAAAAGGGACATTTGTCGATATGGTGGACGCCGCCTTCATCGCCAATTTAATCAATTGGCTGAAGCATCCGGGAGGAAAGGCTTTTTCCTTTGCCCAGGCAACACTGCACCAGGCCCATGGCAGGAACGCAAAGGCATTTTACCTCCCGGTCAATGTAGAGGGCACACAGACCAGACCCGTCATTTTCATGGAAAAAAAATAAAGGAGGGGGCTTACACCGATGGAAATTACCAGAGCCAATGCAAGGCAAATACGTTCAAAACTTTTGAGCGCTCCAGTTGCACCCGGTTCCTATTCGCCTTTCATCAATGCAGGGACGGAGAAGGTTCTTTCGGTCCTCGAGGAGAATTATTTCAGGGATGAATTAGTTGATGGGATTTCTTGTTTTAAATATCTGGAAGGTGATTATGGCACCGGTAAGACGCAGTTTATTCAGAGCTTGGCCGAACGAGCAGATCACAACCAGATTGTTTCGGCCCTTGTCAATATCGGCCAGGAATGTCCCTTCAACTCTCCGCTGGCTATTTTCAAAGCCATCATGGCCTCCTTCGTTCCGCCCAAAAATTATGACTCTGACATTGATGAGGAAAAAGGCATAGAAATTTTGCTACGGGCGTGGATAACCGCCAGGCTCCGGGAGCTCGGCTGGAGTGTTGGCCAGGAAGTTCCAGATATGGCCAGGCGGCAGGTGGAGCAAAGTTTCACGAAGATTTGGCATGGACCGCCGGACCAGCAGATGGCATATGCCCTGATGGGGCTGGGCAAAAGAATACTGGAGTGGGAATGCGGCGCAGATGAATCTCCAATTGATCGCGAACTGAGGGCCTGGGTACGGGGTGAGAACATTCGATCCAGAGGCCTTAAAGAAAAATACAGCCTTTATGAGCCTGCGCGGGATGAAACTGCCTTTAGGCGCTTAAAAACAGTAATCAAATTCTTGCGCACCCGGCTCGGGTTTAGAGGGTTTTTCATTGCCTTTGATGAAGGGACGAGAACCTCTGTTTTTAGAAGGGGGAGCGTCAAACAGAAACAGGCAATCGAAAATATGCTCACCATGATAAATGAGAATGCCGATGGCGAATTTGGCGGAGTCATGTTCCTTTATGCCGCAACTCCAGACTTTAGAAGCGATGTCATCCAGAATTATCAGGCCTTGAACGAACGGATCGGGTCTGTGGCTTTCATACCCGGCCGGCCCATGACGCCATTGATTGAATTGCAGAGCCTGAATTCTGACCAAGTTATCCGCGAGATCGGCAAAAAACTGCTGGTTGTTTTTGCGAAGGCCGATAACATCTCATGGAACGAGGAAATTCAGCTCCAGAATATTGAGATGGTCATAGAGGCGCTGAAAAAGCACCGCTATTATGAAAAAGTCCCTCCGCGTGACTTCGTTTTCCACTATTGCCGCCTTCTGGAGCAGCAGAAGCAGGGCGAGGCGCTACTGAACATGGAAGCTGCTGAGACATTCGTGCAGTCCCATGCTCTTCCTGAAGCGGAGGGGGAAGAATGACATTATCTCCAGGCACCCTTGTTGATCATCTGGATTTTGGTCCTGGCAAGGTCCTTCAGTCACTCGGGGATATTGTTCTCGTTGATTTTTTTGGAGACCAAATTGATTGCCCAGAGTCCGAGTTAGTGGTGCGGGAGCCAAAGGGGCCAAGGGTTCGCGGAAGTAAAACTCCAGCAAGCTCCCACAGAGTAGCCTTCCGACGAGCGTTTGAGGCGGTTAACCTTGGGGTGGTTCCTCCGGATAAATCATCCTTAATTGAGTTGAGCATTGGCGGAGAGGCCGTTCAGCAGGAAATTTTGAAATGTCTGGAAACTTCCCGCCAAAAAGGGCTCTGCAAAGTGGTCTTTGGTAACTACGGTACGGGGAAATCGCACTACCTTCACTTGGTCAGTGTTACCGCACGCAGTTGCGGCTGGCTGGTGTCCTATCTTGAATTCGACCCCAAGGCTGTTGATCCGGCAAAACCGCATTTGGTTTACCGGGAGATAATGAGCCGCCTGTGCTTTCCTGAGCGCGAGGACGGCTCGCAATCCGCTGGTTTTCATGACCTGATCAAAGAAATTCGGCAGAAGTGGGATCAGATTCGAGATCTGCCGCTTTTAAAAAAATCTCCTTGGTTTCGCTATGGCCTGGATGTATTGCGCTTTTCCCCCCATAACGATGATCCAGATTATGTCAGTGCCTGCGGGTGGCTTGCCGGACAGAATGTGCCGATCACAGGTCCGGGAAGTATTCGGGCTTTGGCTCGTGAGACCACTAACATCAATCCGAAGCTCATTCCCAACATGCCCAAGGTGCGGAATACTGCTGAAATTTATGTATTCCATTTGGCTGTTGTTAACGAAATAGCCAGAGCTCTGGGATACGAAGGTTTACTGATCATCCTTGATGAAGCAGAGCATGTGCGCGGTTATAATGTCAGGCGGAAAGAGAGGGCAAATAATTTTTACGAATTGCTCGCGCGAACAACACATCCACCTCTAAAAAATGCAGAAGAGGCTCCTGTTTTGAATGACCATGGCTTCGATTTGCCGCAATACTGGGCAAATGGTCCTCATTTCGGGCTTTATGTCGGACTGACGGAGGGGGATACTTTTCAGTTTGTTCACAATTCGCTCAGAGAAGCTTGCGTATTTCTCCATGAGGAAAGTGACAGGGTAATCCTTCAACCACCGTCTGCTGAGGACTATGGGAATTGGTGCCGCTCGCTGCTCTCGACCTTTCATCAACACTATCCATCCCATAGCGCTCTGATCGCTTCAGGGGACGTTCGGCAAAAAATTGCTGCAGTCCTGCAGGAAAAATTTGAAACATACAAGGATCACGCCGTGATGCGATCCTGGGTAAAACTTGCCTGCCTTGTCCCTTCGGTTCTAATGGCCAATAAGGGAAAAACGATTGAGGAACTGATCGACATCATCGAGGGGGCGGTCAAAGAACTGACAGGCGGTTTTCTTCCTTGGGAGTAGCGTAGGTGCAGAAAAAATCGCTTCAGCAGATGATGCCAGATGCTTGGCGTCTATTTTTCCATCATCGGCAGCCGCGACCGCTTCAGGCAACTGCGATCCCTTCTTTGCTCCGGGGGGAATCCATCCTTCTTTCAGGACCAACCGCGTCGGGCAAAACAGAGGCAGTTGTAGCTCCTCTTTTTCAGAGGCATGTCTCTTTTCGAAGAAATCAACTCGCCGTCGTTTACGTCGCTCCCACCAAGGCGCTTGTGAATGATCTGTTTTACAGGCTTGAGACTTACCTTGGAATAACGACCAGCGGCACCATTCGAAGATACACAGGGGATCATCATGAATACGGCAGCCCGGAAGGCGGATTTCTGCTTCTCGCAACACCCGAAGCCTTAGATTCACTCCAACTTGTTTACCCTGAGAAGCTGGCTGATATCCGTGCGGTTATTGTGGATGAAATCCATCTTTTGCACGGCAATGCTCGGGGACAGCAATTAAGGCATGTAATCAACAGAATCGAAAAGAGTAACCATCGTCCTCAGCATCCCAAGGATATTTTCCAGAAGGTCGGAATGACCGCCACAATCGACGATTTGGATGAGGTTAGCGCCCTCTGGTTGGGAAAAAGTGCGATTCCAATAGCTATCCGGGAGCAGCGTGAAATCGACCTTTCTCTGCTGGATCTCAATCTCATCCACAAAGATCAAAAGGCTCAAAAGGCGGCTGAAGTCATCCATAGTTGGCTTGAATTGAAAAAGCCCCGCAAAGCCATAGTATTTGGAAACAGCAGGAACGGCACTCAAGCAGTTGCGGCATCACTTTTTAACAGTCTCCAAGGTACCAGATGGCCTGTGCACTGGCACACTGGCATCCTTTCCAAAGAGGAACGGGAGCGGATTGAAGAAGCCATGAAAAGCGACCAGTACGGAATCTGCGTAGCTACCTCGACTCTTGAGGTTGGTATTGATATTGGTGATATTGATGTCGTCATTCTATACGATCCTCCCCACTCTGTTGTCTCCTTTTTACAGCGAATTGGAAGGGGAAACCGTAAAACCGACAAATGCCAAGTTGCCGCCTTGTGCTGTAGTGAAAACGAAAAGGTATTAATTCAAGCTCTATACGAATGTGCAAGGAAAGGGGTTCTTGATGATATCCATGAGTTCGATCGACCATCAGTGCGCTTTCAACAGATACTGAGCTTTGCCTGGAGAGGGGTTTCGCGTGACCGTGTGCCATTAAGATTGGGTAGCTTGGCGGCTGCAACTTGTGATGATCGGAACGAAGAGGTAATGAGCGACATGCTTGATACCGGGACCTTACGCGTTATAGGGGATGCTCTGCTCCCCTCGGACCATTTCATGGATCTGGGAGAGAAGCGGCTTATCCATTCAGTTATCGCTGGAGGAGGCAAAATACAGGTAACTGATGGACTAACAGGCAAGACCCTGATTGCTGTCCCATCTGGCCCTATAGGGGCAGGCATGATGTTTGTAGGCGGAACGGTCAAGCAGCTCACTGCCAATTCAACCGGGGAAATGATCTTGGAAAGAACCGGGAGACAAAGCGGCCGATTGGTTCAACTGCCAGCCATGAAAGGGCGACGATGGCTTAGCAGAAAGGTTGTATGGGAAATTGCCGTGCTCTCAGGGGAAAGCCCTCAATGCTGGAAGTACTCGGATAACCAGATTGTAACGTGGGGAGGTGAATATAACCGTTTTTTAGCTTTGTTGATCAAGATCAATGTGGCTGTTCCGCATGGAAATATTAAGGCAGACGAATATTCAATTAATTCATTATATCATTTGCCCAGGATCACACCCGAAGAAGTTGCAGAATGGGTAGATGCTTTTGAAGAAAGCCCGAATATTTCCATGCAGGAGGCCCTACCATTCTGTACAAAAAGTAGATTTTACCAATACTTGGGAAGGGAACTGCAGCGAAGAGAAGCCATTCAATCCATTCCGATCCGTGGGTTTAGGAAGTGGCTGGATGAGTGTTGTGTTAAGGAAGAGATTTCATGAATGACCGTATCGCCCAGGCCTTAGCTAAATTTTTTGACCGTCACCGTATCGTCTTTTGGTACGACACCAACAAGGAACTTCGTTCGGATTTTGAGGCACTTGACCTCCCGAATGTGACAAAGATCGAGCTGACCAATAACGAGTTTAGTGTCAAG
>JALNWY010000130.1 GCA_023230665.1 Deltaproteobacteria bacterium
CCCCGGGGTCATCGCGGACAACGTGGGCGACAACGTGGGCGACATCGCGGGCATGGGCGCGGACATCTTCGAGTCGTATGTGAACGCGGTCATCGCATCCATTGCCATTGCAGCCACCATGAGCCTGGGAGTGCTCGGATGGGAAGGCAACCAGTCCTCGTACATCGCGCTGCCTCTTGTGCTCGTCGTGGTCGGTTTCATCACCTCCCTGGTGGGCGTGTGGTCCGTGAAGGCCCTGGCCAAGGCAGGTCCTGCAGCGGCTCTGAGGTATTCGAGCCTTATCGCGGCCATCCTCTTCCTGATCATTTCCTACATCGTGGTGCGGACCATGCATGTTCACAACGGCGTGTTCTGGGCCGTTTTCTGGGGCATGATAGCAGGCGTGCTCATCGGCTGGGTAACCGAGTGGTACTGCTCGGCAAGCCCGGTACGGAAGATCGCAGAGGCATCCCAGACCGGTCCTGCCACCAACATCATCACCGGCCTTGCCGTGGGTCTTGAGTCAACCGCCCTCCCGCTCTTCATCATCGTGGTGGCAATCGGCTTCTCGGCCTACTTTGCCGGCCTCTACGGCATCGGCGTCGCGGCCGTGGGCATGCTCGCCACTGTGGGCGCCACCATGGCGGTCGACGCATACGGCCCGGTCGCGGACAACGCGGGCGGCATCTCCGAGATGGCGGGCCTGGGCCCGGAAATCCGGCAGATCACCGACCAGCTCGACTCCCTGGGCAACACCACTGCGGCAATCGGCAAGGGCTTTGCCATCGGCTCCGCAGCCCTGACGGCCCTGGCCCTGTTCTCGGCCTTCGGGCAGGCGGTGGGGCTCAAGAGCATCGACCTCATGAATCCTTGGGTCGTCATGGGTCTGTTCCTCGGCGGCATCATCCCGTTTTTGGTAGCGGCCATGACCATGACCTCGGTGGGCAAGGCCGCATACAAGATGGTCGAAGAGATCAGGCGGCAGTTCCGCGAGATCCCGGGCATCATGGAGGGCACGGGCAAGCCCGATACGGCCAAGTGCGTTGACATCGCCACCAAGGGCGCTCTGGTCGAGATGCTCAAGCCCGGCATTCTGGCGGTTGTGGCTCCGATTCTGGTCGGATATATCCTCGGGCCTGAGTCTCTGGGCGGCATGCTCGCAGGAGCAACCCTGACCGGCGTTCTCATGGCCCTGTTCATGGCGAATTCCGGCGGCGCCTGGGACAACGGCAAGAAGTTCATCGAAAGCGGCCATTTCGGCGGCAAGCACAGCGACGCGCACAAGGCGGCGGTCGTGGGCGACACCGTGGGCGATCCGTTCAAAGACACCTCGGGTCCGTCCATGAACATCCTCATCAAGCTCATGAGCGTTATCTCACTGGTTATCGCACCGCTGCTCGTCTAAATCCATCAGACAGCAAGGGGGGAGGGATCGTTCTCCCCCCTTGTTCAATCCGCTTTCCCCCATTCAATCTCATCACCCGCCAATGGAGAACCATGTTCCGGATACGCGGGTTTTCACGTGGAGAACAGCCGGACCCCGGACCGGCGGATCTGCATGATGTCCGGCATATAAACCTTCATGGCGTAGAATGCCTTGCTCTGATAAAAGAAGATTCTCCTGCCTCTCTTGACTTTCATGAAACCTCTATTATTTTTTAATTCCAAGGATTAAAAGGCTTTTCGTTTTTAATGGGAATGATTGCTGTTTTTACGATCGTTTTGTTTGATTTTCTTTGATTTTCATGGATGCAAATGAATATAGGGAGTTTTTTCATGACAGATTCCTTGTGCGTGGTTATCAGGGCTCTTGGGTGGGTGAGCAGAAACACAGGCATGCGCGCCCTGCCTCATGCCGGGGCCACAGAGATTGGAAGATTCTTCTCATTTTCATCGCATGTGAAAACTCCGGCGGCTCAGTCTGTGCCTTATGGGTTATGAGATGGTTCGGATATTCATCAATTATCCTGAAGAGATGCTGCGGGTCAGGGTGGCGGCCTTGAAAGACAGCTCACCCGCGGCCCTGGCCGATCTTCAGAAACTGGGCGTGCTCCATGTGGAAGAGGCCAAGGAGCTTTTGCCCTTTGAGGTGGAAGAGATCACTGCCAAAAAGCAGCGCACGCGAAAGGCTGTTCAGGAGATAAACGAAATTCTGGACAGTCTCAAGGGCGTTCGCGAGGTGGCCATCCCGCGCCAGGCTGAGCCCATGGAGCCCGGGGCGGTCTTCAACCGGATCGATGCCCTGAAAGACCGGCTCTCTTCTCTGCTGGAGAGCAGGGAGAACACCAGGGCCGGGATCAATGCCCTGGACACGTCGGCCCGGTTTCTGGAGGCCCTGGCTCAGTCTGTCGACGTGCCGCTTGCGGATCTCCACTATACCGGTCCCTATCTCTTTTCGCGAGTGATTATCTTTGCCCGCGAGGCCACCGGGCCCTTCCTGGAGGATGCGGGCGATCTCCTGCTGCACCGCGTGGAGGCCCAGTCAGGCGGTGAAGACGTGATCTATCTTCTCGCCCGGGTTCATGACCGGGACCGCATCGAAAAGGCGGCAGCGAATCTGGGCGGGAGCCGGCTCCCCTCCATTGACCAAGACATGACCCTGCGCGAGTTCAACATCTATCGGCGGACGTTCAGAGAGGAGCTGGCCGAACATCTGGAGGCCCTGGAAAATGATATTCAGGCCATTATCGAAGAGCACCTTGAGAAAATCGTGCTCTATCGGGATATTCTCCAGCAGGAATACTCCCGGCTCGATATCCTGGAGATGTCGGCCACCGCCCGGTACCTCACGGTTTTCGAGGGCTGGGCGCCGATGGAGAGCATCGGGAGGGTTTCATCGGAGTTTTCCCGCGGCGACAAGCAGGTTTTCATTGACTCGCGTCCCCCTGATCCGCATGACATCCCGCCCACCAAGCTCAAGAACCCCGAAGTCATCAGGCCTTTCCAGGTCATTGTCAAACTCTTCAGCATCCCCCGGTACGGCGACTGGGACCCGACACCGTCTATCGCCTATTTCTTCGCCTTCTTCTTCGGGCTCATGCTCAACGACGCGGCCTATGCCGTGGGCCTGCTCCTGTTTGTGCGGTTCGTGCTCGACAAGCTGGTGGAAGACCCTCATGCCGAGGGCCCCAGGCTCTTCCGGAGGGTGCTCGTCATATGCGGCATGGTATCGATCGTATCAGGCGCTCTGTCGGGCACATTCATGGGGGACTTTCTCACCCGCTATGCCGGGATCCCGCCCGAAAGGCTCGCTTTGGCGGGGGCAGTCCAGTCCGTGTTCTCGCAGCCTATCTCTTTTATCGTCTTCTCCCTGATCATCGGTCTGATCCATCTGAACATCGCACACATGCTGAGCTTCATCAGGGGCGTCAAAGAGCGCAGCATGGGCATCGTGATCAACAAGCTCGGGCTCTTCGCGGCCCAGATCTTCGGGATCCCCTATCTCTTCCACGCCATGATGGGCATGGACATCCTGAGCCTGAGCGCAGGCGCCTATACGGTATTCGGGTATCTCCTCGCACTGGGGGTTCTGGGCGTCATCATCGGGTCCTTTCTCCAGATGGGCGGGCTGGGCTCCATCTTCTGGGTTTTCGACCTCACGGGCATCCTCGGCGATATCATGTCCTATTCGCGGCTGGCCGGTGTGGGGCTCGCCAGTTTTTATCTGGCATCATCGTTCAACCTCCTCTCCGACTGGGTCTCCTCGAGCCTGGGGAGCGCCGTTCCCGGACTCATCGGGGCAGGCCTGAGTTTCCTGATCGGGGTGGTCCTGCTCACCATCTTCCATATATTCAATCTCCTGCTCAGTTCCCTGGCGGCGTTCATCCATTCCTTGAGGCTCTGTTTTGTGGAATTTCTGCTCAAGTTCTACGAGGGAGGGGGAAGGGATTATTCGCCATTTCAAATATCCCGACAGAGCACTGTTTTCGTGGGGAGAAAATCATAACAAAAAAGAGGTGAAACGTTATGACCCTTATTCAGGCCCTGGCGCTATTAGGTGGAGCACTTGCACTGGCCGGCGGGCTTGCCGGCTCTTCCATCGGAATCGCCAACGCCGCATCCTCGGGCGTGGGGACCCTCTCGGAAGAGCCCGGACAGCTTCGGAACGTCATTGTGCTGGCCTCTCTTCCCATGACCCAGAGCTTCTACGGGCTCATCATCCTGATCATCATTCTTACCGCGGTGCTGCCGAAACTCACCGAGGGCATCGCAGGCGGGGTCGCAGTGCTCTCTATCGGGATCATGGCTGCCTTTGCCGAGCTGTTCTCCGCCATATACCAGGGTTCGGTGTGCGCATCGGGCATCGCCCTGCTGCCCAAGACCAGAGGACAGATACTCACTTCGACCCTGATGCTGGCCGTCTTCGTGGAGCTGATCGGTGTCCTGGGGCTGGTTTTCACGATCATGGCCCTGAGCATGCTTCAGCTCATGTAGACCGGCGGGAGGACAAAAGCCATGGAAACCCCGAAAATGCGGGATGCCATTCTTTCCAAGGCCCGGCAGGAGGCCCTGGACCTCCTCAATGAAGCGCGCTCCAGGGCCGGAGACAGGGTCCTCAAGGCCGAGGAGCAGTGGCGGCAGCGTTTCGAGACCGAAAAGCAGAGGCTCCTCTCCGATTCGAGGCGCGAAGCGGCCCGGATCATTGCCCAGGCCGATCTAAAGGCCCGGCAGGAACTCCTGAAGGAAAAGGACGACATCATCAAAGAGATGATCGGCCGGGTAAGAAAGAGTCTGACCGATAACGCCCCGGAAACAGGCGCCCTGTCGCATCTCATCAATGAGGCCGTGGGCGCCTTCCAGTCGGAGCAGCCGCTGAAAATCAAAACCGCGGGCAAGGATATGGCAAAGGTAAAAGAGATCATCTCCCGCGATCCGAAGCTCAGGAAGCGCATAACAGACGTGCAGGAGATCGCATGCATGGGCGGGGTCATCAGCGAGAGCCTCGATGAGAAGGTGAGCGTGGACAACACCTTTGACACCAGGCTCGAAATGCTCATACCCAAAATCATGCCCCAGGTGGGCGATATCCTGTTCGGAGACCGCAGACAATGAGACTTGCCCGCAATCGGTTCGCATTCCTCACCGCTGTCCTGAAGGCCCGGGAGGCAAAAGGCGTGAGATACCACATGCTCGAAGAGATCCTCCTGCGCGCCGCGACCATGGCCGAGGCCGTGGATTTCATGAAGGGCGCCGACCTGGGCGGATTTCTTGCCGAGTATGGAGCAGCGAGGTTCGATGAGATGGACAACCTGCTCTGGAAATATCTCGATCACTACTTTGACCGGGTCAGGAGGCTTAAGCTCGATCCATCCACAGTCAGGCTCATAGACCGCTATCTGCACAAGTATGATGTGACCAACATCATCAGCGCTCTCAGAACAGCGGTCTTCCAGAGACCGGCGCACATGATCCCTGCCGGGACCCTCTTTGATCAGGGACTGCTCAACGACCTGTCCCGGGCGCAGTCTCCGGGCGAGGTCGCCTCTGTCCTTGTCATGGGTCGCATGGCAGAATATGCCGAACCCATCCGGAACATGACCGAGATCGACCGCAGGGGCCTCGGACAGGCGGAGAGGGGGCTCGACCATCTGTATCTCAAGCTGCTCCGGGAAACGCTTCAGCACATGGATGATCACGAGATCCTCTTGCGGGCGCACGGCATCCTCCTCGACCACCTGATCCTGGGCAGGGTCCTGAGGGCGGCTGCCTCCGGGGCCGCGGGCATGATCGACAAAAGAGGCGCCCTCTCCGGAGGGTGCCTGCTCACCCCGGATCTGGTGCAAGGACTTGCGGGTCTCAAGATCCAGGAAATCGCAGGCAAGCTCGAGGAAACCCCATATCATGCCATTGTCCGGGAGATAGCCCGGCAGGTCGAACAGCAGGGCCCTTATGTCGTTGACCGGATCATGGAGTCGGAGCTGCTCTTGCGGGTCCGCGAGCTGCTTTCTCCAAGGCCCCTGTCTCCCTGTGCGGTCTTGTGGCACCTCATCTTCAAGGAGCACGAGGTGCGCAATGTGCGGGTCGCCCTGAAGGCCGTGGAAGACAGGCTGCCCTTGGCCGAGGTCAAGGATTATCTGGCGGCGGGCGTATGAAGAGACGGGAGAACCTGACCATGGCGGTCATCGGCGCCAGGGATCAGAGAGCGCTCCTGGGCCTGGCCGGGGTACAGAAGTACCGGGTCATCGATGAAGGACAGAATACAGCGGAATCAGTGCTTGAGGCCCTGGAGACCTTCCTGAAGGACGCCTCGGTTGCCGTGATCGTGCTGCCCGAGGTGTGGGCCGAGCATGTTCAGGACCTTATCCGTTCACGCAGGGAGAAAAAGCAGTACTCCCCGGTCATTATCACCGTGCCCTCGGGATACCGGGCCGCCGCCATGGATGTAAAGGCCTTCTACGAGGCCTATACCAAGCAACTCATCGGATTCAATATCGAAATATAGTATGCGAGGGGTTTTTAACCTATGGGAAAGATCTGGAGGATTTCAGGACCTGTGATCATCGCGGAAGACATGCGCGGTTCCCAGGTGTACGAGGTTGTGGAGATAGGCGAAGAGCGGCTCAATGGCGAGATCATCGGGCTGGAGCAAGACAAGGCGGTAATCCAGGTCTACGAGGACACGGTCGGGCTGACCGTGGGAGAAAAGGTCGACGGCACGGGCGAGATCCTGATGGCCGAGCTGGGGCCCGGGCTCGTGGGGAACATCTACGACGGCGTGCAGCGCTCGCTGGTGACCATGAAGGCCGAGGTCGGCGACTTCCTGCACCGGGGCGTACGGACCCATGCCCTTGACCGGGAAAAGAAATGGCGCTTCACGCCTGCGATAAAGGCGGGGGCGCACGTGGAGGGCGGAGATATTATCGGTGCTGTTCAGGAGACCGGTCTCATCGAACACAGGGTCATGGTTCCGCCCGGGATGAGCGGCGTCATCGACTCCATCGAAGAAGGCGAATACACGGTGGAAGAAACCGTTGCCCTGCTTGGATCCAACGGCAAAACCAGGCCGCTCACGCTCATGCAGCGGTGGCCGGCGAGAAAACCCAGGCCCTACAAGCGGCGGTTCGACCCCGAAGACCTGCTGGTGACCGGCACCCGGATCATGGACTATCTCTTCCCCCTGGCCCTGGGGGGCAAGGCCGCCATTCCCGGCGGGTTCGGCACGGGCAAGACCGTGAACCTCCAGCAGATGGCCCGCTGGTCCCAGACCCAGCTGAACATCTATGTGGGGTGCGGCGAGCGCGGCAACGAGATGGCCGATGTTCTCCACAGCTTCAAGGAGCTCAAAGACCCGGGCTCGGGGCGCTACCTGCAGGAGAAGGAGATCTTTATCGCCAATACCTCCAACATGCCCGTGGTGGCGCGCGAGATCAGCATCTTCATCGGGATCACCATGGCCGAGTACTACCGTGACATGGGCTACGACATCCTCCTGGTGGCCGACTCCACTTCGCGCTGGGCAGAGGCCATGCGCGAGATCGGGGCCCGGCTCGAGGAGACCCCGGGCGAGGAGGGGTTCCCCACCTATCTGGGCTCGCGCCTGTCAGCCTTCTACGAGCGTTCGGGCAAGGTGGAGTGCCTCGGAAGCCCCGGCCGGATCGGCTCAGCCACGGTCATCGGGGCCGTGAGCCCTCCGGGCGCGGACTTCAGCGAGCCCGTAACCCAGAACACGCTTCGGATCGTGGACGCCCTCTACTCGCTCGACGTGGCTCTGGCGAACCGGAGGCATTTCCCCACCATCAACTGGCTCCAGAGCTACAGCCGGTATGCCGACTCTGTTGACACCTGGTGGGAGAGGATAAGCCCGGACTACACCGAGGTCCGCGACCAGGCGCTCATCACTCTCCAGAAGGAGGCCGAGCTCGAGGAGATCGTCCGGCTGGTGGGCCCGGAGGCCCTGCCGGAAAACGACAAGCTGCTGCTCCTGATCGCGCGCATGATCAGAGAGGATTTTCTGATGCAGAGCGCGTATCATCCCGTTGACACCTATTCCGACCCCAAGCGTTCCCACCTGATGCTCAGCACGATCATGAAGTTCAATGATTTCGCCAGGGACCTGGCCGAGACAGGGATGATGGTGAGCGAGATCTCTGCGTCGCGGATCAAGCAGAGGATCTCGCGCATGAAGGACGTGCCCGACGAGGAACTCGATCAGTACATCGATTCCATCCGGCAGGACATGGCAGGGGGCGCGGCCTCCCTTGAAGAAGGAGGGATGTGATGGATTCCATGCAGCTCTTTACCAGACAGACCAAGGCCATCAGCACGGCCCGGAGGTCTCTGCTCATCATCGAGAGCATCCCGGGCATCCAGTACAACGAGATCGTCGATGTGGAGCTGGGCACGGGCGAGGTCCGCAGCGGCCAGGTCATCGAAGTCGGCAAGGACACCACCGTGGTCCAGGTGTTCGGCGGGGTGAGCGAGGTCGATCTCCTCAACAGCAAGGTGAGATACAAGGGCGAAACCCTGAAGCTGCCGGTCTCCCCGGACATTCTCGGCCGCATTTTCGACGGGAGCGGCAAACCCATAGACGGCGGACCTTCCATCATCTCCCGAAAATACCAGGATATCAACGGCGTGCCTGCCAATCCGGCCTCCCGCATGCCCCCGGCCGAGTTCATCGAGACCGGCATCTCGGCCATCGACGGGCTCAATGTGCTGGTGAGGGGTCAGAAGCTGCCCATATTCAGC
>JALNWY010000131.1 GCA_023230665.1 Deltaproteobacteria bacterium
AAGAGAGGAACGGCGGAAAAATCGCTCGGCCCTTATCTTGATGTATTCTTGCATTGCGGCATGTTCAGAGGAATATTCTGACACCTGCCTTTTCTGAGGCTTGGGCCTGTTCATTAATGAATTCTCGTTCCCTTGATCCTTGTGTAAGGATCAGGGGATTGTAGTTATTTGTTATTTATCTGTCCGGATCAGGCATGCTATGAAACCGGGGGTATTACAGCCCCAGGCCCGCCGTGATCAGGCGGGGTGCTGCGGCACAATCCTCTCACCGAAAGCGGGGAATAAAGGCGGATTCGAGGAGTTCTTACAGCCGGAGCAAAAGCGGATGCAGACAGAACCATTCATCAGGAAGAATATGGACAGTCACAGCGGCACCGGAGAACACGCTGTGCTGCAGGACAACGCCGGAAGGGAAGATGTCCGGTCTCATCGCCCGCAGCGCAGCCGCCGGCTGCACAAATACGTCATACCCGGTTGTTTTGCCCTTCTTATTGTGCTCGTCTGGCTCAGCGAGCTGCTCGACATCCCGTACCTGCTCTTCGGCATACCCGGCGACTGGCCTGATGCCGTTGTGGAAACCCTTTTCATCCTTACGGCGGCGCTGGTCGTGTGGATGTCTGCTCACGGCGCCCTCATCGAGCGCTCAAGAGAAAAAAGGCCCCAAGAACGACAGAAGGTCTTTTCAAGCATCCTTTTCCGTGAGTCTCTCACCTATTTCCTGGCGATAAACCCCGATGGGACCATCATAGCGGCAAACAACGCACTGCTGAACAAAACAGGCCGCACCCTTGATGAGGTGGTGGGCCAAGACTCGCTCTCCCTGTTCTTTCCCGCCCGGGAGCACGAGGCGATCACCCGGGAGCTGACCGATTTCGTGCAGAGCGGGAAGTCGCGGCCGCGTATCTCGCATATCATAACAAAAACCGGTGAAGAATGTATTGTGCAATGGAAAGGCACGGTTTCCTATTGCGAGGACGGGACCGTGGATTTCATCTGTGGAGCCGGCATCGATATCACTGCCCAGAAACAGACAGGACGTGCGCCGAGACTCAGTGAGGAGCGCTGTCGATCGTTCGCGCATAATAATCTCCAGGGAATCGTACACGGCATCACGGCAGAGCACCAGGCAGAGGAGTATCTGCGCGCCAGCGATGAACGCTACCGTCTTCTGGCGGAAAATATGCGCGACGTGATCTGGGCGCTTGACATGGACTTGCGCTATACCTATATCAGCCCTTCTGTGGAAAAGGCCAGGGGATACACGGTGGAAGAGGCCATGAGCCTTCCCATGGAGAAGGTCTTCACACACGGCTCTTACCGTGAACTGAAGAAAGCCCTTGCCTGGCTCTCTGACACCCATGATCGGAAAGGGCCTGATTCCGGCGGGATCTCACAAACCCTTGAGCTCGAAATGATATGCAAGGACGGGTCTCACATCTGGGTGGAGATCACGGGCACCCTTATCCAGGACTCCTGGGGACAGCCTGCGGGCTATGTGGGGATGACACGCGACATCACCGAGAGAAAGGGAGCGGAGGATGCCATCAGGCAGAGCGAAGAAACCTACCGCGCCATTTTCAAAAGCACCGGCACCGCCATGGTCATTATCGAAGAAGACACCACCATATCCCTTGCCAATAGTGAATTCGAGCATCTCTCGGGCTATTCCCGGGAGGATATCGAGGGAAAGAGGTCTTGGACGGAATTCGCCTTGCAGGAGGATATCTATCGCATCATGAAGTACCATGTTCTCAGAAGGATGCATGGCGGAACAGCCCCGAGGAACTATGACTTTTGCTTCAGGGACAGACACGGCAGGTTGAGGGATCTGTACGTCACCGCCACTTTGCTGCCCGGAACCAGAAAGAGTCTCATCTCGCTTCTGGATATCACCGAGACGAAAAAGACCTCGGAAGAGCTCAAGATTTCTCAGGAGCAGCTTCGCAACCTTCATAAGCATTCCCAGGATGTCCGCGAACGTGAGCGCACCCGCATAGCCAGAGAGATCCACGACGAACTCGGGCAGGTGCTCACGGCCCTGAAGATGGACCTGTCATATCTTGCCAAGAAACTGCCCCCCGATCCCGCATCCCTGAGCACAAAGGTGGATCATATGCTTACGTTCGTGGATATGACCATCCAGTCGGTGAAACGTATCACCATGGACCTTAGGCCTGGGCTTCTGGACCACCTCGGCCTGGTCGCCGCCATGGAATGGCAGGCCGGTGAATTTCAGAATCGAACCGGGATCAGATGCAGTCTCACGGTCGAACCGGATGACATTATCCTCAGACCGGATCAGGCCACGTCGGTATTCCGCATTTTTCAGGAGGCCCTGACAAACGTTGCCCGGCATGCGCAGGCCACCAAAGTCAGGACCTCTTTGATCACGAAGGGGAGCATCTTCGAGATGACGGTGGGGGATAACGGAATCGGAATTACGGAAGAGCAAATACAGAGTGCAAAATCATACGGTCTCATGGGAATCAAGGAACGAGCATACTTCTGCGGAGGAAAGGCCGGTATTTCCGGCAAGAAGGGGAAGGGGACCACGGTGGTGATCTCCATACCTGTTGACGATGTGAGGATTCACGATGATACGAGTGCTTGTGGTTGACGATCACCCCATTGTGCGAGAAGGCTTGAAGCAGATTCTTTCAGACACTGAAGATATCCTTGTGGTGGATGAGGCGGACTCCGGCCAGGCAGTGCTCGACTGTACCGCCAAGACCAACTTTGACGTCGTCCTCCTGGATATATCCATGCCCGGGAGGGACGGTCTGGAGGTTTTACGCGAGCTGAAACAGCTCAAGCCGAAGCTTCCGGTGCTCATCCTGAGCATGTACCCGGAAGAACACTATGCGGTCCGGGTGCTCAGGGGAGGGGCGTCCGGGTATCTCACCAAGGCGAGCGCTCCCGACGAATTGATCACCGCCATCCGCAAGGTGGCCTCAGGGAGGAAGTATATCAGCTCCACACTGGCCGAGCGGCTGACCTATGAGCTCGACCGGGATGCAAGCAAACCCCTGCACGAGATCCTCTCGGATCGTGAATACCAGGTGATGCACATGCTCTCTACCGGCAAGTCGGTAAAGGATATCGCGCTTGAACTCGCCCTGAGTGTCAAAACCGTAAGCACCTACCGCTCGCGGGTCCTGGAAAAGATGAATATGAAGAACAATGCGGAAATCGTTCTGTATGCAGTACAGAACAAACTGATCGACTAAAAAGAAGAAAACCCCTTGCGCCTTTTTCGTCGGCCCTCCCCTCACATGGATATAGGAGGAGGAAACGTACCGGCGAAGGTATGTAGGCATTGTCCTACATAAAAATAAGCTGTTTCACCACGCCCCGGATGGAACATTTCCGATTTACTGTCATACAATATTATTGTATAGGCTATGTACAACAAGTGTTGTTCTGACCTCCTTTACGCCAGAAGAGGGGACAAGTCCTCTCGTGCTTTGTCCTCACACCTAACTTCTTCTGGCTTTTTTTTTGCCCGCTTTTCGCACAGCATTAGAAAACACCATACAGGCCTTTTATTATTATGATTATATTGATTATATTTCTCTATGCCCCGAAATATTCTTGACCGTTGCTGCGAGATGGGCAATATAAAAAAGAGGCAATTGGGTTCTTTTAGAAAAAGCCCATGCATTGTCACGATCAATGAGTGAACAGACAAACAGCGCTAATCTGCCTGGCCTCTCCCCACGGGTGCAGAAGAACTTCCGATCCTTTCTGCAGGATATCCTGGCCTCTTTCCCGGAAAAGATCCTATCCGTGTCCCTGGCCGGAGGCTGTGTCACCGGCGACTATCTGCCCGGCAAGTCGGATGTAAACCCTGTGCTCGTGCTCACGGAAATCACCCCGCAGACCCTCGACATGCTGGCGCCTCTCAGCAGGCGTTACAGCAGGAAGGGGCTGAGCGCTCCATTGATCATGACGCCTATCCGGGGTTTTTCCCGCTTTTGCGCGCCATGCTCGCCATCGTACAGATGAGCCGAACCCCTCCCCTGAACAAGGAGGAGGTCATCTCCGGCACCGAGGCAGAGCAGCTATACCCCCCCAAAGGTGAAATTTTGGATGCACTCTTCAGACTTTTTTTCTGTGGAGCTCGCCTGAAACGAGTTCGGAGAGAAATCCCGAAGGCACCTGGAACACCTCGCGGCCGTAGATGGTGCGCTGCCGGGACCAGGAGAGGGTGACTTCCCTGCGGGCGCGGGTGATGCCCACATAGAGCAGGCGGCGCTCCTCCTCGATCTCGCGGCTGGTATCCATTGACCTGGCGTGGGGAAGCAGGCCCTCTTCCAGGCCGAGGATGAACACGTGATCGAACTCCAGGCCCTTTGACATGTGCAGGGTCATCACGCTGACACTCTCGCCTGCGTCCATGTCGACCGCGCTCATCAGGGCCTTTTCCTCCAGGTATCGGCCGATGTCCCACCAGTCCTGGGCGCTTGCGATGAGCTCTCTGACGTTGTTGAGCCGGTCCTCGCCGTCCACCTCTGCCTTGAGCGCCGTGCCGAATCCCGTGGTCTCGATGATCTGGCTCAGCAGCAGGGCCACATCCCCCATGCCCACGCGACGGGCGAGTTCGCGATACACGCGGCCGAAGCTTTCGATCCCGCGCAGTCCGGCGCCCCTGACAATCTTGCCCGCGACCGCATCCTCGATGGCATTCACGGCCGGGATGCCCTTTTTCCGGGCAAAGGCCTTGAGCGCGGCCAGTGTCTTTTCGCCGACACCCCGGGAGGGCACATTGATGATGCGGTCCAGGGCCTCGGTATCCGCCGGGTTGACCAGGATTCTCAGATAGGCCAGGAGATCCTTGACCTCTCTCCTTTCGTAGAACCGCATCCCGCCGTAGACCGCATAGGGGATTCTCCGGCGGACAAAGGCCTCTTCAAGGACCCGGGAAAGTGCGTTGACCCGGTAGAACACCCCGATCTTCCGGGGGCTCACGCCCGATCGGATAAGGTTTTCTATTGCGATGGCGGTATGGCCCGCTTCTTTTTCATCGTCCATGTGCTCGCATACAGTGATGTCCTTGCCCCTGCCCTGCACGGACTTGAGCCTCTTGGGCGCCCGGCACTGGTTGTTTGCGATGAGGGCCGAGGCAGCGCCGAGGATCTCCTCGGTTGAGCGGTAATTCTGCTCCAGAACGACCACCTCGGCATTGGGAAAATCATCGCGGAATTTCAGGATATTGTCCACGTTGGCTCCCCGCCAGCCATAGATGGACTGATCGTCGTCGCCCACCACGCAGATATTGGCCTCGTCTCCGGCGAGGTTCATGAGAAAGACATACTGGGCCGTGTTCGTGTCCTGGTACTCGTCCACCAGGATATACCGGAACCGGCTCCGGTATTTCTGCTTGAGATCATCGTAATCGGAGAACAGCACGCAGGGAACATAGAGCAGGTCGGCGAAGTCCACGGCCTTGTTCTCCCTCTTTCTCTTCTCGTAGAGTTCGAGAACCGGCTGCGGGTTGAAGGGATAGTTTCCCGCCACCTCGGTGAGGTCCTTCATGGTGTCCCGGGTGTAATTGGCGAGCCAGGCAAGGGAGGCGTCCGTACCCCGCTCGGAGTTGATATTGAGCTCTCTGCGGCACTTGCCCATGAGGGACCGCTGGTCGGCCTCGTCATAGATCACGAACGACGAGGGAAGGCCGATGCGATGCGCCTCCTGTCTGAGGAGCCACGCACCAAAGGCATGGAAGGTACCGGCCCAGGGCAGGATGTCGGCCCTTCCCATGATGGCCTTGAGGCGCTCTTTCATCTCGCCTGCGGCCTTGTTGGTGAAGGTGAGGCACAGGATCTCCCTGGGCGATATCCCTTGGGAGATGAGGTAGGCCACCCGGTGCACGATGACCCGGGTCTTGCCCGAGCCGGCGCCGGCAAAGATGAGGATGGGCCCGTTCACGTGCCGGACCGCCCGCTCCTGCTCGGGGTTGAGCCCGCCGAGTATCCTGTCATTCATGTGCTCATCCTGGTTGCAAAGGTATTGCATGCCTCTTTCCGTATCACCTTGTCGCCCTCGCTGCAGGGCTTTCTGACCAGTTCTCCGGGCAGGGGGGCAAAGCCGGCCTTCATCTCGAAGAGCTCGTTGGGCCTGATCCTCTCCCTCCGGCATCCTTCGATCATCATGTTCCAAAAGACAATCTTCCGGCTCATGCCATCCGATGAGAGCCACTCGCCCTCCATGCCCTCGATGAGGGGATTGCGCGCCTCGAACACGGTGAGCTCGCCTTTGATCTCCTTCACCTTTGCCGCCAGATGATGGGTGTGGACGTATCCGGAGAAGTCATAGTTGATATCCTGCTCATCCGGGCTGCCCAGGAAAAAGCCGGTGAAATAGCCCCGGTTGCTGATCTTCCCGAGCTCCTGCATCCACTCAGGGTTCAGGGCAAATCCCTGCGGGTTGTTCATGTATGCGTCCCTGGCCTTGCGGTAGGTCTGCACCGCGGTCGCGATATAGAGCGCGGTGCGGCCCCTGCCCTCGATCTTGAGACCGTCCACGCCCAGGGCCATGACCCTGTCCATGACCGGGAGCAGGCACAGATCTTTAGAGTTGAAGAGAAAGGTGTAGCCGTCCCGCTCTTCAACAGGCATGTATGCTCCCTGCCTTGAGCGCTCTACAAGGGCGTAGTCCCACCTGCAGGGCTGCGTGCATCTGCCCTGGTTTGCGTCCCGGCTGCAGAGGTAGTTGCTGATCAGGCACCTGCCGGAGACAGAGATGCACACCCCTCCGTGCACAAAGACCTCCAGCTCGACCGGGCTTATCGCCTTCATCCTCGAGATCTCCTCAAACGAGAGTTCCCGGGCGAGGATCACCCTGCTGACCCCGAGACCGGCCCACGCCCGGAGCGCCCGGGAGTTCACGGTATTGGCCTGGGTGCTCAGGTGAAGGGGCATGTCCGGGGCGATCTCCCTCACCAGGCTCAGCACCCCGATGTCAGAGACAATGACGGCATCCACGCCGGCTTCACGGGCATGGCTGACGATATCCGGCAGGCCCTCCATCTGGGCGTCGTGGGGATAGGTGTTGAGCGTGAGGTAGACCCTGACCCCGCGGTCATGCGCGTAGGAAACGCCCTGTGCAAGCTCATCCAGGGAGAAGTTCCTCGCCCCGGCCCTGAGATTCGCTCCTCCGCGCACCCCGAGGTACACGGCCTCCGCGCCGTAGAGGCACGCGGTCTCCAGGTGTTCCGGGTTTCCGGCAGGAGAGAGAATCTCAGGGGGTTTCATGACATGGGAGATATAGCGCATGAAGGATGGTTATACAAGACGGAATAACTGTGAATGGTTGCCTGGCAACATTCCCCTTGACTATACACCCTCCTGTGTTTAATTAACCCCCATGCCCTCGTAGCTCAGGGGATAGAGCACAGGATTCCTAATCCTGGTGTCGCAGGTTCGATTCCTGCCGGGGGCATTAAAATTCAATGAGTTACTTCTTATAGGGTATCTCTCTACCCCCTTTGGCTGTATGCCTTGGCTCATATCCGCCTTCTCAGCACCACCCGATTCTGTATGTGCTTAATAAATCGTTCTTATTGCTATAACCCTTCCGTACTGCTATAATATTTCACGAGATAACAGTTTATACTCTGTGCGTCTTGCTGCAAGAGGAGACAGGAATGGCATTGCTTGATTTATGGAATAAGGACCGCGCACAGCTTGCTGAAAAGCAGGTCCATGCGTTCTTCGGCGCATCTTACAGAGATCGGAATAAGCCGAGCAATATGCCTGCTACCAATTATGGCCCCTTATTGCCGTATAAAGACAACTGGCAGGTATTCGACTCGTAGGCGCAGCGAACGGGCACATCAAGATAACACACAGAAGGAGACTGGGTATTGATACACCTGGAGAATATCGAAGCGATTGAAAAGCGGCTCTGGACTGCGGCGGATACATTGCAGGCAAACTCGAACTATGCCAGCAACGAGTATTTCCTGCCCGTGATGGGCCTGATCTTTCTTCGTCACGCCTACAGCCGGTATTTAAGCGTCAAGGACTCAATCGTAGCCAATCTGCCCATGCGCGGCGGCAAGGCGCGGCTGCTCTACAGGGAATGGTTTATCCACCTCCGCTTTCCCGGCCACGAGCACGTCAAGATCATTGACTGCGTGCCCGAGGGGTGGGAGAAATCAATAATCGGAAGAAAATCATCATTTATCTCTCGCGGCATAATCCCTCATTATGACGATGAAGCTGTTGGGATAGTCATGAACCAGAAATGCATTCGAGATAAGAAATTGACACTGGATTTTGCACGCCGCCAATCGAAAGAGGTACCACCAAACAAACTCGTTAGATTTGGCGACGTCCTTATTAATTCGACTGGCCAAGGGACGCTTGGCCGTGTTGCTCAGTTTCTTGATGAAATCGAAAACTGCACAGTCGATTCACATGTGACTATCTCACGTCCGGATGAGAATGTTCCCATCTTCCTTTATGGAAGATTACTTGGCTAGCATGGGGCGAGGTGCAACGAATCAAGCGGCTGGGGATCTCCCGGGAGACTGTCAGAAAGTATCTCCATGATCCCGATTCGGCTTTGCGGGACAGGAAGGCCAGGCAGCGGCCAAGTAAGCTGGACCCGTACCGGGAGACGATTCA
>JALNWY010000132.1 GCA_023230665.1 Deltaproteobacteria bacterium
CTCACGGCAAAGAAGCCCACGGTGGCCAGGGGGACCAGAAGGATCACTGATCCCACCAGGATAAGCTTTGTTCCTACCTTCAGGTTCTTAAACATATGCTCCTCCTTGAGATTGGATTTTCGGGTGGTTTTTATGAAAATCCCGCGCTCCTTCGTGGGGCAGGGTGCGGAAATACCACTGACATTCTGAGAGGCTATGACCATGGAGCCGGGCGGACTCCCTGAAGCGGGACCTGCTGGGCCTGTTCATATCGTCTTGAGCCTTGTTTGCCCGCCCGGGCCGGTGCTGTTTCCGGCTTCCCCTGTTTCTCTGTCTTGGCTCGGGGAGCGGTATTCTCTGTCCATTTCCCTGACAAACCGGACCAGGGCGGGAACCGTGATTTTTCCCAGGAGTGTCCCGATGATGATACCGCTTCTGATCATAAGATAGGTGGGCGTGCCCGCGATGCCGAAGCGGTCGGCGAAATAAGGGAGCATGTCGTCCAGCACGTATCCTATGACCATGCCGTCCTCTCTGAGCAGGGAAGCGGCCTCGCCCAGCCGACCCAGATTCTCTCTGAAGCCTCGATCCTTCTTCAGGCAGGCAATGAGGAGGGTTCCTGTGTCGTTGTCAAGGAATCCGGCCGTAGTGTCCGGCTCAAGCCGGGTGATCAGCGCATCGCTGGACATGGTGATTTTCCTCCTTTGACCTTTGCAGTAAGCCGGTCATTGTTCATGGTTGTATGACAATAAGCGTGCCGACCGGATGAAGCGAGGGAGATTTAGACTTAATAATATAATTAAAACAAATAGTTATATGCAATGCAGGGAGATTGCGATTTGGTAATCCATGGGCGGGATGTGTCGCGTATGCAGGTGGTGTTACAGTGACAGAAGCGTCACATCATACAGTTATCCTAAACGATTGTCATTTTTGTAATCCCGAAGCTTGCGATAGATGGTCTGACGGCTGATGCCCAGGATTCTGGCTGCCTTGGCCTTGTTTCCGCCCGCCTGCCCGAGGGCGTCCATGATCCGGCCCTTTTCCCGGGCAGCTTCCCTTCCGAAGTCTTTTTCCGGCAAGGCGTGCTCCCGGATCTCGGGCGGGAGGTCGGTCAGTTCGATCACAGGCCTCTTGCACACGACAAAGGCATGCTCCAGCGTGTGGATGAGCTCACGGATGTTCCCGGGCCACGGGTATTCCATAAACAGATTCTCCGCCTCCGGAGAAATCCCTGAGATCTGCCTGCCGAACCGCTGGTTGAACACGCCGACATAGTGGTTGACGAGCAGGGAGATGTCATCGCGCCTGGCTGCAAGGGGGGGCAGCTTGATCTCCACCACCTTGAGCCGGTAGTAGAGGTCCTCCCGGAACTCTCCTTTGGCCACTCTTTCTTTCAGGTCCTGGTTCGTTGCGGTGATGACCTGGACATCGAGCTTGATAGGGGTGGAGTCTCCCACGCGTTCGAACTCCTTGTTTTCCAGGAACCTCAGCAGCTTGAGCTGTATCCTGGGAGATATGTCGCCGATCTCGTCGAGGAATATGGTGCCGTGGTCCGCCCTCTGGAACCGGCCGGTCTTGTCCTTGATGGCGCCGGTGAATGCGCCCTTAATGTGGCCGAACAGCTCGCTTTCCAGAAGATTTTCCGCCAGGGCCGAGCAGTTTACCACCACGAAGGGCCGGGCCGCCCGTGCCCCGCCGAAATGGATAGCCCGTGCCACAAGCTCCTTGCCCGTGCCGCTGGGCCCGGTAATGAGCACTGTGGTGTCGATGTCCTTGAGATTGTCCAAGAGGTCGTAGATCTCCTGCATCCCCCGGTTTCTCCCGATGATGCCGTGAAACTGGTTGCGTTCCTGAAGTTCTTTTTCCAGCAGCGAGAGCCGGGTGATGTCCCGGATGATCATGACCGCGCCGATTTGCCGGTCCGTGCTGTCACGCAAGGGGGAAACATTGACAACCACCTCCTGGTTGGCCCGGTGCGGATGTCTGCACTCGATCCGGTATTCGCGGACAGCGCGTCCGGTCTTCAGGGCCTGCTTTACGACGCCTAAGCATTTCCCGTCGCACAGGGGCTTGAGGGAATCGCACGATTCTCCGGTCACCTCGTGCATCTGAAGGCCGCAGATCCGTTCCGAGGCCTCGTTCACCTGGATGATCCGCTCATTGCCGTCCACCGTGACAATGGCGTCTTCCACACTTCTGAAGATGGCCTCCAGATGAAGGCGGTACTGCTCCTTCTCCGCCTTGATGATGCGCTTCTCGTCCTGAAGTGCCTTGTGCTGCAGGGCGTGCTTGGTGACGCGGACGAGGAGCTCCTTTCTTATGGGCTTGGCGAGATAGTCGAACGCGCCCAGGCGCAGCGATGCCGCCGCTGTCTCGATCTCGGGCGCTCCGGTGATCATGACCACCGGGCACTGGTGGCCCCGGACCTTGATCTCCTTGAGGATCTCCACCCCGGAATACGAGTCCAGCACGATATCCGCGAACACGAGATCAAAGGGCGGACCGGCCAGGGCCTCCATTGCCTTCGGATAGTCCGGAACCGCTAGGGGCGCATATCCCTCTCTTGCCAGAAAGGCGCAGAAAGTGGTGCGGATGCCCTCTTCGTCGTCGATGATCAGAATCCTCGCCCCTCTCACAACCGAGCCTTTCGATCTTCGGGGATGATAACCCGTACAAGGGTTATCATTTTCTAAAAAACCAGTACCAAAAATCATGAAACTGCGGACATATCAGAGTACAGAGGTATCCGCAGTGGTTTTCGGAGTCAAAATTATTACCGATATTACTACAGATTTTTCGCCAAATTACAAGACATTTTCTCGGTGAAAAAAAGCCTTATGTCTCCTGAATGGGAATGGGCGTCCTCTGCATGGCGCATTCCGCGAGCCTGGGGAGAACGACCTGCAGGATTCCGTTCTGGAAGACTGCCTGTATCTCTCCGGGGTTCACCTGAAAGGGTATGGGCACGGCTTTGCGGAATGATTCGAAAATAGGGGCATTCCACGCGGGCTCCGCATTCTTTCCGCCACTGATCACCAGCATGTCCGGGGTGAGCGCGATATCGATATCGTCTGCCCGCGCGCCCGGAAGGTCTGCGGTGATGATCACTGCATCCCGGAGATGTACGACCGTGATCCCGGGCGCGAATCTTCCCGCCTCTTCGAAGAGATGCAGGGGAAGAAGGTCAAAGCTGATGAAGAAATCGGGATAGATATGGTCCATGGTCATCGGAAACGAATGATCGCTGTTCTTCACGAAGCCGCTGCTGTCCGGCGACGATGGGTTCGGATCGAGCGCAGTGGGAAAGGTTTTGTCCGCCATCTGCCATCCTCCTTCTTGGTTTCTCCAGCCCCATCCTGTTATGAAAAAAGAATTCGGAGAGCGAAGAAAGTCGATACCGGAGAACACTGGCAGAGGAGGTTCGCAATACCGTGAGGGTCACGGCTTCCAGCGCCTGATCCATCAAGGTTCCCTGGAACGAAGTCGCGGGATAGTTGACATGGGGGGAAGTTTCTGCTGACGTAAAACCGCGGTCTTCGTATTCATCCGCTGCACTCTCCTGACGTTTTACCCTTCTTGAACAAGAACAGTATCGTATCATGAATGTTCAGGGATTCCCCTTGATCGGGCGAATATGTTCATCGCTGTAATCGTACGGGTATATTTACCAAACTATATAAGGGCCTGTCCGCCGGATATCAAGGCCATGCAGCATTATTCACGGCATACGGCAGGCGCTTTTTTTCGATGAGAGGCCGGGGTCTGCCGGTTCTCAGGATGCGCTCAGTGCCCGGCTGATGGCTTTGGCCAGGGAGTTGCGGGTAAAGGGCTTTTCCAGATACACGCTGATCCCCTGCTCCCGGGCCTGCTCGGCAGATACGATCTCACTGAAGCCGGTAATGAGAATGACCGGGATATCGCTGCGGATCGCCAGCATTTTTGCTGCCAGATCAACCCCTGTGAGCAGAGGCATGGTCTGATCGGTAATCACGAGATCAAAGGCGTGGGGTGCCTGTGAAAAGGCCTCCAGTGCCTGGATGCTCGATGAATGGGTTCTCACCGAATATCCCATCTGCTCGATCATGCTCTGTGCAAACGCCAGGATGGCTGATTCGTCGTCGACAAGGAGGATTCTCTCTCCCTTGCCCCTGGGCAGGGTGTCCTCCCTGCCGGCCCTGTTCCCTCGATCTTCGCCTTTGCAGCTCGGCAGGTAGACATGAAAGGTGCTGCCGCCTCCTATGGCGCTAAAGACCGTGACTGCGCCTGACAGATCTGAGACAATGCCGTGCACGGTGGCCAGGCCCATTCCCGTTCCCGTGCCCTTTTCCTTGGTGGTGAAAAAGGGCTCGAAGATCCGGTCGAGGATATCCTGATCCATGCCGCACCCGGTATCGCTCACCCACAAATGCAGGTATGATCCCGGTTCGAGCCAAGGGGTGCCCTGTGCAAGGGTCGTGTCCAGCTCCACCGGCGCCAGGCCCACCGCCAGTGTGCCTCCTTGGCCCATCATTGCCTGATAGGCATTGGTGCACAGGTTCATGACCACCTGGTGGATCTGGGTCGGGTCTGCAAACACCTCGGGGGAATGCGGGTCAATATCCTGGATGATGGCAATGGTGCTCGGAATGGATGATCGCAGGAGTTTGAGGGCCTCTTTGGCAATGAGCTGGACTCTCACCACCTTTTTTCCCGTCCGGGCCTGCCTGCTGAAGGTGAGGATCTGGCTGACCAGGTCTTTTGCCCGGTCTCCTGCCTTGAGCACCTCCTGCAAACTCCGGATCGCAGGGTTGCCCGGCGGGACATCGTCTATGGCCAGCTCGGTATAGCCGATGATGGCGGCGAGCATGTTGTTGAAATCATGGGTAATCCCTCCGACGAGGGTGCCGATTGCCTCCAGCTTCTGGACCCTGGCGAGGCGATCTTCATAGATCTTTTTCTCCTGCTCTGCATGCTTGTGCTCGCTGAGATCCCGGATCGTCTCGATCACTCCGATGACAGTCCCTGCGGAATCGTAGATGGGGCTCGCCTTTCCCATGACATAGATCATGCCCTGCGGGGTCTGTATATATCCTTCGGCAAGGATGGAGTCCCCCTTTCGCGTGAGTGAGGTGTATTTTCGATCCATGCCCATGCCGTCTCCGAGGACCAGGTCGGCCAGCATGGGCCGCCTGTATCCGTAAAAGGGAATGGCGTATTCATAGTTTCCCCTGCCCAGCATGTCTTGAGACCGTACACTCCAGATACCCTCAAGGGCCTTGTTCCAGAGAATCACGGTCCCGCTGGTGTCGATGGCAAAGGTGGGGTCGGGGAGGAAGTCGATGAGGCGGTCGAGCGGAACCCGGGATTTGCCCAGCACGGCCTGAGCCCCGGCAAGGCCGCTCCTGTCTCCGATGTGCCCCGACCCTTGAGTGTTTCTTTTTGAGCGCCCCATGTTCTCCTGCCTCTGGTCGCCCTGCCGAATCCACGAATATGTCTGTGCCGTCCACGACAAGGGTGTCAGACATGGGAAGGATCGGATATTTTCATTTGAAAATTGAGACAGTCCGCCAACAGGATGGACATAGCCTTAAAAAAAAGCGTAAGCGCCCAATAAACCGCATGGATGAGCGACCTGGCGTCTCTGCCTCTTGCAGCGACAGCATCTTAAAAAAAGCATGCACAAAAGGGGCGCATATGAGTCTGAATGCTCAGTCCAGATGTATGATCGGGAAGCTTTCGTCACAGGAAAACGATTCCCATAGGTTTGCCAGGTCGGGATGAGGGAGCGTGCCCTGGCAGAGCTGCTTGAGGCGCGAGAGCTCCATGCAGATCGTCTCCGAGGCATTTTTCAGGGCCTGTCTCCTCGCCCCCGGGGAGGCGGGAAAGGCCGCGAATCCGCTGACGATGCCCTCTACCGCCCGGGCCACACGGCGGTGCATAGAGGGAATGACATCACCAGAGACGAGCTGATGAAAGAATTTCATATCCGGCGGAGTGATGGCGCCCGCGTCATAGGGCTTCAAGGACGAGATGAGACAGTGGACCGGGAACACCGTGCAGTTCGGATTCCCCGCCTCGTCGAGGATATCCCGTATCTCGGCCTGCGACACATCCCGGCCGCTCTCAACGGTTTTGGCAACGGTCCCGACCAGATGGGCCAGGGGTGCGAGCCGGTCCACGTATTCCTGTGCAACGGCCTGGATGAGTTTCTCTTGCATAAGGCCTCCCTTTGCGGGAAAAATCCCGCATCTCTTCAAAAGGGGCCGGGCCTTAAGGGCTCTGTTTGTCTAGGAGATTCTGTCTCCCGGCTCGGGGTCGCCGTCGAGGGTGACCACGCCCATGCGGCTGCCCTCGCCGGCGGCCAGGATCATGCCCTCTGATCTGCCGAAACGCATGACACGCTCTTTGAGGTTGGCGAGAACCACCACCTTTTTCCCCAGCAGGTCGTCGGGCTCCTGGTAGGCGGGGCGGACCCCTGCGAAGATCTGCCGCAGCCGGCCTTCCCCCACATCGACCATGAGCTTGAGCAGCTTGGACGAGCCTTCCACCAGGCTCACCTCCCGGACCAGCCCCACCCTGAGATCGATCCCGGCGAAATCGTCTACAGTGATCCGGGGGCCGCCCTCTTTCTTCGGGGCTTGTTTCGGGGCGGGCGCATGGGCCTTTTCCGTGCTGCCGCCCTTTCCGACCTTGGCCGAGGAGTCGCGCAGGGTGGCTGTCCGGTTGAACACCGGATTTGCCTCTGCCGAATCTTCCGTATCCACGCAGAAATAACCCTGCCGCTCGAACTGGAAGATCTCACCGGGACAGGCATCTTTCAGCGAAGGCTCCATCCGGCACGACTCCAGGACCGTCAGGGACCCTGGGTTGAGAAATTCGGTGAAGTCCCGGCCTTCGTCGTGGCCTGAAGGATCGGAGACCGTGAAGAGCCGGTCGTACAGGCGTACGGATGCCTCGAAGGAATGCTCGGCCGAAACCCAGTGCAGCGTTCCCTTGACCTTGCGCCCGTCAGGCGCGTCGCCTCCCCGGGTGGCAGGGTCGTAGGTGCAGACGAGCCCGGTGATCTCACCGGTCTTTTCGTTTTTGACCACGCGGGTGCAGGTGACGAAGTACGCCCCCCTGAGCCGCACCTCCCTGCCCGGCGCCAGGCGGAAGAACTTGGCAGAGGGGGTCTCCATGAAGTCATCGCGTTCGATGAACACAGTGCGGGAGAAGGGGACCTTCCGGCTGCCCATGGCCGGGTCGTCCGGATGGTCCGGGATCTCGAACTCCTCGGTGGTCTTTTCAGGATAGTTCTCGATCACGACCTTTAAGGGATCGAGGACCGCCATTCTCCGGGGGGCCTTGCGGTTCAGGTCTTCGCGGACGCAGAACTCGAGCAGACCCACGTCAACCATGCTGTCGTTCTTGGCGACCCCGATGCGTTCGCAGAAGTTCCGGATCGACTCGGGCGTGTATCCCCGCCGCCGCATGCCCGAGATGGTGGGCATGCGCGGGTCGTCCCAGCCGTTGACGAGCTTCTGCCCAACCAGCTTGAGGAGCATGCGCTTGCTCATGACCGTGTAGGTGAGATTGAGCCGGGCGAACTCGATCTGCCTGGGGTGGTAGACCTCGAGCGCGTCGAGGAACCAGTCGTACAGGGGCCGGTGATCCTCGAACTCCAGCGTGCAGATCGAGTGGGTGATGCGTTCGATCGAGTCGGAGAGACAGTGGGTGAAGTCGTACATCGGGTAGATGCACCATTTCTCGCCGGTCCGGTGATGCGGGGCGCGCAGGATGCGGTAGATAACCGGATCGCGCATGTTGAGGTTGGGCGATGCCATATCGATCTTCGCACGCAGCGTCTTCTCGCCGTCTGCAAACTCGCCTGCTCTCATCCGGGCGAAGAGATCGAGATTCTCCTCGATGCTGCGGTCGCGCCAGGGGCTTTCTCTGCCGGGTTGGGTGAGCGTGCCCCGGAATTGCCTCATTTCCTCTGCGTTCTGATCGCACACATAGGCCCTTCCCCTGCGGATGAGTTCCATGGCGTATGCATAGAGCCGGTCAAAATAATCCGAGGCATAGTACATCCGGTCGTCCCAGTCATAGCCCAGCCACCTGACATCCTGCTTGATGGATTCCACGTACTCCACCTCTTCCTTGACCGGGTTGGTGTCGTCCATCCTCAGATTGCACAGGCCGTTATAGTCTGCCGCGATATTGAAGTTGAGGCAGATGGACTTGGCGTGGCCGATATGGAGATACCCGTTCGGCTCTGGCGGAAACCGGGTATGGACCCTGTGGTCGGACCTGCCGGATTTCAGGTCTTCGTTGATGATGGCGCGGATGAAATCCGTGGATCTGGCGGACGAGCCGTCGGCTCCGGGATCGTTCTGAGGGCTCTGCCGGGTGTTTTGTCTGCTGCCTGAAGCATCTTCCATATTCTTCTCCGGTTCTGGGTAGTATGAATCATCTCAACCGTTCACCCCTATATCATAAAGCATGGGTCTTTCAAATATGCATCGATCAGGGCGCCCATTCTCTCTCAGGGTTTGATGTCCATAGCTTTTTATGGAGGGCAAG
>JALNWY010000133.1 GCA_023230665.1 Deltaproteobacteria bacterium
CAGTATGGTCAGAGTTCTCATCGCTGACGACCACCCGATCGTAAGAACCGGTCTGAAGCAGATCCTAGCCGACGACCCGGATATCGAGGTGGTAGGTGAAGCAGAAAACGGCGGGGAGGTCATAGAGTTCCTCTGGAAGAATGCATGCGATATGGTGCTGCTCGATATCGGCATGCCGGGCAGGAGCGGGCTCGAGGTAACCTCGGAGATCAAGCAGATCAAACCCAATGTGGGGGTGCTCATCCTGAGCATCTACCCTGAAGAGCAGTATGCTGTCCGGGCGCTCAGGGCAGGCGCATCCGGCTATCTCACCAAGGCGAGCGCGCCCATAGACCTCATTCAGGCGATCCACCGGGTGTCTCACGGCGGCAGATACGTCAGCCAGACCCTTGCCGAGATACTGGCGTCCGAGATCGACAAGCACAGTGAGAAGCAGCCCCATGAGAAGCTCTCGGATCGCGAATACCAGGTGATGCTCCTGCTCGCGTCGGGCAAGACCGTGACCGAGGTGGGACAGAGCCTGAACCTGAGCGTAAAGACCATCAGCACCTACCGGTCCAACATCCTGGCAAAGATGAACATGAAGAACAATGCCCAGCTCACCTTTTATGCCGTAGAAAACAGCCTCATCAAGTGAGCCTGCCGGTAACGCCCGCGCCTTTGGGGAAGCTGTTTTTGGTTTGTTCTCGGCCGTTTGTGAGGTTGGTTTCAACATATCGACCGGTGAAGCATCGTATGAGGGTGTGCCCGTGAAAAAGACCGACGGCCGGAAATTCTGGAAGACTACGCCTCTTGATGAAATGAGCAGGGAGCAGTGGGAGTCCCTGTGCGACAAGTGCGGGAGGTGCTGCATGCACAAGATCCTGTTCGAGGACACGGCCCTGCTGGTCTATACCCGGGTGGCGTGCAGACATCTGGATGCCCGGACCTGCAGGTGCTCCGCCTATGAGGAGAGGTCGTCCGTGAGCCCTGACTGCCTCGTCCTGACGCCTGAAAACCTTTCATCCTGCATGTATCTCTTGCCCGATACCTGCGCCTATCGCCTGATCGCCCGGGGCAGGGATCTTCCCCCCTGGCATCCGCTGGTCTCGGGCGACCCGGGCGCGGTCCATCGCGCAGGCGTCTCTGTGCGGGGAAAGGTGCTCAGCGAGGACGATATCGAGGAAGAAGAGCTGGAGGAGCACATCATCGACTGGATCCGGTATTAGCCGGGAGATGCAGTGCTCAGAGCGTATCCTTGTGGTGTTTGATCACCTTGCCCTTGACCATGTAGATCACGTCTTCACAGATGTTCGTGCAGAGGTCGGCCACGCGCTCGAGGTTGCTGGATATCTTCATGAGGCGGAGCGAGCGCTCGATCGTGGTGGGGTCTGAAGACATGAAGGTGATGAGCTCGCGGGCTATCTGGTTTCTCAGGCCGTCCACGACGCTGTCTCTCTCGCACACGCTTTTCGCCAGCTTCGCGTCCTCGTTCATGAACGAGGTGATGCTGTCCTCGATCATGCCCTTTACCACCTCGGCCATGCGGGGGATGTCGATCAGCGGCTTGACTGTGGGCCGTTCGATGAGGAAGAGGCTGCTCTCGCAGATGGTGACCGCGTGATCGCCGATCCGCTCCAGGGTCGAATTGATGTTGGAGATCATCATGATCGTGCGCAGGGGTTTCCCGGCAGGCTGATGCTGGGCGATGGTCGCGATGCACATCTCGTCGAGCTTGATCTCGAAGTTGTTTGCCCGGGGCTCATCCTCGTCTATCACGCTGTTGAGGATTCCAGTATCAGACTCCTGGAGACCCCGGACCGCCTTTTCGATCATGTTCTCCACGAGGGTGGCGTACTCCAGCAGTTCCTTCTTTATCCGGCTGATCTTGGCTTCTTCAAGCATAGGCTTCTCCTCCAGGGCCTTGTTTTCAGGGGTCCGGATGAATTTTCGGCACAGGCCTGTTCCTGCATGTTCTTCTCCATTCATCACCCGAATTTACCAGAGAGGTATTCTTCGGTCATCTTCTCTTTTGGCACGGTGAAGATTCTCTCAGTGTCGCCGTACTCAACGAGCTCGCCCAGATACATGAATGCGGTGTAATCCGACACCCGGGCCGCCTGCTGCATGTTGTGGGTCACAATCACGATGGTATACTCGTTCTTGAGCTCCAGAAGAAGCTCCTCGATCTTTCGGGTGGAGATGGGGTCCAGGCTCGCCGCAGGCTCGTCGAACAGGATCACCTCGGGCTCCACCGCCAGGCACCGTGCGATGCAGAGCCTCTGCTGCTGCCCGCCCGAGAGCATGAGCGCGTTGTCATGGAGACGGTCTTTCACCTCGTTATAGAGCGCCGCCTTTTTCAATGAATCGATCACCTTGTGCTCGATAAACTCTTTATCCCGCACGTCTGTGATCGTGAGGCCATAGGCGAGATTATCAAAGATGCTCTTGGGAAAAGGGTTGGGCTTCTGGAACACCATGCCCACCCTGCGCCTCAAGCTCACGACGTCGGTCTTGGGGTGGTAGATATCGAAGCCGTCCAGGAGGATCTGCCCCTCGACCCGGGCACCGGGGATGAGATCGTTCATCCGGTTGAACAGTCTGATAAAGGTTGACTTTCCGCAGCCCGAAGGCCCGATCAGCGCGGTCACCCGCTTCTTGAGAACGTCGAGGCTGATGTTCTTGAGCGCCCGGGACCTGCGGTAATAAAAGTCGATATTCCGGGCCCTGATCTTCACGTCACAGTCCATAGACCCTCCTTTGTCTCTGTCTGAGAATGATGGCAAGGCTTGAGACGACAAGCACCAGAGTCAGCAGGATCAATGAGCTCCCGTAGGCGATAAGGGTCTGCGACTCGGGGTGTGTCCCCTCGGTCATGAGAGCATAGATATGATAGGGTAAGGCCATGACCTCGGAAAATATGGAGTCGGGATAGCCGCGGGTATAGAACGTTGCCGCAGTGAACATGATGGCCGCGGTCTCTCCTGCCACCCGGCCCACATTGAGGATGACCCCGGTGAGTATGCCTGGAAGAGAAGAGGGGAGAACCACCCGGGCAATAGTCTGCCAGTGGGTTGCGCCCAGGGCCAGCGACGCCTCCTTGTATGATTGGGGCACCGCCAGGATGGCCTCCTGCGAGGCTGATATGATGCCCGGCAGGGCCATGATGCCCAAGGTGAGGCTCCCCGAAAGCATGGACACCCCGAACCCGAAGACCTTCACGAAGATTGCGAAACCGAAGAGGCCGAACACGATGGACGGAATCCCCGCCAGGTTGGCGATGCTCAGGCGGATGATGTTCACCAGGATGGTCTTCGGGCTGTACTCGGTGAGGTAGATGGCGCACGCCAGACCCAGCGGGAACGCAAAAGCGATGGCTCCCAGGGTGAGAGAGAAAGTCCCTACAATGGCGGGAGCGACCCCTCCCTGGGTCATGGCCTTCCTGGGCGCCGAGGTGAGAAATTCCCAGGAAATTGCCGGCGCTCCCCGGACAATGACGAAGTACAGGATCGAGCCCAGGAAAAAGAGCGCAAAGGCAGCGCACGCGCCCAGGAAAAGGAATCCCAGGGCCTGCGAGAAATCGCTCATCCTGATCGCCTTGCCGGGATGAGCAGTAAACGGTTCGGCTGTGTGAATTGTCTTGTATTTCATACCCTTAAAAGGGATCTCCTATCTTCCCAGGCCCAGTTTCAGCCGGAACCTTCTGCTGATGATCTCGGCAACGATGTTGATTGCGAGCGTGATGAAAAAGAGGATCAGACCGATGGCGAAGAGCGCGCCGTAGTGGCCGCTCCCCATCACGGCCTCGCCCATCTCGGCGGCAATTGTTGCGGTCATGGGCCGCACCGGATCAAAGATCGAATGAGGGATCACCGCGGCCCCGCCCGCGACCATGAGCACGACCATGGTCTCGCCCACGGCCCTTCCAATGCCTAAGATGATGGCGGTCGAGATGCCCGATCCGGCGGCCGGCACTACCACCCTGGTCAGTGTCTGCCACCGGTTTGCGCCCAGTGCCAGGGACGCCTCCCGGAAGCTGCGGGGCACGAAACTCACCGCATCCTCGGCAAGACTCGCGACCGTGGGCGTGGCCATGATGCCCAGGACCAGCGATGCGGTAAAGGCATTGAGTCCGGTGGGTATGCCCAGGAGTCTCTGGAGAAAAGGCGCCACGACGATCATGCCAAAAAAGCCGAAGATGATGGAGGGTATCCCTGCAAGGATTTCGATCAGGGGCTTCAGCACGGCACGCTGCGAGGCCGAGGCCAGCTCCTGGAGAAACAGGGCCGTGCCCACGCCGATGGGGATGCACACCACCATGGCCCCCAGGGTCACCACGAAGGAGGCCGTAATCAGCGTGAGCATTCCGAACTCCGGAGGATCGTACGTGGGATACCAGTACAGGCCGAATATGGACTCGGAAATATCGTGACGGACGAAAAAGGGGTATGATTCCACGAACAGGGTCAGGATGATTCCTGTCAGAAAAAGCAGTGAGGCAAAGGCGAGAACTGAGAATATCCATTTATAGATCGTTTCTCTGAAATGTCTCATGCCGATCTCCGATATCTTTTTCCAGGCAAGGGCAGGCCGGTTTTTTTTCAACAGAGAACCTTCCGGCCTATCTTACAGGGATAAACCCCTGCTCCTGCACGAGCCGCTGACCTTCCTCGCTCAGGAGCAAGTCGATATAGCGCTTTGCCTCGCCCGCCGGTTTGCCGTCGGTATAGAGGTAAAGCGGGCGGGCGAGGGGATATTTGCCGGATCGTATGGTCTCTACCGAGGGCCTGACTCCGTCAACCATCATGGTCTTCACCCTGTGGGAAAGGTATCCGTAGCCCAGGTACCCGATGGCGCCCGGCGTCTGGGCCACCGTGGTGTTCACGACCTGGTTCGACGCAGTGACCAGGGCCCCCGGACGGACCTTGAGACCTTCCAGGGCCAGCTTCTCGAACGCCTCGAAGGTCCCGCTGGACGTATCGCGCGATATGACCACGATCTCCCGGTCGGGCCCGCCCAGATCCTGCCAGTTCGATGTCCTTCCCGTATAGATGTCCCTGATCTGCTCTGTGGCGAGGTTGTCTACACGGTTCGATGGGTTGACAACCACGGCGATGCCGTCCATGACCACAATGGTCTCGTGTGGATGAACGCCTGCGGCCCTGGCGCGCTCGAGCTCCTCTGCCTTGATATCCCGTGATGAGGTCGCGATCCGGGTGGTGCGGTCGATGAGCGACGCAATGCCGACCCCCGAACCCCCGCCCTGCACGGAGACATTCACGCCCGGGTTTCTGTCCATGAAGACCTCTGCTCCGATCTGCACCACGGGAAGGACCGTGGTCGAGCCCTTGATTGTCAGGGTGGGCCCTGCTTCGGGGTCAAAACACGAAACAACGGGCGCGAAGATGAGCAGGAAAAGCAACCGCGAAAAAATGTGAGCGAAACAACCCGCACTCTGGACCTGCATGACACCTCTCCATGATCGAATTTGGCGTTCTTATAAACAGGGTTTGTTAAAAAACCATTAAGATTCTGCAAGTTTTTTCTCAAGTCCGCCCGGCAGAGGAACCCGGCCGGAGATCCCGGACAGACCCGGCGAAAGCCTTGCCCGGGCCCGGAGCATCATTCTTTTCGCTGCCGGATGAGAGGGCTGCGATGAGCATCACCGTTTTCCGCTGTCGGGAATCCGAATAGAGCAGTCCACGAGATAACAGGCCTTTTTCAGACGCAACTCCACCAGGCTTGAGGATATCGGGCTCGTCGTCGACGACGGCTATGCGTATGCTCATGGATCCTAACACGAAAAAGATTCTATCTTTCTTTTTTGCCTGCCCGAAACAGCAGTGTCTGTCGATCCCTTTCCTGCTTTCTCCATTCACTTGCCTCTCTTGTCGCTATCCGAGCTTGAAAAGTCTGGCCTGTTCTAGTACGCATGAACACGAGCGGGCACTTTCTGATGAAACAAAACCCTGCCCGTAAAAGAGGAGCAGATCATGACAAACAAATCCGGTCTGTCGGCCGTGTCCATTCTCCTGCTGATCCTGATCATCGCAATACCGGGTCTGGCCTACTACCTTCTGGAGTGGGAGAAGCCCCAGGCGGCCATGGATACGGATCTCACCATCATCGGACAGCAAAAGGACTTCTCCGTCACCTTCACGGACATAAGGAGCGGCATCCGGGATTTCAAGGTCACCATTGTCCAGGACCAGAGGGAGTTCGGCGTGGCGTTCATGGAATTCCCCGAGAAAGGGACCTTCGAGAAGACCGTGAACCTTCGGATCGAGCCCAGGAAGCTGGGAATCAAGGACGGCCAGGCGGTCCTAAAGATCGAGGTGCGGGATTTCTCGCCGCTCAAGAACTCCGCTTTCCTTGAAATGCCGGTCGCCATCGATTCCGTGGTTCCCCGGGTATCGCTGCTGACCAGGGCGCACAACGTGAACCCCGGCGGGACCTGTCTCGCCGTGTACAGCGTCACCAAGAAGGTCGAGAAAAGCGGCGTGGAATGCGGCGGGCGGTTCTTCCAGGGGTATCCTGTGAGCGAGGGGGCCGCCACTGTGTATGTCTGCTACTTCGCTGTGCCCCGGGACGTGGGCAGGTCCACCCCCATGGCCGTATCCGTGGAGGACGCGGCCGGAAACAGGGCGGGCACGTCCATCCCCTTTTATGTCCGGACAGCCCACAAGTTTCGCGACGATACGGTAAGGGTGGGCCCCGAGTTCGTCAAGGGAAAGGCCGCCCAGTTCGAGCAGGCTGATTCGAGCCTTGGCGGGAACCTGCCCGAAGAGACCTTCCGGTACCTGAACACTACCTTGAGGGAGGAGAACGACAGCAAGATCGCCTCGATCTGTTCAGGGTCCGAGGCGAAACAGTTCTGGGAGGGCGGCAGCTTCATCCGAATGCCCAATACCGCAGCCATGGCCCTGTTCGGCGACCGGAGGACCTACCGGTACCAGGGCATGGACATGGGGTCGAGCGTACATCTGGGTATAGACCTCGCCTCGACCAGGGCCGACTTCGTACCTGCAGCCAACAGCGGGATCGTGGCCTACGCGGACGATCTCGGGATCTACGGTAACACGGTCATCATCGATCACGGCCAGGGCATCTTCACCCTCTATGCCCACCTGAGCAGCATGACTGTCTCCGCAGGCCAACAGGTGATGCGCGGCGCTGTGATCGGCAACACCGGGACCACGGGTTTTGCAGGCGGAGATCACCTGCATTTCAGCGTGATCGTGGGCGGCGAGTTTGTCAATCCCATCGAGTGGTGGGATGCCCACTGGATCCGCGACAACGTGACCTCGAAGCTCGAGCTGATCCCGATGTAGCGGGGATGCAGGGCTGCCGGGCTCGTGTCCGGATCCTTTTTCAGAACACCCTCTTCATCAGGGCCACATAGGTACCCACGGTGTTCCCGCCCGCGTAGGCCACGATGTCGAAGATGCAGTCCATGGAGCCTTTGCTCAGGATCACCGAGAGCAGGGCATAGTTCGCGAAGGTGATCATTCCGCTCAAGAACGTGGCGCTCCAGATCTTCTTTTCCGCAACCGACCTCGTGTAGCGGGTGACCAGCAGATCGACGATAATGCCCGCAAAAAACAACAGGACCAACTGTATCACCATTGCCATCACCTCATCTTCCGGAGGTATGCCTCTGTTGCCGGTGACTAAGGCGAGCCCGGGAGATCACATGGTTTTTCCCCTGGCCGTTGGCGGGAGTGCCTTTGAATAGCAGCGGAGTTCCGCATCATACAGATCTTTTATGCAACGAAGAACATCTGGTCCGGGTTTCCCGGACAGGGTTTGAAAAGCCATGAGACCTCACCGGCTGGTATGACAGCGGTGGTTTTTTTAAGCCTCTGTGCGAAATGATGAAGACAGTTAAAGCCTGTTATGCTGGCACCTCTCGCTTGAAGAGAGGGATAAATGTATGTTCTCAGTGTTTCAAAAGGGAGAACCGGCGCGCACGAAGAGCTGAAATCACCCTGTCTGTCCAGCCCCGGATGGAGGCTCGTTTATGTCCATGGCAAACCTCCTGTTTGATTTGTTCCTCTCTAGATTGAGAGTAACTTGTTATTTATACACAACAATGGTCTCCAGTCAAGCAGATGCTGCAACCCCCAGGAATGAATCATCAATTTCATGGCCGGAAGATCGCACGCATCTCGTGCAGTGCAGCCGTGCCGCACAGGATCGTGAAGAAGAGCCGGAAAGCATAAACAAGGGGAGGAATCCCCATGCCCTGCTGGAGCCCCGGTGCCCGGCAGGCCCAGGCGGGTCGGTCAGGCGATCTGCTTGACAAATATGATCTTCCCGTCGCCCGGAGCATAGAAGTTTTCGAGAAACGCCTCCTGCCGGAAGCCGGCAGAACAGTAGAATCCCCGGGTGGGATCGTAGAGCTCCCGGGACGAGGTCTCCGCATAGAGCCTGCTTCCGCCTGAGGACGCGACAGCCTCTTCGGTCTGCGCGAGCAG
>JALNWY010000134.1 GCA_023230665.1 Deltaproteobacteria bacterium
CCCAGAACACGCCGTTGTGAACATGCATGGTCCGCACCACGATGTAGGAAATGATCAGGAAGAGGATGGCCGCGATAAGGCTCGAATACCTCAGAGCCGCTGCTGGACCTGCCTTGGCCAGGGCCTTCACGGACCACACGCCCACCAGGGAGGTGATGAAACCGACCACGACGAGCACGAGCGGCAGCGCGATGTACGAGGACTGGTTGCCTTCCCATCCGAGCACTCCCAGGCTCATGGTGGCTGCAATGGCGATGGATGCGATGACCGCGTTCACATACGACTCGAAGATGTCCGCGCCCATGCCCGCGATGTCGCCCACGTTGTCGCCCACGTTGTCCGCGATGACCCCGGGGTTGCGGGGATCGTCCTCGGGAATGCCGGCCTCGATCTTGCCCACGAGGTCGGCGCCCACGTCGGCGGTCTTGGTATAGATGCCGCCGCCCACACGGGCGAACAGCGCCACCGAGGAGGCGCCCATGCCGAATCCGTTCAGATACACAACCGTATCGGGAGCATTAAAAAAGTAGTAGAATATTCCGATACCTATGAGGCCAAGGGAGGCAACCGAAATGCCCATGATCGCTCCGCCGCCGAAGTAGGAGACGTTCAGAGCGGCCTCGACCCCGCCGGTCTTGGCGGCCTGGCTCGTCCGGACGTTCGCCAAGGTGGCTGAGTTCATGCCCGTGAACCCGGCAGCGATCGAACAGATCGCACCGCCCACAAAGGCGATCGCGGTCTGCCAGTTGAGCCCCCACAGCAGGAGAAGGGCCACGATGACGACAAAGACCACGAGAATGCTGTACTCCCTTCTGAGGAATACCATGGCCCCATCATGGATCTGGTTTGCCAAATCCTGCATTGCCTCGGTTCCGGCATCCTTCTTCTTGAGATTGAGAAACATCAAGAAGGCGATGATGAATCCGACGACCCCTACTAACCACGCCCAATTTGCCCATTGTTCCATACGACGTTAACCTCCCTTCACGTACTTGGTATATCTCTGTCCCGTCTGTTGTAGACGTTCATGGCCCTGGTCACTCCGTCACGCAAGCATACTTCAACCGCTGACGCCGCATCTTCAATCTGAGAGCGGATAACGGGCAAGTCTTCTTGCGTGAAATGCCCTAGCACATAATCCCTTGGGTCGCAACCGTTTACCGGCCTGCCGATCCCGCAGCGTATCCTTGTGAATCCATTGTTGGAAAGTGCTCCGACTATGGAGACGAGTCCCTTGTGGCCCCCTGTTCCGCCGCCGGATTTCACGCGGACCTGACCGAACATGATGTCCATGTCGTCGTGAATGACAATGAGGTCTTGCGTGTCCATGTCCATGGATTTCAAGGGTTCTCCACTTAAATTCATGTATGTGTACGGTTTGGCGAGCATCACAGGGGTCCTATAGACCAGGCCTTTTCCACAGACCAGCCGGTTCTTCTGCCTTTTCAGGGAGATGTTCCACTTCTCCGCGAGAAAATCCGCCACGAGAAAGCCGATATTGTGCCGGGTATATTTGTATTGATCGCCTGGGTTTCCCAGCCCGTATATCAATTTCATCCGTGCACCCAAAAAATGAATACTCATTCATCACCCGGATGTATATACCTTAAACCCCTCCGGTGTCAAGTGCGCTTTCTGCCGGTTTGACATGATTATTCTTGGATTTTCTTTCACTTACTTCCCGGCCTTTTCAACGCCTTGACTGCTGCGATATTCGTGGTATGGAGAAATTATGGCATTGACACCGGACCTCATCAAGAACCTGCCCCGCTCCACCGGCGTATACCTCATGAGAAGCGCGGCCGGAGAGATCCTCTACATCGGCAAAGCCAAAGATCTCAAGAACCGAGTGCACGCATACCTCGGCCAGGACACCCGCCCGAACGTTCCCTTTATCGCCGCGCAGACCGTCAAGGTCGACTACATCATCACCGGCAACGAAAAGGAGGCCCTGTTCCTGGAAAACCAGCTCATCAAGACCCACAAGCCGCGCTTCAATATCGACCTCAAGGACGGCAAGTCGTATGTGCGCTTCCGGATCAGCACGCAGGAGCAGTGGCCCCGGATTTCCATTACCCGGAAGGTGCTCAAGGACGGGGCACGCTATTTCGGCCCCTACTCTTCCGCCCAGGCCACCAGGCAGACCTTGAGCGCCATCGGCCGGATCTTCCCGCTTAGAAGGTGCAAGGACACGGTGTTCAGAAACCGGATGAGGCCGTGCATGTACTTCCAGATCGGTCTGTGCACCGGCCCCTGTGCGAACCGGATATCCAAGGAGATGTACGACCAGCTCGTGGAGGATCTCATCGTCTTTCTGGACGGCAGGAACACAGTTCTGGAGCAGCGGCTCATCGAGCGAATGCAGCGGGCCGCGGCCCGGCAGAACTATGAAAAGGCGGCAAAGATCCGCGACCAGGTCTCGGCCATCCAGACCACCCTCATCCCCCAGGTCGTGGTGGGAAACACCCGCACCGACACGGACATCTTCGCGACCTACCGCCACACCGACCAGGTCCAGATCGCGGTGCTGCACGTCACCCAGGGGATCATCACCGACAGCCGGTCGTTCGTAGTGAAAAACACCCAGGAGGACGCATTCATGGCCAACTGCATCCTCCAGTTCTACCTCAAGGACAACGAGATCCCGCGGGTCATCTATTCCGACACCCTGCCCGAGAACGCGGAAGATCTCCAGCAGATCCTCTCGGACCTGAGGGGATCAAGGGTCTCCATCCGGCGGGCAGTACGGGGCAAGCCAAGGCAGTGGATGAACATGGCCCGGGAGAACGCCTTTTCCCACGGTAAAAAAACAGAGACCTCGGCCCTGGACGACATTGCCCGGCACTTCCACCTCCCCGCCATCCCCTACCGGATGGAGTGCTTCGACATCTCCTCTTTCCAGGGGAGCCACCCTGTTGCCTCACGGTCTGTCTTCGTCGGAGGCGAGGAAGACAAAGCTCTCTACCGGCATTACCGCATCCGGGGTATCGAGGGCCAGGACGATTTCGCCATGATGGAGCAGGTCCTGACCAGGAGGCTCACCGGCGACGAGTCGCGGCCCGATCTCCTGGTGATCGACGGCGGCAAAGGCCAGCTCAGCGCCTGCTGCAAGGTGCTCGACAGGCTGGCCATGGCCCACATCCCGGTGGTGGCCATGGCCAAACCAAGGGGATCGAAGCAGGACCGCTTCTTCCTTCCCGGCAGGAAGGACGCCGTCGTGCTGCCGCCCCGGAGCCATGCCCTGAAAATGATGCAGCGGATCAGGGACGAGGCCCACCGCTTTGCAGTGACCTACCACAAGCACCTCCGCTCGAAGTCGGCCACGGCCTTCCTCCAGGGCATACCCGGGATCGGCCCGAAAAAGGCCCGCTCGATCCTCATGCACACGGCCCGCCTGCCCGAGCCCTCTGCATGGAAGCCCGAAGACCTTGCAGGGTGCCCTTCCCTGACCAGAGAAGACATCGACCGGGTGCTCGCCTATTTTCGCGACACGAGCTGAGCCCTCTTTGCATCCGATCAGCATGTAGATCCCTCATCCTTATAAAATACACGTCCTCCTCTGCACCTTTTAGCGAGACCTGGATGGGGGCGAGAACAGTGCTTGAGGAGTGCGGGCCCGAGGGGATTGCCGCTCGCCCGTCAACCCCCTCGAACCCACAGGAAACCTCGGTTCCTTCTCCAGAAGAATGGCCTTCCCAAGGCTTGGGCCTTGGTCTATAATGCGCGACCCATGAGCACTAGAAAAAAAGGATATGGGTTTGTCCTGGAAGGTGACTACGGCTTTCTCCTGGGACCGGTTGTGCGGCGGCTCTTCAGCCAGGTCACGATCCCTGACCTGTATAAAAAATCCGTGGCCGGGCTTGCCGAGAAGGGGCATATCGTCTTTGTGCACAGCATTTCCAGCACCATCGACGGCATGCTCATGAACTACCGGTTCTCCCGGGAAGGGCTCCCCTCGCCCAGAATCGTCTTTGGCAGAAAGTTCATTCTCCTGCAGCCCATGCGCAGGCTCGCCTCGTTCCTCGCCTCGCCCTTCGGGTCGCCCTCTTCACCATTCGAAAGCGCGTTTTACAAGGAGTTTCTCCTGGATGAAAACAACGCCTCCCTGATCTCCCTGGATATGGTGCCGGCAAAGCGCGGCGCGGATCCCATCATGGAACTCCTGAAACTACAGCGCGACACCGACAGGCCTGTCTTCCTCCTTCCTCAGCGCATCGTCTACAAGCGGGCGCCGCTCAAGATAAAGGATGCCACAAAAGAGGAAAAGGCGTCCATCAAGGGCGGGCGGAAGCTCATGACCTTGATGAGGGCCAAGGAGCACGGCTTTCTGGAGCACGGAGAGCCCATCAATCTCAAGGACGTGATCAGAAAGGCCCAGGGGAGCTCGAAGTTCTTCGAGGAGGTAGCCACCGAGGTACGGAATACCCTCATGCAGCAGCTCGCATCGCTGGGGAGGAATATCTCCGGCGCCCCCATCCGGGAGCGGGGGTTCCTGATCAGAAAGACCATAAAAGATCCGGTGCTCCAGACCTTCCTGCGATCGCACTCCGTGGAAACGGACCAGAGCATCGAGAAGCTCGAAGGTGCGACATTCCGGTACCTCGACCAGATTGCATCCGACTTGAGCCCCTCGGTCATCGGTTTTCTCAACCGGGCCCTGGGCTGGGTGTTCAACAATATCTATGAGGGCCTCGATGTGGACGAGGCAGGTATCCAGGCGGTCAGAGAAACCGCCAGGAACGGGTCTCTGGTGTATGTCCCCTGCCACAAGAGCCATATCGACTACCTCATCCTCTCCTTTTGCCTGTTTAGGAACTGGATGAGCGTGCCGGTGATCGCTGCCGGGATCAACCTCTCGTTCTTCCCCATAGGCGCCCTCTTGAGAAAGGGCGGCGCCTTTTTCATGAAGCGCACGTTCAAGGACAACCCCGTATACGCTCAGACCTTTGCCGCCTATGTGCGCACCATCCTCCAGGAACGTATCCCCATGGAGTTCTTCATCGAAGGCGCCAGAAGCAGATCGGGCAAGCTCATGCTGCCCAAAAAGGGGCTGCTCTCCATGATCATCCAGGGCTGGGAGTCCGGGGTGAGCAGGGACGTCATCTTCGTGCCCGTCTACGTGGGGTATGATATCGTGGTGGAAGAGGGTTCCTATATCCGCGAGATGAAAGGAGAGACCAAGAAAAAGGAAAGCTTCTGGCAGCTCCTCAAGGCGGGCTCCATCCTGAAGAACCGGTATGGAAAGGTCTATATCCGCTTTGCCGGGCCCATGTCCTTAAACGAATTCATGAAGGGCAGGACATCGTATTCCCGGATGGACAGCGGCCAGAAGGACGACCTCTACGACGCGGTGGCGAAGAAGATCATCTCGGCCATCTATCGGGAGACCGTGGCCACACCGTTTTCCATCCTCTCGTGCGTGGTCACCAGCAGGGTCTCGGCCATCGAAGAGGACGCGCTTCGCAAGGGGTTCCACATCTTCCTGGATTATCTCTCCCACCTCGGGTGCAACCTGGCCGCCACCCTCTCCGACGAGCAGGCCGCCTTTGACGAGGCCTATGCCCTCCTCAAGAGCAAGAAGCTCGTGAGCCTCGATATGCCCGATCATGAGGAAGACCCCGCCCTCCTGACATCTGAGGGGGAGGACCGGATACACCTGGAATACTACAAGAACACCATCCTCAACTTCTTCGTGCCCGCCTCGCTGATCAGCAACGTGCTCCTCAAATACCCCGACGGACTCGACGAGAAGGCCTTCAGAAAACAGGCCCAGGGGCTTGCAGATCTCTTGGAAAACGAGTTCATCCTTGGTGTGGAGAGCCTCGAGAACGCGCTCGCGTACATGCTGGAGAGGGGCATTGTGGTCAAAACAAAGTCCGTGTACGCCATACATCCTGAGAAGCGGGACCTGGCTCTCATGTTCGACGGTCTGCTGGAGAACTACCTCGAATCGTACCTGTGCGCGGCCCGCTACCTCCTGAAGGTGAAAGACCTGGGAAAGAAAGATCCCTTGAAGGCCATCAACAAGTTCGCCTCGCGCATCTACAAGAAGGGAGAGATCCACCGGTACGAGGCCCTGTGCCTGCCCGTGTACAAAGGAGCGCTCGATACCTTCCGGAAGAAGGGGCTCGTCAACGACAAGAACAGGCTCGCCGATGAAAAAGCGCTTCAGAAGCTCATCACCGATGTGGAAACCTTTCTGGAGAATTAGCCGCCCCGACCTTATCCCTGTGCTGCTGTTCATCCTGCTGGCCTCGGGGTGCGCCTCGTGGCAGCCGGGCAGGAGCATCTCCCAGGAGACGGGGATCGCGTCATGGTACGGCAAGGACTTTCACGGCAGACCTACGGCCTCGGGCGAGATCTACAACATGTACGGGTACAGCGCGGCCCACAAGACTATTCCGCTCGGCAGCACGGTGAGGGTCACCCATCTGGGCAACGGCCGCAGCATCGTGGTCCCGGTCAATGACCGCGGACCCTTTGTGGGGGAACGCATCATCGACCTGTCATACGGGGCCGCCAGACACCTTGGAATGGTAAAAGAAGGTATTGCAAAAGTGCGGGTGGAAGTGCTACAGGTTTCACGCACATCCACAGCCAGATACACCTTGCAGTTCGGTGCGTTTACAGAAAGGCGAAATGCCGTGACAGTGGCACAAAGAATCCAGGCCCTCGGCTACACACCCATCATTGAGGAGGCAACCGCCCAGGGACGGCGTTTTTATCGGGTGCGGCACGGGGCGTTCGATTCTCTCGACCAGGCCGGAAAGATCGCGAATTCGCTGAACAGCCGCGGTGTGGTCTGCGTGGTCATCGGGCTTTAAAAAAACTTGCAGGAAATAAAGACAAAGGAGGAATATCCATATGAGTGAAATTCTTGATGTCATTGCAAGGGAAATTCTGGATTCACGGGGAAATCCCACCGTGGAAGTGGATGTATACCTCTCTACCGGGGACATGGGAAGGGCGTCTGTTCCTTCAGGCGCCTCCACCGGTCAGAACGAAGCGATAGAGCTGCGCGACAGCGACGCGAAAAGATACCGGGGCAAGGGCGTTCTCAAGGCAGTGGAAAACGTCAACGCCACGATCGCACCGCAGCTCGTGGGCATGGACGTATTCGACCAGGTGGGGATCGACAACCTGCTGCTCGAGATCGACGGGACCGAGAACAAATCCAAGCTCGGGGCCAATGCCACCACGGGCGTGTCAGTGGCCGTTGCCCGAGCTGCGTCCGTGTTTCTGGGCATGCCCCTGTACCGCTATGTCGGAGGAGCCTTTGCGCGGGAGATTCCGGCGCCTCTCCTGAACATCATCAACGGCGGCAAGCACGCCGACAATAACGTAGACCTTCAGGAGTTCATGATCATGCCCATCGGGGCTCCCAATTTCTGCGAGGCCCTGCGGTACGCCGCCGAGACCTTCCACGCGCTGCGCGACATCCTCATCAAGCACGACTACGCCACAGGCGTTGGCGACGAGGGGGGGTTCGCCCCGAACCTGAAATCCAATGCCGAGCCCTTCGAGCTCATTGTGCAGGCCATCGAAAAGGCCGGGTACAAGCCCGGAGCAGACGTGGGCATCGCGATCGATGCAGCGGCGAGCTCGTTCTTCAAGGACGGCAAGTATATCCTGGCGTCCGAGACCGATCCGGAACGCACCACCGAGGAGATGATCGACTTCTATGAAGAACTGATCAGAAAATACCCCATCGTGTCCATCGAGGACGGGCTCGACGAGAATGACTGGAACGGCTGGAAGCTCATGATGAAGCGCCTGGGTTCCAGGATCCAGATCGTGGGCGACGACCTGTTCGTCACCAACTCCAAGTTTCTCAAGCGGGGCATCGAGGAGAAATCAGCCAACTCCATCCTCATCAAGGTCAACCAGATCGGGACCCTGACCGAGACGGTCAAGACCATCGAGATGGCACGGCGCGCCGGGTATACCTATGTGTTCTCCCACCGCTCGGGTGAGACGGAAGACAGCTGGCTGGCCGACGTAGCGGTCGGCTGCGGCGCGGGCCAGCTCAAGACCGGCTCTGCCTCCAGGGGTGAGCGCCTGGCCAAGTACAACCAGCTCATCCGCATCGAGGAAGAGCTCGGGTCCGACTCGGTATTCAGAGGCAAGGACGTGCTGTACAGCATCAAGTAGCAAGACATGAAAAGGGGGCGGAAAAAACCGCCCCCTTTCCCGGCTCACCAGGGAGAAACCCATTCCTCTTTTGAAAAAGACCATCGCGGTTTTTATCCTCCTCCTTCTTGCCCTGGGGGTGTCCGTCTGGCACCGGGGCTCACGCGGAGAAACCCGCCACGCAACAATCTTCATCATGGACACCTTTGTGGAGCTCATGGCCCAAGGATCGCGCGAACAGGCCGACACCGCCTTCAAAGACGCGATCGCCGAGCTGGGCCGCACGGATTCCCGGCTCGGATACCA
>JALNWY010000135.1 GCA_023230665.1 Deltaproteobacteria bacterium
ATTCCGATCCCTTCTTCCTCAAGAGGTCCCAGAACACCTGTATCCTCGTTTCCTGATCCGCCTGGACGATTCTTTTGAGCTCTTTCTGGAAATTCAGAAAGCAGACGCCGGTCACCGTGATCAGCACGATGATGATGGCGCTGGTTACCAGTATTGCAAGTTTTGCTTTGATTCCAAGGTTTTTCAGCATTCCCGATACCTACCCATCCTCTGCAATCGCTTCATGTTTGTAAGGACCCTCGCGAACTCAGGCTTCCTGTTGCAGCAGCAGTCCCTGTTCCCGGTTCCGGCCGGCGAACGCCCGGACATCCCGCCTTCCGTATGCCCGGCTATCCTTTCCAGGTGTCCACAGGCTAATTCATCGGAAAACAGAGTTGGTTTCTTGATATCCGGGCATTGTTATTCGCATGCAGGTTTCGCTCCTTGATGCGATACGGCCGGAGGCGGATTCACGGGGGTTTCCAGGGATCTGTCAGGGCCTTTTACCGGTAGGCGACGATGCACACCCCTCAAGACAGGCCTTCCGGCGGGCAGCCCGCCAGGGGCTCTGGTCCGGCGAGGAGGCAACGCCCTCTGGGGGCCGGGGACGTCCAGTGTCCGCTGCCGGATCAGGCAGCCTTGGGCATATTCGGAAAGTCCCAGGCATCCGGCTCGAGCGGGGCAAGCCCCCAGGCGATCCGGGCTGCGTCGCACCGTTCGTTGCGCTTTCCGTTGACCCAGGATGCCTCGAACTCACGGCAGACCGAGGAGCGCCGCTCATAGATAGCGCAACAGACGTGCTCCCCGATGGTCCCTTCCAGGGCCATGCACCTGGGCTTGCTCCCCTCGGTCCCGATCATCACCCGCCTGTGCTCATTGAGCTTCCGGGTCAGATGGACCGGAACCCCTCCGGGTGTTTCGTCATCCGCTTCTGCCCAGTAAAACGATGCCCGATAATACGCACAACACGCCCCACACGTAAGACACGGATTGGGTCTTTTCACAGTTGCCTCTCCTTACAGGCTGCTCGTCCCATAAAGGCAAACCCTTTCACTCAAGGGCCCTCTATCAGGCCGGTCACCGGCGCAACCGGCATCTGCCGCCATTTTCGAGCCGCACAAACCTTCGCCGCGGATTATATGGGCAGGCTTCGGAGAAAATCAACAGAAAATCAGGACGGACGAAGGTGGTTTACCCGTGGATGAGAATGCGTTATGCTGAGAATTCATATGACAGGGAATGAAGATAAACCAGCGGCATCGGCCTTGGCAAGCCCGAGCCGCCCGGGGACGGACACGCTCCTGATCCGGCTCGCGGGGAGCTGGAGGATGGGAGAGCCTTTACCCACAGCTCAAGACGTATTGGCTCGGGCTGGCGAGCTCTCGGGTATCAGGCGCGCCGTGTTCGATGCTTCGGAGATCGTGTCCTGGGACAGCTCGCTCGCGGCCTTTCTCGCGTCGTTCTCCCGGGAATGCGAATGCCGCAGTATCCAGACGGATCCGCAAGGGCTCCCTCCGGGGGTGCAGCGGCTGCTCCGTCTGGCCGCGGCCTTTGGCGGGAAGATGGCTGCACAAAGACCGGAACCGGACGAAACCTTGCTTGCCCTGGCCGGAGAGCGTTCCATCGATTTCTCCCGGTCTTTTCTCGACCTCCTGGAATTCATCGGGGGCGCCGCCCTTTCCCTGATGCGCCTTGTCCGGGGCAAGGCGCGCTTCCGGTTGTCCGAACTCATGCACGTGCTGCAGCAGAGCGGGCCCAATGCGCTGCCGATCATCTTTCTCATCAGCGCCCTGGTGGGGGTCATCCTGGCATTCGTGGGCACGGTGCAGCTCAAGATGTTCGAGGCCCAGGTCTACATCGCCAACGTAGTGGGTATTGCCATGGCCCGGGAGATGGGGCCCATGATGACCGCAATCATCATGATGGGCCGGACCGGCGCCGCCTTTGCGGCCCACCTGGGCACCATGGAAACCAACGAGGAGATCGACGCCTTCAGAACGTGGGGGATCGATCCCATGGAGTTCCTGGTGCTGCCCCGGATGGTCGCTCTGGTGGTGATGATGCCGCTGCTCACCATATATGCTGATCTCATCGGCATCCTGGGCGGGGCGTTCATTGGGGTGGGCATGTTCGATCTCTCCCTTCACCAGTATCTGGAGCAGACCCGTACGGCCCTGTCCCTCACCCAGTTCGGGATCGGCCTTTCAAAGAGCATCGTCTTTGGCATGATTATCGCCATATCAGGGTGTTTCTACGGGATGCGCTGCGGCAGAAGAGCTTCGGCCGTGGGCGATGCGACCACGAGGTCCGTTGTTTCGGGAATCGTATTCATCGTGGTGGCAGACGGGATCTTCGCTGTTATCACCAATGCGTTGTGGATCTAAAAAAAGCATATCAAGGAGATGAACCATGATCCATGAATATCCTGTCTCGATACATGACGTGAGCCTAGCCTATAACAATACCGCCGTGCTAAAGGACATGGACTTTTCCGTGAAGCACGGAGAGATCTTCGTGGTCATGGGCGGAAGCGGGAGCGGCAAGAGCACCCTCATGAAGGCCATGGTGGGGCTCCTCCAGCCTTCCCGGGGCCGGGTGCTCTATGGCGGGACGAGCTTCTGGGAGGCTCAGCCGGATGTCCGCAGGCATATCCTCCGCCGCATCGGTATCCTCTACCAGCGGGGCGCCCTGTGGAGCTCCATGACCCTTGCCGAGAACGTGGCGCTGCCGCTGGAAGAGTTCACCGGCCTGAAACCCTGGGAGATCCGCGACCTGGTGGGCTTCAAGCTCTCTCTGGTAGGGTTGTCCGGCTTTGAAAACTCCTATCCCTCACAGATCAGCGGCGGCATGGTGAAACGGGCAGCCCTGGCCCGCGCCATGGCCCTCGACCCCGAGATCCTCTTTTTCGACGAGCCCTCGGCAGGACTGGACCCTGTCAGTGCACGGCTGCTGGACGAGCTGATCCTCGAGCTCAGGGAGAGCCTCCATACCACCATCGTGGTCATCACCCACGACCTGGAAAGCATTTTCTCCATCGCAGACTCTGCTATCTTTCTCGACTCGATTGACAGGACCATGATAGCATGGGGAAATCCGAGGGACCTTCTGGAGCGGTCTGAAGATCCGAGGGTCCGCAGATTCCTCACCCGGGGGAGACTGGAAGGCGCCTTGGAGGGATGATCTTGAGGGAACAGACCCCATATGATATCCCACAGGTGTCTCTGAAAAAGAGAGCGGCATGAAAGAAAAAATGAACAAGGCGCTCATCGGCGCATTCGTCATCGGAGCTGCTGTCCTGGCGGTGGCGGGCGTCATCCTCTTTGGATCCGGGGAGTACTTTTCACAACGTCCGCTCTATGTGATGTACTTCGAGGGATCGGTGAAAGGCCTCTACGAGGGGGCTCCCGTGGTGTTCAGGGGAGTCAGGGTCGGGTCTGTGAAGAATATCAGCCTGCGCTTCGACCCCGATGCCGCCTCGGTCTGCATCCCCGTGCTCGCCGAGCTCGATCCCCAGACCATCACCGGCGCGCAGAGCAGGTCGGACCAGCAGCGATATTTCAGGCAGCTCATCGAGAAAGGCCTCAAGGCCCAGCTCCAGTTGCAGAACATCCTGACCGGCCAGCTCGTCATCGCCCTGGATTTCTACCCGGACAAACCTGCCCGCATGGTGGATACGGAGAGCAGATATCCGGAGATACCCACGATCCCCTCGAGCCTTGAGCAGTTCACCAGGGCCATCGAGAACCTCCCCTTGAATGAGCTGGCTACCAAGCTCATCGCCGCGGTGGAGGGCATCGAGGAGGCAGCTACGTCGCCCGAGCTCAAGGAGGCCGTCTCATCGTTCAATCTCACCCTTGCCGACTTGCGCGGCCTGATACAGGATGTGGGCGGCCAGGTGGGGCCCATCTCCGGGGAGTTCAAGGCTGCCCTGGCGGACGCCCGGCAGCTCGCAAAGAACATCGATGCCCGGGTCACGGCGATGCAGATCGAGATCGACCGGACGGCCCGTGCCGCGCAGTCGACCATGTCCCAGGCCGGACAGGCCTTCGGCGCCATCGAGGATGCCGCAGGGGGCGATTCATCCGCGCTCTGTCAGCTGAGTGAGACGCTCCGGGAAATCTCTGCCGCCGCAGAGTCGATCCGCAACCTGGCGGACTATCTCGAGCGGCATCCGGATGCGCTCATCCGCGGCAGGCGCGGTCAGTGAGGGGGGTTATGCCATGAGGATTTCTGTGCAGCCGGTTCGGCTCGTCATCCTGGTATTCACGCTGGGGCTCGCAGTCATGCACGGCGGGTGTACCACCGTGCAGCCTCCCGTCTATTACCTCCTGGAGCCTGCGGCCCAGACCGGAGACCGCGACGGAACCGGGCAGGCGTGCATGATCGTCGGCATGCGTCAGGTCGAGGTCCCGTCCTATCTCGACAGGCGCCAGATCATGATCAGCACGGGCAGAAACGAGCTTGCCGTCTCGGAGTTCAACCAGTGGGCAGAGCCGCTCAAGGAGAATATCACCCGGGTCATTGCACAGAACCTGGAGTCGCTGACCTGTGCGGACGTGGCGGACATCCGTCCCGCAGAGCGGTCCAAGCCCGTGGACTACCGGCTGAAGGTCCGGGTGAACCGCCTGGAGGGAAGCCTCGGCGGCCAGGCAGTACTGGATGCCGAATGGCTCCTCACCGCAGCCGGAGACAGCCGGACAATCGCGAGCCGGCGATCCCGATTTGTAAAGCCTGTGCCCGGGAAGGATCATGCATCCCTTGTCACCGCCCACAGCGAGCTGATCGCAGACCTGAGCAGGGAAATGGCCAGGGCCTTTGCAGCCCTGCCGGAGGCCCTTTCCCGTATTCGCCCTGAACCCGGAGAGTGATATCGGGGACGGGTTGACATTTTCACCTCCCCCCCCCCGACATCTGCGGCTGTTTCCTTGTTCTGAAGCACAAAGACACTATTGAAGAACTATCATACCATTGAAAGGAGAAAAGCGATGGAGATGATCCATGACGAAAAAACCCGGACCTGGGCCATTATCAGCCATTTATCGGCACTGATCGTGCTGCTGGGCATTCCGTTCGGGAATATTCTGGGCCCGTTCATTGTCTGGCTGTTCACCAAAGATAAGTACCCCGGCGTCAACGATCAGGGCAAGGAGTCCATGAATTTTCAGATATCCATGACGATCTATGCAATTCTCGCCCTCATCATCGCCATCGGGTTCACGCCCGTGCTGATCGGGCTCTTGTTTTATCCGGTGGTGGCGCTGATCGTGGTGGCGGATCTTGTCCTCACCATCATTGCCGCTGTCAGGGCGAGCAATCACGAGCTCTACCGGTATCCCCTGACCATACGGATGATCAAGTGAATCCGAATTGACACTCGCCTTAAAAAACGGGATATATCATGGTAAAATCGAGAAGAGGAGGTAAGTGAATGACATCGTTGATGAGAAATCGGGTCCTGGTGCTGAGCGTTACCGCCTACATGATCGGCTTCCTGGTTTCTCCCGCATGGGCCGCGATGATCCCCTCGAAGGGTCTTTCCGGAAATGCAGGCGACACCCTGATCCAGCAGGATGTGGAGAAGATACGGCTCGCACTGGAGAACAAACTCGTCCAGGAAAAACTCCGGGCGTACGGGCTCTCGGCAGATGAGGTCAGGACAAAGCTTGCGGAAATGACTCCTTCCCAGATCCATCTCCTGGCCCAGGCCTCTGACGACGTGCTTGCAGGTGGAGACGGACTGGGGGCGGTGATCGGGGTGCTGATCGTCGTGATTCTGGTCATTGTCATCTTCAAGCTGCTGGGCAAGGACATCGTCATCACGCTGAACAGTGAAGCTGCTGATTCTGCTCCTTGCGATCTTTTCGCTTAGCGGGGAGGCATCCGGGATAGAGGGAGTACCCTTCGTCAGGCAGGAGTCGCATTTCTGCGGCCCTGCCGCCCTCTCCTCGGTCATGGCATATTACGGGCGCGACATCGACCAGGGCACGATCGCGCAGACCGTGTACTGCGAGGGGCTCAAAGGCTCGCTCATAACCGACTTGGAGACATACGCCAGGCGCAAGGGCTTCAACACCCGGCTCGCACAGGGAAAGATTGACGATCTCAGGCGTTTCACGGATGCGGGCCAACCGGTCATCGTGCTCGTGGACATGGGTTTCTGGGTCGTATCGAGACCCCACTACCTTGTAGTGACCGACGTTATGGACAGCTCACTGAGAGCCCACACCGGACACCAGGCCGCACAGATATTCAGCCGGGAGGAGTTCGAAAGCATATGGAAAAAGAAAGGCTCGGTCTATCTGCTCGTCTTTCCTTAACGGCTTTTCTGCCCGTCCTGCTGCTCTTGTGGTCCTGCTCCATGCCCCGGGTCGTCGTGCTCGAAGACCCCCTCTCGGCCTTCGAGCACAATGAACTGGGCGTGATCTACGAGCGCAGCGGCAAGATCGATCTGGCCCGGAAGGAGTATCTCAAGGCGGCGCAGAAGGATGCGTCGTGGCCGGTTCCGCTCTTCAATCTGGGGAATCTCGCCTATGCGCAGGGAGGCCTGGACCGGGCGGAGCGCTTCTATCGCCAATGCCTTGCCCTGGACGGGACGAACGCCGACGCGATGAACAACCTGGCCCATGTCCTGCACGAGATGGGCCGGGACATCGAGGCCCTGGAGCTCATAGATCGCGCCCTTGCCGTGGAGCGCAGGCCCGAATACCTCAGCACCTATGAGGCTATAACCGGAAGACCGGCCCCTTAAAAAGAGATCATGCCCGCAGGCTCAGCCGGTTTCTGACAGGCAGAGGGCAGGCGGTCCCGGCCCTGTACGGGGGCCGGCAATACACGGAAACAGCCTGTGATATCGACGAATGGGGCACCGCCTTTTAAGGAACTCGGGCTCTATGGGAGATAGCTCCTGGTATCCTCCAGGCATTCTTCACCGAACATGACCAGGGAGTCGCTGTCGATCATCAGCCGGACGAATTCCGTCATGTCTGAGGCCCCTTCATTCACCCAGTACATGACACACCGGTTGTTCGTGCAGTGCCGCGGGTGCTCGGGGTCCAGATGATCCGACACCGGGGGTACCCCGTTGTTCACGAGTCCCATGACATGCCCGAATTCATGAACCAAGGTGGCCTGCTCGACGAACCGGGCGACCTGGGGGATAGAGCTCGAAGAGAGGATGATGTCCTTGAAGATCGCTATCACCGGCGTGCCTATGATGGAGACCCCGATGATCCGGTAGTCGGGCGCGTCTTCGCTTTTAAAATATCCCTTGAGAAAGAGCACGAAAAACTCCGCCTCGTAACCCGACGGATGTGCGTCCCAGACATCAAGGGCCAAGTCCAGGACCTCTTTGGAGGTCCAGGTATCCTGTTCCTTAAGAGGTATCTCCTCCATCTCAGAGAGCGCGGAGGGGACATACACGTCAGGCTCCAGGTCCCGGCCCTCGAACAGGGCCTTGATATTGCTTTCCAGCACCGACCAGCAGGCAATGTCCCGCAGGATCGTGCCGGTAAACGGCTCTGCTCCGGGCTCGTATGCCACGAGCACGGTGATGGTATCCACGGTTGAATACAGGGCCGGGATGTCCAGCGCAAGAGTCTCGGGTATGGCCGTGGAATCATCGTGGCCTTCTCCGGAACATCCGTTCAGAAAGAAAAAAGCGGCAAGGATCAGGGAGAAGAGCGTGCCCTTGGGGAAATCCCGTTCATCGATCATCTGTATTCCTTTACCAGGAAATTTCTTTTGATCCTAGAACATGGTATAGAATGCTCTCCTGAAAAATCAAAAATCCGCCCTCGCTTCCATGCGATCATGGTTTTTTCGGTTTTCTGCCGATATCCCTGGATCGTCTTGAGGCTGCACGTGATTGCCTGAACAGGAGGCAGGCCGGGCAGCAGGCAAGGGCCGCGATCTGGTCTTTATCGCTGTTTCGCTACCGGCAAAGAACATGCACTCTCGCACACAGCAGCGCCGGAGACAGGGAGCCGTATTCTGCGCTTATATTTCGGTAGTTCGCGGCTAAAGGGTAACACCCGCCTTGCATGCCTTAAAAAAGGGGAATCAAAACCCTTGACAGGCCGGCTCTTCCCGATCCATTCTCAGCTCATCGAATCCCGGCAGAAAAACCTATGAGCGTGAAAGACAGACTGAAGCGCCTGACAGGAGAAGGGCAGCCGGCCGTATCAAAGGGCCCTCGGCAGGAACAGATCAGCGAACTGCGGCGGAAGATCGATGACATCATGGCCCGCAGGACCGCCTACCCGCAGCGCAGCGTGGCCTTCCACCCCCCCCTGCCCGGCCGGCCGCTCCATGAAGTGATCACCGGTGAGGAGGCGAAGACAGACCTTGGAGCGTGCTTTTTTTCGCAGTGCACGTTCAAGGCCCAGTCATACCACGGCAGGATCCGGATCGCCCGACTCACGGGCGCTGACATGAAAGCC
>JALNWY010000136.1 GCA_023230665.1 Deltaproteobacteria bacterium
GCAGAAGGTATCCGCCGGATCGTAGAGCGCTACGCCCCTGACGCCCTGATAGTAGGGCGCATACCCCGGGTCGTAGTCCACCTTAAGGCCCGAGAAGTTCAGGTAGAAGTCAGAACCGATGACAGGCGCGACCGTCAGGGCCGCCTCGCAGATATTCCGCAGGTCGCCTGCGGTCACATACACGGACATGAGAGGATATCCGGGCACCGGCTGGGCCGTGTCCGGAGAGATCCCCAGGGGCAGCACGTTGTAGATGTCGGCAAAGGTGATGAGGCTCGTGGTTCCGGGATAGATATTGTCGCGTATGACGCCGCTGGCCACCACGCTGAAGTCGCAGGGATTCCCGTCGTTGAACGGGGCCAGGGAACTGGCGACGGACCGGACAGAGTCTGCCGCGAGGTTCCCGAGCCCGGTCTCTTTGAGCGCATCGAGCTCCAAGGCAAAGTCCGTCCTGGAGACCGGCCCTTCCAGGGTGACACCCAGCGAGACGAGGCTGGCGTTCATGGACGCATGATACGCCTCCACCATGGCCTGGATCGCAGGGTCGCCGGGCACGGTGTCGTCCACGGGCGCGAGGGTGAACTCAAAGTGCACCACCTTGCGCAGGAGCACGTTGTAGGTGACGTCGAGCCTGCTCAGATACTCGCCGTATTCGCCGGGCGAGAAGATGATCGTGCCCGGATCGCCCATGACAAAAGCATCGGCGGTTGCGGTATGATAGTGCCCCGAGGCGATGATATCGATGCCTCTGACATTGGCCGCCAGATCCGCGTCGTCTCCAGTGCCGCGGTTATCGACTCCTCCATGGGACAGAACGATCACGAGCTGAGCACCGTGTTTGTTCCTCAAGTCATTCACCTGCCGCTGGATCGCGGCGTAGTCGTGGTCAAAGGTGACCGGAGCCGCCACCGGGGCCTTGGAGTCGGCGTCTCTGCCCATAATGCCCAGAACGCCCACCTTCACCCCGTAAGGATACTCGATGACCTTTTTTTCCACAATGAGGCCGGCATCCTTGATGGCCTGCAGGGGGTTGCCTTCGGGTATCAGGGTGTTCGATGCCACCACGGGCACATTGAACCCGCTTGCTGCGCCGTTTGCCAGCATCATTGCCAGCCCGGAGGGCGACCAGTCGAACTCGTGGTTGCCCAGGGTCACGGCGTCGTACCCCATCATGCTTATGAACTTCAAGGAGATGGGGTCGGCGGCGCTCAGATCATATACCGTGCCCATGGTGAAGTCGCCCGAATCAAAGAGCAGGGTCGGTATGCCTTTGTCAGCCTGCTCTGCGCGGATGCGGTTGATCAGCGTCGCCAGCCTGGCATAGCCCCCGGTGACGGAATCGCTGTCCGTGGTATCCAGCGGGGTATAGTCAAGGAACGGTCCGTACCCGCTCGCATGATGGTGCACATCCGAGGTCTGCAGGATGGTGAACGTGACGTTCGCCCATCGGCAACCGGCCATGAAAACCAGGAGAATCATGCCCGCCAGTGCAATCCATTTTACCCTCTTCATAAACTTTCCCTCCTTAATTTATAAGAACTAAGACGATAGTAACTCGCATAATATCAATAACTTATATCATAAATATGGAGAAGCCCTCTCGGAAGGTGAGGCTTTGCCGCGTGCGTGGGGATGTAATCGATCTGTATATCCTGAAATCCACCACAAGTCATCATTATTTCTTATCAGGTAGCCCTTCTGTTCCGGGGAAGCCCGGGAGGACGCCCCTCTCCCGTCATACCGCGGGCTCGACCCTGCACGGGACATAGCGGTGCAGCGGTGTCCCGGCGAATTTGTCGCGGTGCGTGCTCCGGGTGAGCCGGTTGACGTTTACCCCGAAGGTACTGCCTTCATACACCAGGCCGAATCCGTGAGGGATGATGACCTGGCCTTCCCGCACCTGGTCCGTGACCTCCAGCTCGATCTCTGCCTCGCCCGCCTCGGTGATCACTCTCACCTGCCGGCCGTCCGAGAGATTCAGGTTCTGTGCATCGGACGGATTCATGGCAAGCGTGCAGGCCCTGCGCCCGTCATTCCATGAGGGGTCTCGCATGAGGGTGTTTGCGTTCATGCTCGTGTGTCTCCCCGCGCACAGGATGAACGGGTAGTCCTGGTCCGGCTCCAGCGCCGCCTCCTCGGAATGCGCATCGATACTCCTGACCCACTGCTCCATCTCTGGAATGTGGATATTCACCTTCCTGTCTTGGGTGCGGATATTCTCAAAGTTGTTGTCCGCATCGCACTGTCCGATGATGAGCCCCTCGGGGTGGTCGCAGACAGCCTGGAAGAGCTCCTCGCCTAAAGTCGGGCCGGGTTTGAAGCCTGCCCGGACCGCGGCCCTGCGGAAGCCCTTGGGCGCAACCTGCAGCAGACCCCACAGGGCCGCCAGGTTGGCGGAGCCCATCTTTTCTCCCAGGGTCTTCGCGAGGATGAAGGGCATGTTTTTCATTGCAGCCGGCTCCTGCCCGACATAGTTTATCAACTCCATGCCGAAGGTCATGCGATCGGAGCCGGCCGCCCGGTAGAGCGAATCGGGTATGTCGGGGATGATCCCGAGCTCCTCTGCAATACGGACCATGATCTGGCTTGCCTCCAGGGGCTCGCCCACGGGCTCCGTGACAGGGCCGCGCATTTGGAAATAAATCTCCGGAAAGGTCCAGGGGAAAAATGTCCCGTCCCATGATTCGTAGCCCGAGCGTGCCGGCAGCACATAGTGCGACAGGGCCGCGGTCTCGGTCATGGCGAGCTCGCAGGTGACCAGGAGGTCGAGCTTTCTGAAGGCCTGTTCATACGCGGTCGTGTCCGCGTATGAGCGAAGCGGGTTCGACTGGCTGCACAAAACGGCCCGGAGCCTCTGAGGATGATCGCTCATGATCTCCTCGGGCATGACGTTGGGCGGAAAGACACCCATGAGCGCCGGGAATCCGGTTGTGAGAGTGCGCCATGTTTTGGGGTCGCGCTCATCGGTGTGGGCGCCGATGGGCATGAGATGCCCGGGGATGATATTTCCTCCGGGAGTGCAGATCCGTCCGCAGATGCCCATGAGAACGAGATACAGGTAGGATGCGGCCGTGCTGTGCCGGTTCATGTAGACGCCCAGATCGGTGTGCATGGACCATTTCCGCCTCCCGAGTTCCCGGCACACCTCCTTTACCGTGTCATAGTCCAGGCCGCACACTCGAAGAGCCTCTTTCGCGTCAAAGCCGGCAAACCAGGGGACGATCTCGTCAAAGCCGGTGGCGTGGGTTTCGATATACGCCCTGTCATACCACCCCTCATCGAGGACGATGGCGATCATGGCCCGTGCCAGGAGCGCATCGGTCCCGGGTCTGACGGCAAGGTGGATGTCCGCTATCTCCGCAGTTTCGGACCTGCGCGGGTCGATGACCACCAGGATCCTGTCCGGGTCTTTGGCGATCTCCTTGAGCACGAGCGGGGCCCTGGGCATCTGGTGTGACTGCATTCCGTTCCAGCCTACAGCCAGGAGCATGTCGGTCCTTTCCTCGTCGGGAATGGTAAAGAGATACTGGCGGCCCGTCATCCGGCCGTGGGCCCAGAAGATGCCGGTCAGCTCCTGTGCGAGAGGGCTGTAATGATAGCGCGAGCCGAGCGCGCGCAAGAGACGGACCCCGAACGCGGCCTCGAAATGGCAGCCCTGCCCGCCTCCCCCCATGTAGGCAAAGGACCTCGGGCCGTGTTCGTCCACGATCTCCTTGAGCTTTTCCGCGATCTCCTTTGCCGCCTGGCCCCAGGATATCTTTTTGAAGGTGCCTCCGATTCTTTTCAGCGGATGGGTCAGCCGCTGCGCATGGTGCTGGTGGTAGGTGATATTCAGTCCCTTGCGGCAGACATACCCCCTGCTTCTCGGGTTTTCCCTGTCCCCCTTGACCTTGACGATCCGGTTGTTCTCAACCAGAACTTCCAGGCCGCAGTTCTGTGCGCAGAGCACGCACCCGGTCTTGCGCCACTGTCCCATAACCTCTCCTCCTTTATCTCTGATGTCTCAGCAGGGCTGAAAAGAGCATCTTCTTGCAGTTCACGAGAGGTTCAGGGCTTCTGACGAGTTTCATATGCATGATAGCCCCCTCCCAGCTGTCGAACATAAACTGCGCAGCCTCCCCTGCATCGATATCCTCCGGCAGCTCCCCTGCCTGCCGGGCATCGGCCAGACATTCGCGTATCAGGGAACACAGTTCGTCGTATATGGAGCCGATCTTTTCACGGAAAGGTTCGCTCAGATCACTCATCTCCTGCATCAGGTTGCCGATCGGACACCCGTAGCGAAGGTCCATGCCCTGAAAGTGACGGATATAACAGTCAAAAAATTTCTCGAGGCGCACGAGCGGAGGCAGCGCAGCGTCGCGGAGATTCTTCCCGGCCATATGGCGGATAAACGAGGCATAGGTGTCCATGACCTGAAGCCCGAAATCCTCCTTGCTCTTGAAGTGAAAATAGAACGAGCCCTTGGGAACACCGGCTGCTCTGAGTATCTCCTGCAGGCCGGTGTTGTGATAGCCCTTTTCATGGATGAGCCGCGCCCCGCTCAAGAGTATGTCGTTTTTCGCATTTGTCTTTCCCATGTCTGCATACACGAGTAGACCAGTCGTCTACTGTTGTCAACAGAAAACAGCACGCGCCCTGATTTGTTCGCCGGAAAAGGGACCAGGACTGGATGCTTGCCTGCCCGGGCGTTCTATGGTTAGAGTGGTTTTCACAAATCCTGTCAGGAAGAGATGCTTTGCAATGGGTAAAATCCTCGTCTGCATGGGACTCTATGCGGTCATCTTGCTGGGGTGCGTTCCGCCGGTCAGGGGTGAAGTGCCCGGGAGGATCGTCTCCCTTGCACCGTCGCTGACCCGGGAGGTCTACGACCTTCTGGAGCAGGACCGGCTCGTGGGGGTTACGAGCTTCTGCCCTGCGGAGGCCCGGAAAGACTGTGAGGTGGTGGGGACCCTGACCCTGCTCAATGTCGAGAAGATCTGCGCGCTCAAGCCCGACCTCGTGCTCGCCAGCACGGACTCCAACCGGGAAAGCGCCGTGGAGAAGCTTACGTCTCTGGGGATCAGGGTCGAGGTGTTTCAGGGCTGCGAGTCCTTCGCCTGCATGTGCAGCGAGTTTGTCCGGCTGGGTGCCCTGCTCGGCCGGGAACGCGAGGCCAAAGAGATGGTCGAGGATATCCGCAGGCAGGTGAACGAACTGCGCGAGAAAGCGTCACGCGGACCCGCCTACCGGGTGTTCTGGCAGATGGGCATCAGCCCCCTGGTCGCGGCCGGAGACAACACCTTCACCGGAGAGCTCATCCGCACGGCCGGGTGCAGAAACATCTTCGGACAGCTCCCGGCGAAATACCCCAGGATCAACCTGGAAAACGTCCTTACCGAAGACCCGGAAGTGATTTTCCTGGTAAGCGACATGGAGGGAGTCCGGGAGCATCATGCCCTGTGGTCGCGGTTCGGCAGGGTCAGCGCGGTGAGGCAGGGCCGGGTGTACCCGCTGAGCGCGGATCTCGTGTGCCAGCCCACCCCGGCCATGTTCCTCAAGGCGCTCCGGGCCGTCATGGCCCACCTGTTTCCGGAGCAGCCGTGAAACAGGGGCTCGTGTTCCTGTTCCTGCTCGTTTTTCTCCTGGCCTCTGTCGCCCTGGGACTGTTCACCGGAGGCATGCAGCTTCCGCCAGGAGAGATCCTCCGGGCCCTCTTCCATTCCGGTTCGGACGGGATCGCGGGCACGCTTGTGTGGGAGCTGCGCCTTCCCCGGATCTTCATGGCCGGAATCGTCGGCGCCGCCCTTGCCGCATGCGGTGTCGTGTTCCAGGCCATCTTGCGCAACCCCCTGGCCGAGCCCTATACCCTGGGTGTCTCGGGCGGGGGATCACTCGGCGCCGTGATCGCCATCCTGCTGGGTATCAGCGGGTTTCCCATGGTGCTCATCTGCTTCGCCGGCTGTTGCCTGAGCATCGGGACAGTTCTCGGGGCCGCCTCGCTCAAGGGCTTCTCCAACAGCATGCTCATCCTGGCGGGTATCATCATGAGCTTTCTCTTCTCCTCGGTGGTGATGTTCATCTTTGCCGTGGCGTCCTCAAGGGAAGTGCATTCCTCCATCCTGTGGCTCATGGGCTCCTTCAGCGCGCCTCCGGCCGGGTCTGTGAAGATGCTCCTGATGATCCTGCCCGTGATGCTCTGCCTGCCCTTTTTCTCCCGGGATCTCAACCTGCTCTGCCTGGGTGAGGATGAGTCGTATCATCTGGGCCTGGACGCGAAAAGGGCCAAGACATATCTGCTCCTGGGCGCATCCCTCATCACGGGCGTATGCGTTGCGCTCTCGGGTATCATCGCCTTTGTCGGGCTGGTCATCCCCCATGCAGTGCGCGGCATGACCGGCGCCGACCATCACACCCTCGTCCCGTGCTCCATGCTGGCCGGAGGAGGGTTCCTCATCCTCTCGGACACCCTCTCCCAGATCATCATCAGGCCCCTGGAGCTGCCTGTCGGGGTAATCACGGGCATGGCGGGCGGCCTGTTCTTCGTGATCTATCTCCTGAAGGCCAGGCCGGCGGAGGTGTCGTGATATGGACCTGCTCCGGGTGCAGCACATCACCTCAGGATATGAGAGAAGGCCCGTCATCCGGGACATCACCTTCACGGTCCCCTTCCGGGGCATCATGGGGATCATCGGCCCGAACGGCGCAGGCAAGACCACCCTCTTCCGCACCATCGGCCGCGTGCTTAAGCCCATGGACGGGAAGATCCTCTATCGCGGCCGGGACATAGCCGGGATACCGCGCAGGGAATTTGCGCGAAAGGTGGCGGTCATTCCCCAGTTCCGCTCGGCTCCCCCCCCCTTTACCGTTGAAGAGTTCGTCTCGCTGGGAAGGTATCCCCACCGGGGAAGGCTCTCTCCTTTCACGCGGGAAGACCGCGGGATCATCGCCGAGAATTTGGACCTGCTCGGCCTTAAGGATTTCAGCGACCGGAAGGTGAACGCCCTTTCCGGAGGAGAGCTGCAGCGGGTGGTCCTGGCCCAGGGTCTGGTGCAAAAACCCGAGCTGCTCCTCATGGACGAGCCCACGGCCCATCTGGACATCACCCACAAGATCCGGGTGCTGGACCTTGTCGGCTCACTGTCGAAACAGGCCGGGCTCACCGTCCTGATCATCCTCCACGACCTCAACCTCGCGGGTGCATACTGCGACAGAGTGCTCATCATGAAGGGCGGAGAGGTTCATTCTTCCGGAACACCGGACTCTGTTCTGACACAAGAGACCATTGAGGAGGCCTACCACACCCCGGTTCGCGTGGGGAAAGATCCGTTGACGGCAAAACCGCACATTTATTTCCTCCCGCAGGCAGGAACAGCCATGGATGCGGCCGGTGAATGAACACGCTTAAAAAAGGGGAGAAGGCCTCGCAGGAAAAGCTCTAGCTCGTGAGAATCTCGACGATCTCGAATTCTCTCTTGCCGCTGGGGGTATCCACGATCACCTCGTCATCGAGCCTTTTGCCGATCAGGGCCTTTGCCATGGGCGACTCGATCGAGATCTTGCCCTGCGCGATGTCCGATTCGTCGACCCCCATGATCTGATAGATGGTCTCCTCGTCCGTGTCCAAGTTTCTCAAGACGAACCTGGAGCCGAACACGATGCGATCATTCGGGAGATTCGTCGTGTCGATGATCTCGGCTGTCCCCAGCTTGTTTTCCAGGTCCTGCAGCCTGCCCTCGATGAGGGACTGCCGCTCCTTGGCATAGATGTATTCGGCATTTTCCGAGAGGTCGCCATGGCCTCTGGCTTCCTCTATCGCCCTGATGATCTGGGGCCGCTCGACCTTTTTCAGGCGTTCGACCTCTTCCTGCAGGGCACGAAAGCCTTCTCGCGTCATGGGATTTCTTTTCATACTCATCTCCACCATAAAAAAGAAAAGATACCGGCGGTTTTTGACCGCCAGTACCGGGATAAAAAGTAACCATACAGTGCCGATATGTCAAGAAGAGAATGACTCTTTGCCGTTCATTACACGCATCGACACTATACTGTCACGATTTTCTATGTTATGTGGCAGGGATTAAACAAGCATAGACACGTTTTTCATAAAGAAAGCGGAGGATAAGAGATGGAAACACAGGACAATATTAGCTTGGCACTGACCCCACGTTCGGTTCATAAGAAAAAGGTGCGCGCTCTTCGCCGTGAGGGCATCATCCCGGCCGTGGTCTACGGCAGGGGCTTTGAAACCATCATGGTCCAGGTCAGTCAGAAAGACCTTGAAAAAGCCTACAAGCAGACCCTCGGCGCTGCC
>JALNWY010000137.1 GCA_023230665.1 Deltaproteobacteria bacterium
AGGATAGTTTCCGTTCGCCTTTTTACCGCGGTGGACCACGACCCAGGGGTGATAGGAATGGTGATGGTGGAAAATTCATTGCGCTGCCTCCTCATCCAGGTCCGGGCCTGCTGGCGACTCTGCGCTCCCTTCTCTGTCGTCAGCCTCGGCCCATTCCTGCAGAACCCGGAAGAAACCGCTGATATTCTCCACCGCCTGCCGGGCATCCTCTTCGGAGATCACCCTGCCGGTCCAGCTCGCGAATACCGCGACGGTCTGTTCAATCAATTCCGGGCTGTAGTGCGCCATTGTCAAACACCAAACAAAAACCCCCGAGAGGCTGGCCCGGCAAAAGGCCCTCTCGGGGGTTGCTTCAACGACTGGGGTCGTTTTTGCTTAAATGGTTGGTTGCCGGACCAAGCCTATACTTGGTATCGCGCTACATCCGGCATAGCCGATGCTACAAATCGTGTAGCATCTAAAAAATCAGTTATTTTGAACGGGAGTCGATGACCATCTTGAGCCATCACGAGGGATATAGCTCAAGGTGTGACCTAAATTCAGGATGGGTTTCTCAAGGTGCTCTGAGAGGGGTCTGTCAAATTGTTTGATCTTTCCGAGGACCCGGCGAATCGCATTCCCAACACGATTTCGTACCTTGTTGCGGTCATCACCGAGCTTGCGGATTACACCGCCGCGCCCCTTTGCTTTGGCACATTCTGATATGATCCATTCTTTTTCAGATCTTAAAGCTTTAATTTTGCTAAGATCATTATTAGCTCGTGCCTCTTCGAGTTCTTCATCAATCTCAATCAGCCTAGTGTGGTATGAACGAACGGCGTCTTCGTCTAACAGAGGGCCCGTATCCGACTGCCCAAGAATGCTTATCCCTTCGTCAGTAGGGTTTTCTCCGGCAGAAATTGACCCGCAGATCTCATTTTTGGTCATCCGTCTCACCATCACATCGAGCTCTGAGGCTGAATAAGTCACTCCTGGATTCTCCAGAAGGATCTGAAGATGGTAAAAACCAATTTCCGGGGTATATATTTTTTCTTCGTTGCCATTGTAACGAATCGCCCAGCACTGCCCTTTAATGCAAATATAGTTGTCTGCCAATTCACAGGCTGGATCAGGATTTGAAATTTCCGGTCCAGCTTGCACCCCACTGGAATCACAAACTAATCGGAGGAGACAGCTTGAAGGCAATAGCCGTTTTCGAATCGCACTCCGGTTTTGTGCAATGGCGTCATCGACGACCTTTGTAATACACTTGGCGTGGCGGCTATACAGTTCATATATTTGCAGCGCAGTGACGTTCGGTGAGCCATTCAGATGTTTAAAAACACGCGCAGTCTCACCATACCGCCCAAAAAAATCCAGGGCGGTCATGTCGGCAACTTCGTTAGCTGTTTCCACGTAAGCCGCCAACATTGCTTTCGGTTCGCCTTCATCCCGCTCACCCACAAGCAGATCCACTCCGTAAGCTTCTTCAGGATCATGTTGCTGGGCGTCAGCAGCAAGAACCGCAAACCTTCGGTCAATACACTGGGAGCATGTCCCGCAATGGGTTCGGAGTTTTGTCATTTCCCATGTGTGGGTACAAGAAGTAGCAAACTTTATGGTCTCCGCGCATCCTGCTTTGACGATGTCACTTATGACCTCTGTTTTTGTTTTCCAGAGAAATGGATTCTCCACGGTGAACGGCTTTCCCGACAGCGTCGAAAAAATATTGGCGAATCCATTAATGACCTTAGGATGCGTGGTCCGCGTGGCCCTTGCTCCAACAACTTGGGTAGATATGGGAAGGTTGAAACTGATAACCCCGTTTTCATAGAATCGAATTCTACGAAGATTAAATATCTGGGCAATAGTTGCGCCCAGAGCAGCATACAGAAACGATCGGCTTCGCTGAGTGTATTCCCGTCCGAGAGATTTGTCCTTGTTAATTATGACGGGGATATGCAGGGGCGGGTGAGTTGTTCTTGAGAACAGTAATTCCAGCAGTTTCCTATGCCGTCGGTTGAGCTTGTGCGTTGGTTTATGAGTGACCATCGCAATTTTTCGTGAATTTGAAACCGCTTCCTCAATCGCTCCTCCCAGTGAATCGAGCCCACCGGAAAACAGCATGACTTCCTCCGGCGGATCAACGTCGAATTCCAGATGCTTTTGATTGGGTGGCTGTTTTTCCAATTTCACGAAATCGAAATCATATTCATCCTCTGAAAGAAAGCTAAGAGTTTCGGTCAACGAGTCTTTCAATGGTGAAGAATTCCACAAATCAGGGTTTCTGACTGCGATTCTGAAAAACATCTTACGCCGCCAGTTCTCTCCAAAATTGTCAACGCCGTCGCCACCTCTCGTGATGGCCTGATCCGCGCAGTAAACATAGGTTGCTATTTCAACCAGATCATGAAACGAAGAAGGTATGTCTTTGAGGAGCTGGCTGCGAATGTCACTGATACACAAAGACACATTCTCCCTAGGTCCCCACAAACGCAAAGAAAGAGGCTTTTTCTCATTGAACGGGAGTGCGTTTTCCGTAACATCACCGCAAAGGATAGAGCGCGCATTAGTCATCTGTCTGCGCTCCTTCCTTGAGTTCCGCCACGATTTTTTTTATTGCTACATGGGCAAAGCCAGCTGCGTCTTTTCTTGATATGCCTTTCTTTTCCCAGTTGGTTTTTGAAAACCAACCTCCTGAAAATTCCTCAATTATCTTCGAGGCTTCGCGACTATGGGTTCCTAAAGCCTTGGTAAATTCGCCTTGCTGAGCAAGGGTACGGAAGCGTTTCCCTTCACCGACGTGATGAGAAACTGCTTTGCTGACAAAATAATCCAGGCACCTGTTTGTTAGACGAGCGAAAAAGTCTCTGGCGAATATGCTGAATTGTTTGTTGGTGGCGAGTTTGGAAAAGGCGTTCTTGACATCGTCGGAGTTCGTGCCGAATAGGCTTTGCGTTCGGCTTCCGATGATCTGTGTTATCGTTTCGGAGGCGGCCATCTGGGCCATTTCACCCAGATCTGTCCTCCCACCGTTGTTGGTCAGTTTTTTATCTATGGCATCCGAGAAAGCGCCTACCACCTCCATGAGACCGGGAGCATCCGACACCTCCAGACCAGCGCTCTGGAGGGCCTGTCCAAAGTTGTCGCTTCTCGCTGCAAGGGGCAACTGAGTAAGGAGCCATATTGTCTCTACCAGGCCCTTGTCTGCCGCAGCCAGTTTAAAGCCCTGCTCTGCAGCGGTAATGGTTGCATTGGCAATTTGTGCAGTGCCGGCGCCACCCTCAATGAGGGCAACAACCTGCTGCCATTTTTGTGTGCGGGGAAGATTACCTAACCTTATGTGGCCCATGGGACATCAACTGTTTTAACTTAATTAAATCATATTTAATTCCGGGCTTTCTAATCTATTCTTTTTCTTGGTTAATGGCATTTTAAGAGCCGCGCCCATATCTGGATACCGAAATTTCTCATTTCTAACCTAAATCTTTCCATAAATAGCGAAGCATCAGCTTCTTTTGAAGTAAAGTCTAATATGTCATAATAACGAATTTTTAATTTCTTCTACGCGACCCTCATTATTCAGATTTAAGTAAGTTACTTCAAACGCTTTGCATGCACGATATTCTTGAAGTCTGTTATTTATTGAAAATGCTTCATTCATATCATAGTGCTGGAAAATATCGAGGCCACGATCCAGGAGGATCTTCCAGCCGTGATCGGTGGTGATGTGTCTGGCATGGGCAGATTTTGAATTATCAAAATCCCAAGAGAATTTTATTCCGGCGGGTTGGACACTCATCTGCATCTGAATTAGGTAACTCTTTTGCTGTTCCCCTTTGAATTCATCCTCAACTGTGACTAGGTGGACCTCCACATCATCATCCTCGGACTTGTACCTGGCGACAGTTTCAAGGAACTCCATCATATTCCTGGCCTGGAAGAATAAACGTATATATGGATCGATGATCGTTATCTTGCCAGCACCCCGAAGGTATGGACCGAAGAGAATGTCATAGCTTACTCCCCGCTGATTCTCTTCAAAGACAAGATGTTTTTCTTTCAGCGATTCTTCCTTATTTTCTGAGTTTTCAATTTGTTTATGCTCTGCAGATTCTTCTTCATCTTGTAGCACTTTGCCCTGGTGGTAGTGTTGGGGATACTGTTTCTCTTCAAGGGTTTTAACAAAGGTAACTTTATCCTTGCCCTGGGATTTAAATCCAAAACGGACAGGCTCATATGTCTGATCAAAGCGCAGTAGCTGATCCTTAATCCGTTTACGGCCTTCAACCGCAAATTTAAGTATCTCCTCCATTTCTTCGGTCGTTGCTTCACAATGTGGGAAGAGGATCTTCATCAAGCCGCCGAAGGTTTTGTTGATAGCGTCACGATCCCTGGTTGAAATATCTGCCAGCAAATCAAACTGGTCTGCATAAAGGTGTGAAAAATCATGGTTGCGCAGATTCCTTAATATTTCAGCAAGATAATCAACCACAAAACCATACCCATCAGAGAACATCTCTCCTCTGATTATATCAATCTCCCAGCCCGGAATATAGAAATGAAGACGGTCAAGAAAAGCCGAGTCATGGTAGGCAGCGGGAAGTTCGTCAAAAAGGTCGCTATGTTTGAGCATGTAAGGAAGCGTATGCTGGGTATTGCCGACAAAAACCATTGAGGCTTCAGCCCCCAATGTTTCAACACCGCGTGAGAAGGACTTGTTGGCCATATAATTCTTCATAATGTCCACAAGTGCCTTGTTGGGCTTCTTCTGCTTACCTGCAAACTCATCAAAGGCAACAGCATCCCAGTAACCAACCAGGCCGAGCTTCCCGGTATTATTATTAACAAAAAGCTTGGGCACTGTTACTTCCCCGCCCGAAATCAATATGCCGTGCGGTGAAAACTCCGAATAAATATGCGATTTCCCCGTGCCTTTGGGTCCAAGTTCAATGACATTATAGTTTCTTTCGCAGTATGGAATAAGCCGGACAAGCTGCAGCAACTTACTTCGTTTCCCGAACATCTCAGGGTTAAAACCGATACTCTGCATGAGCAGGTCAATCCATTCATCGGTCGTAAATTTCTTGCGGGCCTCAATGTATCCATCATAGTCGAAATGGGAGAGTTGGATCGGCTTGATGGACTCCATTATCCACGGACAGGCCCTAGTGTCATCCAGGTTCTCATATTCCAGTTCAGCGATGCACCAAACCCCGCTGACCAGCAGTTTGGGATGTTTTTTAATGGTATCCGCGGCTACCAGGACTTTTTTAATTCCAAGGTTGGAAAAGGAAGATTCATAGGTTCCTGCATTATCGTTTAATGCAACACTGATTTTATCAATTACCTTGTGCCTGCCCTTTTCCTTGATGATGGACTTGACCAACCCGGCCTCATTGCGGTGAACATAATGCTTGCGCAGGATTTCTTTGACAGTCTCAATGCCCGTCTTGATGCTCGCTTCATCAGATGTAGCGCAATATTGACCTAACAGATATTCGAGCACATAGGACGGGACGATGGCATTGCCCTTGACAATCTTCACCAAATCCTTGCGGACAACCAGCCCGGGAAAATGTTCGTTGATTTTATTGTCAAATGATTTCATTGAATAGAACTTACCTCATCGCGATAGGCTATTCTTTAGCGAAAGCCAGATATCCCCCGAAAAAGTTTGGAGCTGGTTGGTAAATTGCGAATTTCACCGCATTGACATACTCAATATCATCTGTAAACTCATCCATGCTTTTTTCATCCAAGTCAACATCTTCATTGAACTGGAGTTTATTGCTCACGTATTCAAAACCTTCATCAGAAGCAATGTAAAGAGTATGCTCACAGTGGGAAGTTCCCTCAGGAGACAGTGCAAGGGACCCACAGAAGGGGCAATGAATTTTCAAAATTTGGCTGTCAGTTAATTCAACTTTCTGCATACATTCTCCTTTCATCAAGTTAAAAATCAAAATCGGTGGTAAATGACCGACGCAAAGTATAAATGATCGTTTTATATTCTCGGAAGTGGGAAGTGCCCGGGAGCTGTTCATCCAGCCGCAGGGTGATATCCTGGTTATTCGCCTCGTCCGCTCTCTTGGTCATGAGGAAACGGGCATGAATCTCCCGCTCCCGCGGATTGTCAGAGACAAAATCAAATATCAGTTCATGCCTGTCAGAGACCAGCTCTCCTTCCTTATTGTAAAACCCGGCACGCAAGGATCTTGGCTGCATTTTGTCTGTTACCGGCTCAGTCTGATAAAATGTCAGAGATACCTGACCCGACGTAATGGTTGAGCTGCCGCTCCGGATAATTTCCACACTGACATTTGCTACATCGCTCTGACGCTTCTTGTTGATCTGGAGCACAGGAATTACAATTTCCTGCAGCGTGGCACCGCCATGGACATATCTGCTGCCGGAGCCCTTCAGGCGCAGCCGATTGATCGATTTTGCAACCTGAATTTCAACATCGCCAGTCAATCCCAGCTCTTCCGCCCGGAAATAACGCAGACTTTTCTGGGGCTTGAGTCCTTTGCCCAGAACAAACCGCCTGTCCTGGTGATGGATCTCATCCCCATCAGGGGCCACGTCAGTAAAATCAGATTCAACAATCGGACGGTTCTGATAAATAAACCCATGATCACTGGTAATGATCATGTTGGTAACATTCGCGGCGGCAAGCTTCTTTATAATTTTAATCAGCTCCTGCAGGGTTTCCTCCACCGCTTCAAACACTTGGCCTTCAGTCGCTTTTTTATCGCCGGCGGCGTCGATGCGGTTGTGGTAAATATAGACGACATCGTTGTCTCGAAAAAGATTGCGGCTCTCTTCCCTATTCATCCCCATCAGTTCATCCGCCTGGAGCGCCTTTGCCCTTCCCGGAACGCTTTTTTCCAGGATTTTGGATCTGCTCGCAGTGCCCAAGGTGCTCATGCCGTCAACAATCACGTTCGTCGATTTTTCAGCAAAACCAATACTCGCATTCGGCAGCAAGGCAGCCATTCCAAGCTGAGTATAACTTGGCAGCATCCCCAACATGAACTCGAGAGACGCATCATACCGATCTTCCCGGCGAATGATACTCAACAGCTCATCGCCTATTTCAAAGCGCAGCGCATCGGAGACAAGAACAAAAATCTTTTTGTTCTTTGCCACGACAGGAGTGATATACTTTTCATAGAAGTGCCTTTGCTGCTCTACCTGGCCTATCGGCCAGCTTTGGCAACCATCAACTATCTGCTGCCAGTTGTCATTCATCTGGAGCAAATAATTGTTGCTGTACAGGTCTTCAACCTGCACGGTGAGTGGCTCAAGCAGCGAAGCCATCCTGGAGGAGCGGGCATGATAAACGAATTTCCGATAAAGCTGATCAAGCTGAAACCATGATCTGGCATAGCGTTGGATGCCGCTCAAGAACGAATCGACTTTAATATCAAATCCTTCAATGGCATGGATAAACCGGGCGGCATATTCAACAGCCTGATACAGGTGATGAAATTCGTCATACCAGTGACTCAACCGCCTGTTCCTGACAATCATTGCGCATTCGCCGGCACCAAGGGTTCTTTCCGCCACGGCACGAACCAGGTCGCTGATAATCTTTTTATCTATCAGCCTAAAATAGTCGATATTCTGCAATGTCCGGATGTCGCATTTCTGCAGATCCTGCTCCACGGAAAGGGCATCCGCGCAATAGTCCGAAAAATGCTCAAATGAGGAGCGATGCCGAATTGAATCCTTCCAGCGGCGCAGGAAGACGACGGCATCGTTTGACAGCGGAACTGTTTTTCCAAGCTCAATGCCGAAACAGGACTTGAACAACTGGATCACGAAATCGCGAATGCTTTTCGTCTCAGATCCGTACCCATAATGTCTCTGCAATTGTTCCCACAGAAACTGCTCAAGCCCGCACTTGGCCAGGAGGAAGAATTTATCTTGTTTTTCAGCCGCCAACTCGCTGAGCAGGTTTTCAAGGATCATGTCTATGCGAGGTTCAGAACCGCAGCAGACAGCCAGCATTTTGAGGCGGATTGCATTATGGCTGTCAGCGGAATTCACCAAATTTTTAAGCGATTCCCTGCGTTTTGCCGATTTGAAGAATTCCGTATGATCTTTGACAATATTGGCGAATTCCGGCCCCAGCTCCAGTTCGCTCAGAAAGATGGAGGCCTGATCGGTGCGAAACTCTCCGTTCGACAAAAGGACATCCAGCAGCCAATTGCTTGTATTCTCTGGTTGTGGGCCTTCCTGATACAGGAGAAATTTTGTTTTCGGTTCTTCCCGGAGAATGCGATGCTTGACACTAAAC
>JALNWY010000138.1 GCA_023230665.1 Deltaproteobacteria bacterium
AGCGTATCAGGTATTTCCCATGACCAGATAAAGCAGCGCCATCCGCACCGCAACCCCATTGGTGACCTGGTCGAGAATAACCGAGCGGGGGCCGTCCGCCACATCGGGCATCAACTCCACCCCCCTGTTTATGGGGCCGGGATGCATGACGATGGCATCCGGCCTGGCCTGGTCGAGAATCCTCCTGTTTATGCCGTACTTCTGGGCATACTCACGCAGGGAGGGAAACAAAGGATCCTTCTGCCGTTCCTTCTGGATGCGCAGGGTCATGACCACGTCGGCATCGGCAACCGCCTCCTCCAGGCTCGAGCAGACGGTGGCGCCCAACTCTTCAAGTCCGGGCGGGATCATCGTCGCCGGCCCGTAAACAAAAACCCTGGCGCCCATCCTGGTAAAGCCGAGGAGATCGGAACGGGCCACGCGGCTGTGCAGGATGTCTCCGACTATCGTCACCTTCAGCCCCTCCAGCCGTCCCTTGTGCTCGCGGACCGTCATCATATCGAGCAGTCCCTGGGACGGGTGCTCATGGGAGCCGTCGCCGGCGTTGATCACCGAGGCGTCAATGTACCTGGTCAGCATTTCCGGAGCCCCGGCAAAAGAGTGCCGCATGATGATGATATCGGGCTTCATGGCCGAAATGTTTCTGGCCGTATCGATCAGGGTCTCACCCTTGACGGCGCTGCTGGTGGTGGCCGAGATATTGTAGGTGTCGGCGCTCATCCGCTTGGCGGCTATTTCAAACGAGAGGCGGGTCCTGGTGCTGGGCTCGAAGAACAGGTTGATAACCGTGAGGCCCCGCATGGTGGGCACTTTTTTGATCGCCCTGGTCGAGATCTCCTTGAAGGAATCCGCTGTTTTTAAAATAAAATCAATGTCATCGACGGAAAGATGATGAATGCCCAGGATATGTTTCTGCGTGAAATTGTATCCGGTGGTCATGCTGTGCCTGAAAGTCAATGAATGAGGTCCCCGATCCTGCTCCAGCGGATGGACTGCAGCCGGTCGAACGACAACAGCGGCTTTTCCACATCCCAGGACCAGTAGATGATTAAGGCCTTGCCGAGAATGGCCTTGTCATCGACAAATCCCCAGAACCGGCTGTCAAAGCTGTTGTCACGGTTATCGCCCATCACGAAGACTTTGCTTTCCGGTACGGTGACGGGGCCGAAATTGTCCCTCGGGCTGTTGCCGGCGTTCAAAGTGTTGCTGTCCAGGTGCACGGCGTATTTGTCATCGTAAGGCTCCCCGTTGACATAAATAACCTTGTCCCGGCCTTCCACCGTGTCCCCTCCCACGGCGACGACCCTTTTGATATAGTCAAGCCTGGGGTCGCGGGGAAATCTGAAGACGATGATATCGTTGCGCTGCACATCCTTGACGGGGATGATGACCGTGCCGGTGAAAGGCTCCCTGAAGCCGTACATGAACTTGTTGACCAGGAGATGGTCCCCTATCTGCAGGGTGGGCAGCATGGAGCCGGAGGGAATCTTGAAGGCCTGAATAATGAAGGTGCGGATGATGAGGGCGAGGATGAGGGCAATAATGATTGCCTCCGCATACTCCCGTACTGTTGATTTGGCACCCGTTTGCGTTTTTGCCACGATATTGTTTCCTGCAGGAAGGATTGATCAGAAGTTATTGTGGGAAAAACTACTTGAAAGTAAAAGAAAATTCAAGCGAATTTAACCTTGCCGCCCTGGCCCGACAGGCCAGGAATATACAAAATAAGCCAATTTTCACCGGCAAAATACCACATATTGTGCGAACTTGAGCCAACGCGGCCGATTACCCTGTGTAATTAAATGAAATAACATGGAAAAATTTTTCCGATTTTCTTGACAAAGCACTTTTTTTATGACCTTAATATTAAAACTGAAGTAAAATTTTTGTACTTTTCCCCTCCAAGCGTACAATAATTTAAATAAACTACAGAGGAAAGACGGACCAAGGCGAGAACCCTTTCATGGCAAAAAAAGAAAAACTCCTCGTTGGTGTTGATATCGGCTCGCATGCCGTAAAAGTCTGCCAGCTGCAGAAAACCGGCAGCGGATACAGCCTCATGGCACTGGGCAGCGCGACCCTGCCTCCCGGCTCCGTGGAAGACGGAGTGCTGCACGAGCCTGACCGGGTCGGAGAGGTTGTCACCAATCTCTTCAAAAATCTCAAATTACGAAAAAATACCCAGGTTGCCATCTCCATTTCCGGCTACTCGGTTATCGTCAAAAAAATCAAACTCGAGGTCATGGACGAAAACGAGCTTTCCCGCTACCTCGCCGAGGAGGCCGAGCAGTACATTCCGTTTGATATCGACGACGTTTATCTGGACTTTCAGGACCTGAAAACCGCCAGGGAGGAATTTGACCAGACCGATATCATGCTGGTGGCGGCCAAAAAGGATGTCGTCGACGGATATCTCGACATGCTCCGCCAGATCAAGCTTGTCCCGCTGCTGGTGGATGTCGATGGCTTTGCTCTCGAGAACATCTGGAGCACAACCCAGAAATCCAGGGAGAACATCGCCCTCATCGACATAGGGGCCGAAAAGATGAACATCAACATCATCATCAACGGCACCTCTGTGCTGGCAAGAGACATCGTTGTCGGCAGCCAGCAGTTGACCAACAAGATCGCCAACGCCTTCGGCATCAGCGAAGATGAGGCCGAAAAGCTGAAGCTCGGCCTCATCGAGGCGGGTGACCGGGAGAAGGAACTGAAGGAAATTTTCACCTCGGTCTGCACCAACTGGGTCTTTGAGGTGCAGAAGGCCATTGACCTCTACCGGTCAAAAAATCCGGACAAGCCGATTACAAAAATCGTGCTGAGCGGGGGCGGATCTAAAGTGCACGGCATAGCCGAGTTTATCAGCAGGGAGACCGGGATTGAAGTGGTGCGCTTCAATCCCTTCGCCGGGATGAAGATCAATGAAAAGAAAATTGACCGGGACTACATAGAGAGCATTGCCCCGGAAATGGCAATTGCCGCCGGTCTGGCAATACGACCGTCTGAGATTTGAAGATATGGTTTACATTAATTTATTACCGATCCGAGAGATTAAACGACGGGCAAACGCTGTCCGGCAGCTGACCCTCTTTGCTTTTGTCCTGGCCGCGGTGCTCATAGCCGTGGGAATTGTCGGCGTGTACCAGAAAAGCATCGCTTCCCAGCTGCAGAAGAACATAGCTGAGCTCAACAAGGAAAAACAGCATTATAACCAGGTTCTTGAGCAGATCAAGAAACTCGAGGAAGACAAAAAGGAAATTGAGAACAGAATAGCGGTGATCAAGGCGCTGAAAAAATCATCGGCCCTGACGGTCCGTGTCCTCGATGAAGTCGCCAGCCTGACCCCGACCAAACGCGTCTGGATCACTTCGCTGAACCAGTCGGGCTCGAGCCTGCAGCTCAACGGCATGGCCCTGGACAACCAGACCGTCGCTGGCTACATGGAGAGCTTGAAGTCGTCGAAATACGTAACGGATGTGAACCTGGTATCCAGTTCCCAGTCGGCCTATGCCGGCAGGAACCTGAAATCGTTTTCCCTTTCATGCGTCATAGCGGTTCCGGATACTGCCGAGCCTGTCACGGCCGCAGCAACTCCTCAGCAATAGAAGGCTTTATTTATGGCAGCTGATAAAAAAACACCAAAAAAGGCGTCCGGCTTCAACGCCTTTATCGACAAAAAGTACATCCCCCTTGACAATAAAATCAAAATTGTCATTGCTCTGGCCCTGATCATCGTTCCGATCGCGTTGTTCTATTTCCTTCTCTACTCGCCGACCGACAAACAGATCCAACAGCTCACCAAACAAAAAGAAAGTCTGCAGGGGGAAATCGCCAAGGCGAAAAAAGCGGCCGCTGAATTAAGCAAGATCGAGGCGGACAAAGCCAAAACAGAGGAGCTGTTCAAGGAAACTGCGACCCTGCTCCCCAAAACCAAGGAAATTCCGGCGCTGCTTCGCAATATATCCGATCTCGGCAAGGGAGCCGGGCTGGACTTCCTTTCCTTCAAGCCCGGCGCCGAGGTGCCCAAGGATTTCTATGCCGAAATCCCCATCGACATCCAGATCGACGGTCCCTACCATAACATGGGATATTTTCTCGACCAGGTGAGCAAACTGGAGCGGATCGTCACTGTTGATAATATTCAGATGAGCGGCGCCAGGAAGGAAGGGGCTGAGATGCTTCTCAAATCATCCTGCCGGCTCAAAACCTACCGATTCACCGGAGTGCAGCAAAAGGCTCCGGAGCAAAAGGGACGACGCAGGTAAACAATTACACAGACCGGCTACACAATGTTACGGAAAAAGATACCCCAACTATTTCTCGGCCTGCTGCTCATCAATTTCATTGTTCTCCTCTGGCCTGCTCCCCGGTGCCACGCCCAGGGTGCGGAACAGGCGGAGGGACCGGCCCCGGCGGCCCCGGACACGGGCAACAATGATTTCAACTACCTGCTTGAAGGCCGGCCTGATCCGTTCAAGCCGTTCATCGAACCCGAGGTGGCCACCAAGGTGGACCCCAATGAGATAATCGAGGAGGAAGTCGAGCTCACCGGGATGCAGCTCTTCGAGCCCGGCCAGCTGGCACTGGTCGCCGTCATGTTCGCCGGTGAAAAAAAAATTGCCATGGTCGAGGACGTAACGGGTAAGGGGTACGTCATCCACGAAGGCGTTCTCATCGGCCGGCACGGAGTGGTCAGCGAGATACGGGAAGACCAGGTCATCGTCACTGAAACGGCACGCACGCGTGCCGGCAATGAAATAGTCACCACGGTTGTCATGCGCCTGAAAAAAGAGGGAGACAAGTAAACCATGCGTCAATATTCCAGCAATAAAAGGAAACCCTGTTTCCTCAAGGTAAACCGGCTCATAGCAGTGTCCGCTCTTTTCACGCTTGCGGCTTTTGCCGCGTTCCCGGCCGCCGCTGCCAACATGATCAATTCCGTCACCGTGAACCCCCAGGGCTCAACGCATGCCATCAACATACATACCAGTGACGAGCCGGCCTATACGGTCTATGAACTCTTCAATCCGTCACGAATCGTGGTCGACATTGCGGACATAGCCGTCGCCGACAACGATAAGCTGAAACTGCCCGGTGATCTTCCCTACTCGCTTTCGACCAGCACCATCTCGGATTCGGACCCGGCCCTGACCCGGTTGGAATTCACCTTTGACAGTGAATATACGGGCTACAATGTCCAAACGGTGACCAACCAGATTGTTTTGACGGTTGATATGGGAACAACCGCTTCCGTTGCAAGCCAGCTGCCCCAGATTGATATCAGTTCAGGTAGCCGAATGGAAAGCTCTAAAATCTCGTCTAAAGATAAATCGTTGAATGAAGATTTTGGTTTCGGTGGTTATGACAAACAAAGAATTTCTGTTGATTTCTATAAAATAGACTTACACAATGTTTTCAGGTTATTTCGAGAAATCAGTGATGTTAATATCGTGGTCGACGAATCGGTAAAAGGTTCCCTGACCCTTGCACTGAATGACGTTCCATGGGATTTTGCCCTCGACATTATACTCAATCTCAAAGACCTGCAAAAGGAAGAACGACATAATACAATAGTTATTCTGCCGAACAAAAAAACATTTTATTGGCCTGATAAGTCACAACAAGGTGTTGAAGTAAAATTTGATGCTGAAATTTTAAAAGAAAGCGAAATTAAAATCAGGCAAATGGAAACAATTACTCCTGAAGAAGTGGAAGCTAAACAGCTAATACAAGCTGGCATAGATTCAGAAAAAAATAGCAATTATGAAGAAGCAATAAAGTTATACACTGAAGCATTATTAAAATGGCCGAATGATAAATTAGCTAACAAAATTGCCTCAGTATGCCTTGTGTATTTGCGCCAGAACGCCCAGGCGGCGCATTTCGCCAAGCAGGCCCTGCAGATAAACGGGCAAAACGCCAATGCCGCCCTCAACGCCGCCATTGCCCTGGCCAACATGCATGAATTCAACGAGGCGCAGCAGTATTTCGATCAGAGCGTCAGCGTGAGCACTCCTTCCCGCGAGGCCCTGCTCAGCTACGCCGTATTCAGCGAGGAGCAGGCGCGGTACGAGGAAGCGATGAAACTCCTTGACAAATTCGAGAGCCTGTACGGCCGTAGTGTCGATTCCATGATCGCCTCTGCCCGGATCTTAGATAAGCAGGGAAACCATGAGGCGGCGACGGAAAAATACAAGGCCATTTTGCTATCCGGCTACCGGATACCGCCGGATCTGGCAAAATATATCCAAAACAGAATAGCACTCAACCAGTAAACGTAGCAGTAGATGAGCCAATCACAGAGGTAAAGTGAATGAAACGAAATAACGAAAAACTGGCGCTTATTGTCCTTACTATCATCATGATGCTCCAAGTGTCATGCATGAAAAAGGAAAGTGCGTTTCCATCAAATGAAATAAAAACAACTTCTGATCATATTGTTGCAGAGGATAAACAGCCAGGACTGGTACAACTTCCGGTTCGATTTAATAATCCAGGATACTTTGCACATGATGAGGAAACTAAAGATATACTTGGGGAAGAAACAGATAGATATACGCCAAAAATTGGTGCAGACATTTCTTCAACTGAAGTGCAACCTCTATGGATCATACTTAAAAAATTGGCGTCTAGGTGGGGCAAAAGTATCAGCTGGCAAAGTGATGTAGATCCTGAGTCAAAAGTTGATGTTGATATACGATCTAACAATACTTTTGAAGAAGCTATTACAAATATATTACGCCAACTAGATTATACCTACGAAATTCAAAAAGACACAATAGTTGTAAAATATAGAGAAACTAAACACTTTAACGTTCCGATGCCCACTATGGCATCAAAGTTTACATCCACTGTTGGTGGCAATTTTTTAACTGACAGAGAAGCAGCAACAGGTACAGATGGTATAGTCAAAATTACAAGTGCTGACAATGAATATGATTTCTGGGCAACTCTTGAAAATAATCTCAGCAACATCATGACTCAATGGGGTACTTTCCAGGCAGAAAGCGAATCCAGCTCAACTAAGGATAAAACAAAACCAGAAACGGCTGCTCTCGTAACCACCAAAGATCAATTTGACAAAACTTCAGCACTCGTCGTCACAGATCCGGCAGGAAAACAAGACAAAAGTTATAAAGCCACTGTAAAACAGTCCGCAAAGAGCCCTTTTTTTACTATTGACAAAACCCTGGGAATCATAAGCGTAACGGCTCCACCTTCAATAATTGAGAAAGTTGAAAACTACCTTAATCAAGTTGTCAAGGAAATGTACCGTCAAGTCGTCATCGAAGCAAAAATCATAGAAGTCTTTTTGAAAGATAATTCGAAAATTGGTATAGACTGGAGCGCAGTCCTTAAAAATTTTGAAATTAAAGGAGAAGTTGAATTTGGAACTGGAGGAGTCTTAGGCCAAGTCTGGCCTTGGAATCCACCCGATGAAAGAAAATCTGATTCTCCCTATCCTTCAGAGTACCCAAATAGTTTTGTCTACACTGTGGGGTTGAACAGATTACCTTTTACCGCCATGCTCAATGCTTTGAATGAGCAGGGAGACGTGACAGTCCTTTCCAACCCTAAACTAACAGTACTTAATGGTCAACCTGCACTTCTCAGTGTAGGTAAGGATGTTGCATATATCAAGGAAGTAACATCAGATGTCGACGGCAATACAGGCACGATAACATATACAACTGAAACTGACAGCGTTGTTGAAGGTATTGCATTCGGGGTCACAGCATCAATAATTGATAACGACTCTGTAGTTATGCATCTAACACCCATAACAACTGACTTGGTGAACGACGTAATTGAATACAGGGAATTTGGTAGCGGTCAATCGGTTGGATTGCCTCAGGTGCAAATACGGGAGATGTCTACCATGGTGCAGGTCAAAAACGGCGAAATGCTCATTATCGGCGGTCTCATCGATTCCATGGAGGCCAAAGACGGTAAGTTTGCCCCTGTTGTCGGCAATATCCCTTTGGTCAAGTACCTGTTCGGCGTTGAGGAAAAACGCATGGAGAAACGGGAGCTTGTTATTCTCCTTACGCCCAAGATAATTTAACACAATCACAGGATCGTCAACTCATCCAGACATAACAGGAGAAGAAGAATGAAATACTGTCGCTATCTGCTTTACGGACTATTGGCCATGTTAGTCGGCGGCTGCGGACAGACGGTGAAGGAATCCCTGAAGGTGCCACCGGCGCTCAAGAGTAC
>JALNWY010000139.1 GCA_023230665.1 Deltaproteobacteria bacterium
CATCTCCGGCGTTCCCCAAGTGTTACCCGCTTTCCCTTCAGCGGTACCACGTTCTCGGCCAGGATACGACCCATGAACTTATTGTGTTAGTTTGCTAGATCGGGAAGATCCGCTGAATGAGCAGGAATGAAAAGAAGATTGACAATCCTGCCGATAAGCAATACATATGGTACAAAAAGTACAAAAAGAGAGGTTGATAAAAATGATACGCATATCCACGAGTGATCTGAGAAAAGATACGGCTGATGTGCTGAACAAGGTGGCCTATGGCGGGGTCCGGGTAGCCCTGCAGCGCAGGGGTAAGGATGTTGCCGTGATCCTTCCTGTTGAGGATTATGAGCTGCTCAAGGCTATTGAAGACAAGGCCGACCTGGAAACGATACGGAAGATAAAGGAAGAGGGCGGGGATGACGTTCTCTGGGATGATCTTAAGAAAGAGCTCAAGCTGTAATGAGCTATGCGATCAGATTCAGTGCGCACGCTGTCAAGTCTTTTCGCAAGCTCCCCCGTTCCGTCCAGGTGCGTTTATATGCGGCGATAGAAGCGCTCAAAGACAACCCCAGGATGCCGGGATCTGAAAAATTGAAAGGCTCGGAGAATGCCTATCGCCTCCGGGCAGGTGATTACAGGGTTCTTTATGAAATCATGGATGATGAGCTTGCCGTGTATATCATAGAGGTCGGACACAGACGCGAGGTGTACCGATCAAAGTGATTTTGCGTTGTTTCTCATGCCCTGATTAATCTACGCTTGTTCTAGGCACCAACTACCCCGTAGCTTGCTGCGGGGTAGTTCATTCTCTTTTTCGTCTGCTTTCCTTGGGCTTATTTCCCCTGGCTCTAGCTGTCCATCCTCAGCTGGCCCCGCTTGAGGTCCGGGCTCACGGTGATTTCGATCTTCACGGAAAAATCCTGCTCCAGGCGCAGCAGATACTTTCTCCGGGAGTTGAGCAGGTACATGGCCACGTCCGGTGAGAGTTCCGCCTTCAGCTCGGCGGGGTTGTTGCGGTTCAGATAGAGCTGGATCTCGCGCAGGGCCATGAGGGCTGCCGACTCCACCGACCTCACCACGCCGGTGCCTTCGCAGCAGGGGCAGCTCACATAGCTCTTTTCCAGCAGTGTGGATGAGAGGCGCTCGCGCGAGAGCTCCAGGATCCCGAACTGAGAGATCCTGCCCATCACCAGATGGGCCCGGTCGTTCTTGAGCGCATCTTTGAGGGCCTTCTCCACCTTGCGCATGTTCTCCCGGAGGCGCATGTCGATGAAATCCACGGCCACGAGTCCGCCTATGTCCCGCAGCACGAGCTGCCGGGCGATCTCGACCGTGGCCTCGAGGTTGTTGGAAAGGGCTGTGTTCTCGATGTCTTTGCCTGCAGTCGACTGGCCTGAGTTCACGTCGATCACCACCATGGCCTCGGTGGGCTCGATCACCAGGGTCCCACCCGAGGGCAGCTTGACCTTGGTGCTGTAGATGTTTTGGATCTGCTGTTCCAGGTCGTATTTGGTGAACAGCGGCTTGTTCTGCCGGTACTGCCTGATCACATTCTTGTGCCTGGGCATCACGCTCTTCATGAAGACGACCGCCCTGAGGCAGGTCTCTTCGTCATCGATAAGAACTTCTGAGGTGTCGCTGGTAAAGTAATCCCTGATCGTTCGGATGATGATGTCCCCTTCGCGGTAGATCAGCGAAGGGCACGGCACCTTGGCGAACCCCTCCTCGATGCTCTTCCACAAACGCAGCAGATAGCTCAGGTCCTTCTGGAGATCGGCCTTGTTTCTGTCCATGCCCGCAGTGCGTACGATCAGGCCCATATCCGGGGGAGGGGAGAGCTGAGAGATGATGTCTTTGAGCCGTTTCCGCTTGGCCTCGTCATCGATCTTCCGTGATATCCCGGCGAGATCCTGCCGCGGCAGCAGAACCATGTAGCGCCCGGGGATGGAGATATTCATAGTGAGCAGGGCGCCTTTGGCGTTCTTTTCCTCACGGCTGACCTGCACGGGAATCTCCATGCCCTTTCTCAGGAGCGCGAGCGATCCCTTGCCCTCGCGCACGCCGGGCACAAACCGCCAGTTGATATCGTTGAGCGGGAGCAGACCGTGCTTTTCCCTGCCGTAGTCGATGAACACGGCATCCAAGCTCTTCTCGACCTTGGAGATCCGCCCTTTGTAGATATTGCCCCTGATCTGTTCCTTGAGCGCGCTCTGGATGTAGAGCTCCTGGAGAATGCCTTCCTCCACGACAGCAACCCGGATCTCCTCGGGATGAAACGCGTTGATGAGCATCTTTTTCATGGCAGCAGGCCTTGTTCCCTCATGAGCTGATGAACGCCTCCACCGGCCCCTGGCCCTGACGGACGACTACAGGGGTGTCGGTCTCAAGGGATATCACCGTGGATGGAATGTCAGGGAGAATGCCGCTGTCGACAATGGCATCCACCCGGTGGCCCAGGTCGTGTTCGATCTCCACGGGGTCGATGTGCACCCGCTCGTGCGACAGGGGCACGCTCGTGGTGATGATGGGCTCGCCGATCTCATCCACGATGGCCTGGCAAAACCAGTGGTCGGGCATCCTCACCCCGATGGACTTCCGGTTCGATTGCAGCAGCCGGGGAACCAGCCGGGTGGCGGGCAGAATGATGGTGTAGGGGCCGGGCAGCAGGGTCCGCATGATCCGGAAGGCCTCGTTCGATACCTTGGCATAGCGGCTGATGGTCTGAAAATCGGAAAACATGATGCTCCTGGGCTTTACCGAGGCCTTGATCGAGTTGATCGTGTCGATCCCCTTCTTGTTCGTGATGCAGCATCCAAGCCCGTAGACCGTATCCGTGGGATAGACGATGATCCCGCCCGTAGTGAGGATCTCGGCCACCCGCTTGACGATCCTCGGCTTGCGCGTTCGTGGGTCAATGAGTATGCGCACAATAATCTCCCTTCAGGCACAGGCTCTTCATATCAATATTGCCCAGCGACGCGAAGATCGAGTTTTTCATCTTCGGGTTGTCTTTCTCCAGGATGCGCAGATATTCTCTTATCTGCTCGCGCTTGCTGTCCGGGCGGATCATGCACGAATAGGACACAGGCGCGATATCCATAAACCGGAAATACGCCTCCACCAGCGAGAGCTTGCAGTAGGCGAGCGGTCTGATCACCCGGTTCCTTCCATCGTTGGAGAACCTGGCGGGCGCCATGGCCCCGATCTGGCCCGTGTAAAAGCACCGCAGGAAGAATGTCTCGATGATATCGTCGAGATGGTGCCCCAGGGCGATGGAAGAAAAACCCTCTTCCCGGGCAAGGCTGTAGAGTCTCCCCCTTCGCAGCCTCGAGCACAGGGCGCAGGGGCTTTTCTCCGGGTCCGACACCCGGGCCAGGATATCGGATATGCCGGTGTCGACCACCCGGATCTCTGTTCCCAGAACGCTGCGGGCCCATCCGGCAATCCGCGGAAAGTCCTTCTCGAAGCCAGTGGAGAGATGGACCGGGAACACCTCATACTCCACCGGTGCAGACTTCTGAAGATCGATGAGAACCTTCAGAAGCACCAGGGAATCCTTTCCGCCGGACACTGCCACCATGATCCTGTCACCTTGCCTGATCATTTCATAGTCGTGAATGGCTGTTCCGACCTTTTTCCGGAGGCGCTTTTCAAAATATCTTCTGCTGTTGTGGTTCACGTAGTGTTCCTTATCATATATCATGAGATTTGCAATACTCGAAAGATTCTATCATATTACCACTGGCACATCAAAAATTTCAGTCCTGTTTCGCCGGGGTTGAGATTCTCCGGAGAAGGATGAGGATCATATTCCGGAGCGGCCCGGAATCTCGGCACGGAGCAGGCCGTCAAGGATTGGTAAGGCCTCTTCGGGGGAATGGAACGAGCCGCGGTCATAGTGCGATCTCATCCACGTGAGCTGTCGCTTCGCATACCTCCTGGTATCACGCTGGATCAGCGATATGGCGACATCCAGGCCGATCCTCGACTCCAAAAAGTCCACGACATGCTTGTAGGCCAGGGTCTGCATGCTCCGCAGCAAAGGACTGTACCCGAGGGCGAGGAGCTTTTTGGTCTCCTCGATCAGGCCCATCTCCACCATCCGGACCACCCGGGAATCGATGTTCTCGTAGAGCCGCTGCCGGCCGGGCACGATGCACACGATGCAGGCCTTGCAGCACTCACGTGAAAAGCCGTGCTCCTGATAAAAATCGCTCGGCCTCCTGCCGGCGAGAATCATGATCTCCAGTGCCCTGATGATACGCACCCGGTCGTTCTCGCCCAGGTTCCGGGCAGTCGCCGGGTCGAGCCTGTGAAGCAGACGCCAGAGATGCGGGACGCCTTTCTTGTCCGCCGCGGCGTGCAGGTGCGCTCTCACCCTGTCCGACCGGGGTGGGGCAGGAGCAAGCCCATAGATGAGGGCCTTGATGTACAGACCCGTGCCGCCCACTACTATGGGTATCGCACCCCGGGACCGGACCTCGCGGATCTTCTGCCGGGCAAGGGTGACGAACATGCCGGCATTGAACTCCTCATCCGGGTTCACCGCGTCGATGAGGTGGTGGGAAAGAATGGAAAGCTCTTCAGGGGTAGGCTTTGCCGTGGCAATGTCCATGTGGCGGTATACCTGCATGGAATCGGCTGAGATGACCTCCAGGGGGTGCTTTTCCGCCAGCTTGAGCGCGGCCCCTGTCTTGCCCGAGCCGGTCGGGCCGGTGATCACGATAAGGGACGTCTTCCGATCCACCGCTCGATCTCATCCCTTCCGATACGCTTGAACAGAGGCCTTCCATGCGGGCAGGTTGCAGGCGAGCCCACCTCGTCGAGGTCCTTAAGCAGCCTGAGCACCTCTTCGCGGCCGAGCCTCCTGCCTGCACGCACGCTTCCATGGCATGCGATCCGGGCGAGCACGTCGTGCCGATGGTCTTTTTTTCTGAAATCGCCTTCCATGAAAGCACCGAGCAGGTCGAGAATGATCCCCTTAAGGTCTTTCCCTTCCAGGATGGAGGGATAGGCCCGCACCGCGATCGCTGCATTCCCGAAAGGCTCTGTCTCGATGCCGGAGATCGCGATATCGCCCGCCATCTCCTCATAGGCCCGGAACTCCGCAGGAGACAGTTCGATGACGAGCGGGCTCAGGAGCGTCTGCCGGGGTTCCGGGGCAACTGATTCGGAATTCCTCAGCCTCTCAAAGGTGACCCGTTCGTGTGCCGCATGCTGGTCGAGGATGTACAGAGACGATTCGTCCTGAAGAAGGATATAGGTGTTGTGAGACACGCCGACAAAGGCCTTGTCCGCATACCGCAGGCAGGGGGATCTGAACTCGAAGAGGTCTTCCTGAACCGCGGGTCGCGGTTCAGGGTCAGGATGCGGTTGCGAGGCACAGGGTTCCGGGACCCTTCCCCGATAAGACCGGCCATGAAACCCGCCTCCGGCTGCACCTTCCGGGTGTGGTGCTGCTGCGGCTTGAGGCTCCCCGCCCGGTGCCGGCACCTGGTACGGAGCCATATTTTCTTCCACCCGGTATGCACTGCTTTCCTCCCGGGGCCGGGCCACAAGGTGAGGTCCTGGTGCTTGGGCCTGCACGGACAGCGCCTTGCGCACGCAGGACACGACCATGCCGAACACGGCGGATGCATTCTTGAACCTCACCTCCGCCTTTGCCGGATGAACGTTCACGTCGATCTCGGCAGGATCCAGGTCGAGAAAGAGAATCGCCAGAGGATAGCGATGCTTCATGAGCAGGCCCCGGTATCCTTCCAGAACGGCCGTACGCAGGGTAGGGTCCATGACGGATCGTTTGTTCACATATGTGTATATCCCGCTCCTGCCCGGCCTCGAAACCTCGGGGGAGGCGAGAATGCCGTGAACGCTCAGGCTCGGCCTCTCGTCGGATACCAGGTGCAGCTTTTCCCTTACCGATTTTCCCCAGATGTCCAGAACCCGCTCTTGAAGCGTCGAACCCTCCCGCAGGTTCAGAACCGTGCGGCCGTTCATGGAAAGAGAAAACCGCTTTTCCGGGTAGGCCAGGGCATAGCGGGAAACCACGTCAATGATGTGGCGCTGCTCGGTCGCCGTGGACTTGAGGAACTTTCTCCGCGCGGGCGTGTTGAAGAACAGGTCCCTTACTTCCACCACCGTGCCCTGCGCCATGCCTTTGCCAACCCTTTCCCGCACCTCTCCGGCCACCAGGCTAAGGGTCCAGCCGACGTCCTCGCTCGTTGCGCGCGAAGAGACCCGGGACCTGCTCACCGACAGAATGCTCGGCAGGGCCTCTCCGCGAAAACCCAGGGTGCGGATGGAAAAGAGCTCCCGGGCGTGCTCGATCTTGCTCGTTGCGTGGCGGAGAACGGCAAGCTCCAGTTCGCGGCCCGACATGCCGGAGCCGTCGTCAGCCAGGCGGATCAGGTCAAGGCCGCTCCCCTCCACCTCGATGTGGATGCTTTGCGCGCCGGCGTCCACCGCGTTTTCCAGGAGTTCCTTGACCACCGAGGCCGGTCTTTCGATAACCTCTCCGGCCGCTATCTGGTTGATGAGTTCCTGGTCGAGAATGCGTATGATACCCATGACACTTTTTCCTGGTCCCTTTTGTCCGCCCCCCCGGTGCATACACCTGCTCCGGGGAAGGCGCAACTATACGATATCCCTTCACTCCAGGCTATCGAGATCGCTCTGGGAAGTCAATGACATGAATGAGTATTCGCCTGAACATATGATCATATACAATATCTAATCAGACATGGCTGATTGTTCTGCGGGGAAATCCGGGCAGGCCTGCCTGCCGGTGGCCTGACAGCCTCAGTTTCCCCTGCCCCTTGGCCTGGCCAGAATCTCCAGTATGTCCATCTCCAGGAAGCGCTTCGAAGGTTTTGACCTGATGAGCAGAACCGTATCAGACCCCCGGTAGGTGCCTCCGACCCCGAGCACATCCTGATCCTCCGGGACCAGTCCGGCGTCGCAGGCCTCCATCACGATTTCGAGCGCGACCTTGGTCCCTTCGCCAAAGCACCGGAGCGTGTTCGCGATGAGATACCCCGGATAGATGCCCCTGAAGTTGTCCATCAGGGACTTTTCCAGCGAGTGGGTGAGAATGGTCCCTGTATGGACAGGTACCCTGGCCTTACGGAGCTGTTTGCGGACCTGGGGATCAAACTCGTCATGGCCCGGTTCCTTGAAGCCCACAGAATGGGTGACCACGACGAGATTCGCCCCGGCATCCACGAGTGCCTTGTAAAACGCCATGGCTGTTTTTCCGCTGGTGGAAGCCACCACCACGTTTTTTTTGCCGTGTCCCTTCACGTGTTTCACTACCATCTCGATACAGTGGACAGTGTTCTGGTTGCCCGGCCTTTCAAAGAGCATCGTTTCTATCATCTTCATCAGACACCTCTAGCGCTTTGCTTTGTTTGCAAAGGGAACCTAAAAGCGCACCATACATCAGAGGTGTTTTCTTGTACAGGGCCGGTATGTGCGAATGGACAGCTTGACATTTTTCATTGCTTCAAAGATAAGGGGATGGACGGTTTTTACAGCTCGCACATGAAGGGACAAACACATGTCATTTCTCAAAATAACCGACCTGCACGTATCGGTGGAAGGCAAAGAGATCCTCAAAGGGATAGATCTCTCCCTCGATATGGGCAGAACCGCCATTATCTTCGGGCCGAACGGCTCGGGCAAAAGCACGCTGATGGGCGCGATCTTAGGCCTGACGGGCTACGAGATCACCCAGGGCTCCATCACCTTCAAAGGGCATGACATCTCACGGCTCTCGGTCGACGAACGCTCCCGCCTGGGCATCGGCCTCTCCTTCCAGTATCCGCCCGCCATCAAGGGCGTGAGGCTCCGAACTCTGCTCCAAACCCTGAACCGGCATACACCCGATAAAATCGCTGAGTATGCCCAACTGCTCAACCTTACGGGATATCTCGACAGGGATATCAACGTGGGTTTCTCAGGAGGCGAGCGCAAACGCTCCGAGGTTCTCCAGCTCATGATGCAGATGCCGGACCTTCTGCTCCTTGACGAGCCCGAATCCGGGGTGGATATCGAGAACATTTCCGTGATCGCCAGCGGCCTGCGGATCATCCTCGAAAAAGACCAGCCCATCTCCAAAAGAAAACGCTCAGCCATCATCATCACCCATACCGGTTTCATCCTCGATTATATCAAGGCGGACATCGCCTTTGTGATCA
>JALNWY010000140.1 GCA_023230665.1 Deltaproteobacteria bacterium
ACGGTCAGCCAGTTCTGGGGGAGATAGGGGGTGGTCATGTCGAGGGTCTGGGCCAGCCGGAACGGAAACTCCCATACCTGGCTGTGAAGGTTGATGATGATCTTCGTATCCGGTGCGCACAGGCGCTTCAGCTGCTGGAAAAAGGCCTGCACATCCCAGAGGTCGTTCACGATGTCGGAAAGGATGATCACGTCGAACTGCTCCGGCAGGTCAATTTCATGGGCATCGCATACGTGAAAGGACAGCCCGGGGTGTCTCTTGCGGGCACGGCTGATCATCTCCGGGGAAAAATCTATCCCCACGCCATTATCCGGGCTCACGGCCGAGAGCAGGTCTCCCGTCCCGCAGCCCACTTCGAGCACACGCTGCCCGGAAGATACCAGATTCCGGTAAATCTCCGCGATCCTCTCGTGGTAATACGCCCCCCGCGACTCCCAGTGGTCCTGTTTCTTGGCCACGGAGTCCCAGTGGTCCATCCGTGCCCTCTGATACTTCAGATACGCCTCATTGCTGCCGTGCAGCGGCAAACTCACATCCATTTCGTCTCCCTGTCATGAAACACCCTGCGTTCGATACCAATCATACGTATTCCGTATCCCCTGCCTGAGCGATGTCCGGGCCTTCCAACCCAGGGCATGGATCTTGGATATATCCAGGACCTTTCGCATCATGCCGTCAGGCATTTCCGGGTCCCACCGGATCTCGCCTTCATACCCCACGACCCCAGCCGTGATCTGGGCGAGTTCCCTGATGGAGAGGTCCTCTCCTGTCCCGATATTCACGAACTCGCCCACGTCTTGCGCGGAATAATTCTTCATGAGATGAGTGCATGCCTCGGCCAGATCCTCCGCATACAGAAACTCGCGCATGGGCGTGCCCGAGCCCCACAGCACCACAGCGGGCTGCGCTCCTTCTTTTGCCTCGTGAAACCGGCGTATCAGGGCGGGAAGCACATGCGAGGTCTTGAGGTCGAAATTGTCCCGCGGTCCGTAGAGGTTCGAAGGCATGATTGACAAAAAATCAGCGCCATACTGCCGGTGATAAAACCTGCAGAGCTTGATGGCTGCGATCTTGGCCACAGCGTATGCTTCGTTGGTGGGCTCCAGCGGGCCTGTCAGCAGATATTCCTCTTTCAGGGGCTGCGGGGCCTGCCTGGGATAGATGCACGACGAGCCCAGGTTCAAGAGCTTCTTCACGCCGTGGGCATGACTCGCATGGATGACGTTGCCCGCTATCATCATATTCTCGTAGATAAACTCGGCCGGCCGGGTGCTGTTGGCGAGGATGCCCCCCACCTTTGCGGCGCAGAGAAACTCGTATTCCGGGCTTTCCCGGTCAAAGAAATCCTCCACACCGGCCTGGCGGGTCAGGTCCAGCTCCCGGTGGTTCCTGAGCACCAGGTTGCAAAACCCTTGGTTCTCCAGTCTTTCCCTGATCGCCGAGCCCACCAGGCCGGTGTGCCCTGCCACATAGATCCTTGCGTCTCTGTTCATACTGCGCGGCTCCACCTCACTGGGTTCCGGGCGAAAACAAGGTTCCCTGGCCCTCCACGAGCTCCCGGTAGAACGCGGTCTCCCTGATGTTTTCCAGATCCGGGTCTTTCCTGATCAGGTCCATATCGTCCAGGCCTTTGTCAATGGCCTGCCGCAACCAGAGCACCGCCTCGTCCGGCTTGCCATGGCGCGCATACAGGCATGCGATGTTATAGGGGACCTCGGCGCTGTCGGGCTGTGACTCCCGCATGCTCTGCAGCAGCCCGATCGCCCGGTCGTACTCCCCGCTGTCGGCGTAGGCAAGCACCAGCTCGTACAGGATTTCCACGGTCCCGGGCTTCAGGGCCAGCGCTTCGCGGTATGCCGAGTATGCCCCCTGAACGTCTCCAATCTGCAGCTTCAGCCTGGCCAGCTTCACCTGGAGCGCTGCATCGCCGCCGCCCGTCCTTATGGCATTCTCGATTCTGCCTGCCGCCTGTTCGGCCTTGGAAAGGGCGCTGCTCGACTCACGGTAGTTCCTCGCAGCATCGGGAAACTCCGGGCTGATCTCAAGGGCTCTCTGAAAGCATTCCCTCGCCTTGTGGAAGCTGCCTTTCTTCATATGGGCGACACCCAAGTTGTTGCAGGCCTGCATGTGATACGGAATCATCCGAAGCGCCTCGGCAAACTGGGCGATGGCCTCGTCCAGCCTCCCCAGACGTGTCAGGGCATTGCCATAGTTGACCCGCAGATCCGGGTTCCAGGGGTATATCTTCAGAGATTTTTCGTAATATGCCACTGCATCTTCCATATCACCCGACAATGCATGAATATTGCCGATTGAGAACAGCGCGGCGGGGTTTCCCGGAACCACGCTGAGGGCCTGTTTGTAGTAGTGAAGCGCTGAAACGTGGTCCCCCTGTCCTGATAAAAGATACCCAGGCCATAGTGGGCGAAAAAGTTTCTCTGGTCTATCTCCAGGCATCGAGTGTAGAGCGCGTGGTCGTCCTTCCAGTAGCCGAGCTGCAGCCACGCGCGCACCGACAGGGCTACGAGAATGGCTGCGGCAACACAGGACAGGGCCCTTCCCTTCCCCCTGAACGACGGCGCCAGACCGGGTATGCCCCACGCCAGGGCCAGATAGACCCCGATGGACGGCACATAGACCCATCGCTCGGCCATCTCGGGCCAGATGCCCCCTTGGACGATGCCGATCACCGGCACCAGCGTGCCGAGAAACCAGAACCACCCCACAATGAGCGCAGGAGCGCGCCGGTATGCCAGCAGGGCGAGGTAGGTGATCACGGCCAGAAGCCCCAGCGACGCAATGACCTTCCACAGGGGGATGGACGCGGGAAACATGTAGAAGACAGCCAGATCCTCGGGCCACATCAGCTTGCCCAGGTACTTCACGTAGGAAGTGAAAGCGTTCTGGATCTTCAGGGCCATGGGCACGCCCTGGGAAGTGAGGTTTTGCTTGGCGGCGGCCAAGGAAAGACTTGTGGCCGCCATGAATGTCAGGGAAATGACGAACAGGGGGATCTTTTCATACACCAGCTTCAGGTTCTCCCTGGTCCAGAATGCCTTGAAGATCCCGTTTTCGCCCTCCCGGAGCCGCACCCGCTGAAGCGGCCAATAGTCCAGCAGCAGGAGTACGAACGGCACAGTGATCAGCATGGGCTTGCAGAGCAGGCCCAAGGCCAGCAGCACGGCCACGGCCAGATATTTGAGGATGCCCGGTCTCCTGGCATAGAAAAAATATGCCATCAGGGTGAGCAACCAGAACATGGTGCTCAGCAGATTCTTCCGCTCCGCTATCCACGCCACAGACTCCACATTCACGGGGTGCAGGGCAAAGACTGCTGCCACGAAGGCGCTCTTCCATACCGCCCCGGTCATGAACGCCAGCAGCAGAAACAGCAGCACGGCATTGGCTGCATGGTACAGGACGTTGATGATATGATGCTTTCCGGCATCCAGCCCGAACAGATGGGCATCGATCATGTGGGAATACCAGGTGAGCGGGTGCCAGTATGACTGATCGCCCGCCTTTGAGAACTGAAACGCCCAGGCGAGCCCCTCAGCAGAAAAACCGTTGTTCACATAGTGGTTGTTCACCACGTAATAGGGATCGTCCAGATTGATGAACCCGTGACACGACACCCGCCAGTAGACAGCGAGCGTTGAAATGACGATGAGAATGGAGATCAGGGCGATTGTGCCCCTTTCCTTATTCATGGTGGCTCATCACCTTATATCCGCTGTTGAGGCACAGGAGGTCTTTCCGGGCCTCTTCGAGATCGTGCCCGACCATTTCCTCGATCATCTCCTCGAACGTTATCGTTGCCTCCCACCCGAGTTTTCGCTTTGCCTTGGCAGGGTCTCCCAGGAGCGTGTCCACCTCTGAAGGCCGGAAGTACCGGGGATCGATCATCACCGCCACATCACCCGGTCTGAGGGTGGCGCCGTCCTGCACAGGCCTGATCTTTGAGACCATGCCCTTTTCATCCACGCCCGTGCCCACCCACTCGACATCGATGCCTGCCAGCGAGAACGCCAGAGTGCACAAGTCTCTCACCGAATGCTGCCTGCCGGTGGCGATGACATAGTCGTCCGGCTTGTCCTGCTGGAGGATGAGCCACTGGGCAACCACATAGTCGCGGGCATGGCCCCAGTCTCTCTTTGCATCCAGATTACCGATGTAGAGTCTCTCCTGAAGGCCCAGGGCGATGCGGCTTACCGCACGGGTGACCTTGCGCGTGATAAAGGTCTCTCCCCGGATGGGCGACTCGTGATTGAAGAGGATGCCGTTGCAGGCGAACATGCCGTAGGCCTCGCGGTAGTTGACCGTGGTCCAGTAGGCATAGAGCTTTGCCGTGCCGTAGGGGCTTCGGGGGTAGAAAGGAGTGTCCTCGTCCTGGGGGATCTTTCGCACCTTGCCGAACAGCTCGCTGGTGGAGGCCTGATAGAACCGCGCCTTTTTGTCCATGCCCAGGATCCTTAAGGCCTCCAGGATGCGCAGGGTTCCCACTGCATCGGCCTGGGCGGTGTATTCCGGCGTCTCGAACGACACCTGCACGTGGCTCTGGGCCCCGAGATTGTAGATCTCGTCCGGCTCCACGGCCTGGATGATGCGGATGATGTTGGTGGAGTCGGTCAGATCGCCGTAGTGCATGCGGAAGCGCACGTCTTTTTCATGCGGGTCCTGGTAGAGATGATCCACCCGGTAGGTGTTGAAGCTCGAAGACCGTCTCTTGATGCCGTGGACCTCGTAGCCCTTATCCAGCAGGAACTCGGCCAGATAAGCGCCGTCCTGGCCCGTAATGCCGGTGATCAGTGCCTTTTTCATGATATCAACCTCTTAAAAAAATATCATTGTTCTCGCAATACTCAGTGAATGCGGCAGATATTACCATCATACAGCCTCGTTGTCATTTTTTACCTGATGACAGCCTTTCAATTCTTCGGCATCATGAAAGAAAAAATATATTCCCTGCTCGCGGCCTGCAGATCTTTCCAGATTGACATTGCAGAAAAAACATGTAACCGGAGCGATAGAAAAATGGTGTTGTTCTTTCCTCCGTCATTGTCATACCGATGACGGATTCCCCAGGCGATTCCCGTTGCTTGCGGACGATTGAGAAGAAAAACGGAGTATATTTGCGACATGCTTTATGGACAGACTGCACGTGTGTATTTACCGGATAAAAGACTGATGGATCTGCTGCATTTTTTCGCGATATCCGCGTGCATTTGTTTTGGGGGCCCTCGACAATGATCAACCTGAACCGGAGAACCTGCATCTCCCTGGCCATCGGCTTGATCTTTTCGGCTGTTGCCCTGTACTTTACTTTTGTCAATATCCCCATCAGAGAGCTCGTAGAATACCTGAAAGATATCAATTACTGGTGGGTTGTTCCCTCGCTCATCGTGGCTTTTTTGAGCTATGTGCTCCGGGCGGTGCGCTGGCAGATCATCCTGCTTCCGGTGAAAAAGACCGGCTTCTGGAACTCATTTCACCCGGTGATGATCGGATTCATGCTGAGCAGCGTCTTCCCCGGGCGTGTGGGAGAGATAGCCAGGCCTGCCATCTTCTATAAACGGGAAGGCGTTGAATTCCCCAAGGTGCTGGCTACTGCGGGCATAGACAGGATATTCGATGCAGTGGCCCTGCTCGCGATCTTCATCTACATCCTGGCAACCGTGAATATCGATCCATCTCTTGATATCGTGTTCGGCAACTATCACCTCACTCCGGCGCTGCTCGACGGCATATGGAAGGCCGCCCTCAAATTCAGCGCCGCGATCATCGGAATGATCGTTCTCATCAGTTTCTCCACCACACGGGCAATGTTCAACCGGATCATTCTCAAGACCCCGGACGCGCTGTTCTTTACCGGGCAGCCGTTCAGGGAAAAGCTGCGAGCGGGCCTGTGCACCAGAATTGCAGGCCTCCTGGATAATCTCGCTGTAGGATTCGACATCCTGAAGAACCCCTTTTATCTCGTCGTGTGTCTGCTGCTCTCCTTTGCGCTGTGGGCGCTGCTGGGCTTTGCGCTGTGGCTGATGACATTGGGCTTCCCGGGGGTGGAGATCTCGTTTCTTCAGGCCTTTGCCGTGGAGATCATCATCTGTTTCTTCATCATGCTCCCCTCGGTGCCGGGATACTGGGGCCTGTGGGAGGCGGGTGGCGTGTTCGGCCTCATGATCTTCGGCATCCCGGCAAAAGAGGCGGCCGGACTGACACTCTCCTATCACTTCTTCCACCTGGTTCCGGTCATCATAGCAGGCATCATGTCTGCCGTGATTGTCGGTGTGAAACTGGTGAACGCCGTCTCTCCGGAAGCAGCAGACTGAAGATGCATGTCCGCAATGGTCGAGCCGGCCGGTTGTTTGCCGGCATTGCCGGCAGCTTCTTCTCCGCGCCGCGCTACTTGATCTCTCCCTGGAGTTTCACGGCGTTCATGATGGCCTTATTAGCGCTGACCATGGTGAACTGAATGCCCAAAATATGAAAGATGCTGTTCGATCCGAAACTCAGCGTGGATCCTTTCAGAAATCCGGCAAAGCGCTGCTCGCCCTCCACTCCGTCCGCCACAACAAACCAGCTGTTGTCCTTCACTGCTGCAAAGGCGAGATGCTGTGAGTCGGGTGAAAACATCGGGAGCGCAACGCCGTCATATTCCTCAGACTCCCTGCCATCTTTCACCACGACCCAGTTGTTTCCTTTCTTGGCCATATAAGCATAATGCCTGGAGTCGGGGCTGAACTGGGCCATTGTTACAAAATCATATAAATCGCCATCCTTGCCGTCATAGACCACGAGCCACTTCTCGCCCTTCTTGGCCATGAAAGAATAATGTTGCGAGTCAGGGCTGTAGCCCGGCAGAAAGATGTTCGTATACTTGCCCACCTCTTTGCCGTCCACAATTGCTGACCAGCCATCGCCCTTTTTCACGGTGAGCAGATAGTGTTCTGAGTCGGGGCTATAGGCCAGGTCGTTGATCTCGTCATACTTTCTGCCTTGGTCGCCGTCCATGACCATGAGGCTTTTTTCGCCATCAATGGCCATATAAGCCATGTGCTTCGAATCAGGACTGAATATGGGCATGGCAATATTGGTGAACTGGGGGCCCTGCTTGCCGTCCTCCACCATCACGGCCTTGTCGCCGATTTTTGCCGTGTAGGCAAAACGCTTGCTGTCCGGGCTGAACCTGAACACGCCGACGAGATCGAATCTCGGTCCTTCCTCGCCGTCTTTGACTATGAACCACTTGTCCCCTTCTTTTGCGGGATAGGCTATGTGCTCTGAATCCGGACTGAAGATGGGGGAAGAAACCTGATCATACTCCTTTCCCTCCTTGCCATTGAGCACCATCAGCATTTTCTTGTCTTTCAGCGCAAAATAGGCGAACTTGTCCGAGTTGCTGCTGAACACCAGGTTGTGCTTCTGCGGAATGCCGTCATAGGCCCGGTGCTTCTTGCCGTCGAACACCACAACCTGCTGTTTCCCGTTCTGGGCTATGTAGGCAAGATGCTTGGAGTTGGGGCTGAACTCGGGAATACCCACGTTGTCGAACCGCTCATCCTCCTTGCCGTCGCGCACGATGATCCACTTGATGCCGTCCTGGGCCTTATAGGCCATGTGCTTCGAATCAGGACTGAATACAGGGGTGTCCTTGGCAATGGAGTTATATTCCTTCTGTTCTTTCCCGTCGAGGAGCACGACAAACTTCTTGCCCGACCGGGCCACGCATGCAACATGCCCGGAATCAGGGCTCGGAACCAGCGATTCGAAAATGATCTCGTATTTTTCATCAGACTTCACAACACTGGTGATCTCTTCTCTGATACTGACCGTGTTCTCGGCAATGACAACACCGGGCGCCATTACACAGAATATCAAAGGAACCATAATGATGCATGCAATTTTCCTCATCTCTGAACCACTCCTTTGTCATGTGAAAAATGATCTGGTTTCTCCTGGTCACCAATATACCGCTTCGACCTTAAAGTTGCAAGATTTTGCCGGATGTTGGGCGAAGAGCATGGTTTTTTGGGGGCTTGAGGGTCATCTCAAGGAGTCTCAGCATATGACAGAGGGAGTGTCATATGCTGACGGGCTGCCCCCCGAGACCGGACTGGTGCATCACAAGG
>JALNWY010000141.1 GCA_023230665.1 Deltaproteobacteria bacterium
ACCCCTGCACGAAGAAGCTGCTGATGCGGCCGCACGAGGTGCATTTGTATTCGTAGATGGGCATACGCTCCCCTCATCCTCCCCGGCAGGAAAACAACAGGGGCGAAAAACCCTTGTGCAGCAATGCATCCCGGGTTCTTAGCCCCTTACCATACCGGAAAAGGTCTAGCTCTTGTCTCCCTTGACCTCTTCGAACTCGGCGTCCACGACGTCTTCGTCCGGCTTCTTCTCTCCGCCAGGCGCGCCTTGGGCACCGGCCTGAGGGCCGCCGGCTCCGCCCGCAGCCGCGGAGTAGATCACCTCGGCGAGCTTGTGGGACGCACTCGTCAGGGCCTCGATCTTCCGGTTGATCAGATCGACGTCATCACCCTTCATGGCATCCTTGAGGTCGGACAGGGCGTTCTCGATGCTTGCCCGCGTCTGGGCGTCGACCTTGTCGCCGTGCTCCTTGAGGGTCTTCTCCGTGGTGTAGGCCAGGGAGTCGGCCCGGTTCTTTGCCTCGACCATAGCCTGCCGGCGCTTGTCTTCGGACTCGTGCTCCTCGGCCTCGTGAATCATCCGGTTGATGTCGTTCTCGCTCAAGCCCGACGAGCTCGTGATCCGGATAGACTGCTCCTTGCCGGTGGCCTTGTCCTTGGCCGAAACGTGCAGGATCCCGTTCGCGTCGATGTCGAAGCTCACCTCGACCTGCGGAATCCCGCGGGGCGCAGGCGGTATCCCCACCAGGTCGAACTGGCCCAGGAGTTTGTTGTCGGCAGCCATGGGCCGCTCACCCTGGAACACCCGGATGGTCACGGCGTTCTGGTTGTCCTCCGCAGTGGAAAACACCTGGGTCTTCTTGGTGGGGATGGTCGTGTTGCGCTCGATGATCTTCGTGAACACGCCGCCTAAGGTCTCGATGCCCAGAGACAGGGGCGTCACGTCCAGCAGCAGCACGTCCTTGACCTCTCCGCCCAGCACGCCTCCCTGGATGGCAGCGCCGATGGCCACCACTTCGTCGGGGTTCACGCCCTTATGGGGCTCTTTCTGGAAGATTTCCTTGACCTTCTGCTGCACCCGGGGCATCCGGGTCTGTCCGCCAACGAGAATGACCTCGTCGATATCGGCCGCGGTCATGCCGGCATCGGATAATGCCTTTCTGCAGGGCCCTTCGACCCGTGCGATGATATCTTCCACCAGGGCTTCGAGCTTGGCCCTGGTCAGCTTCATGTTCAGATGCTTGGGTCCCGACTGGTCGGCGGTGATAAAGGGCAGGTTGATCTCGGTCTCCATCATGGACGAGAGCTCCACCTTGGCCCGCTCGGCCGCTTCCTTGAGTCTCTGGAGCGCCATCCTGTCCTTGCCCAGATCCACGCCGGTCTCTTTTTTAAACTCTGTTACCAGGTAATCGATGATCCGGTTGTCGATGTCCTCGCCGCCCAGATGGGTGTCTCCGTTCGTGGACTTGACCTCGAAGACCCCGTCGCCGATCTCGAGGATCGAGATATCGAAGGTGCCGCCCCCAAGGTCAAACACAGCAACCTTTTCCTCTTTCTTCTTGTCGAGGCCATATGACAGGGCCGCTGCGGTGGGCTCGTTGATGATGCGCTTCACCTCAAACCCGGCGATTTTGCCGGCATCCTTTGTGGCCTGCCGCTGGGAGTCGTTGAAGTACGCAGGCACCGTAATCACGGCCTCGTCGATCTTTTCCCCGAGGTAGGCCTCGGCATCCATCTTCAGCTTCTGGAGCACCATCGCAGATATCTCGGGCGCGGCGTATTTGCGGTCGTCCACGCTGATGGCCGTGTCGCCGTTGTCGGCCCTGGCGATCTTGAAGGGCATGACCTCGCGGTCCTTCTGGACCTCGGCATCCTCGTATTTTCTTCCGATGAGTCTTTTTATCGCAAAGAGCGTCTTTTCGGAATTCGTGATGGCCTGCCTTCTGGCGACCTGGCCCACCAGCCTTTCACCGCTGCTGGTAAAGGCTACAACAGAAGGAGTCGTGCGTGCTCCCTCGGCGTTCGGAATGACTTTCGGTTCCCCCCCTTCCATGATTGCCATGCATGAAAAGGTGGTCCCCAGATCAATCCCCAATATCTTTCCCATCTGCTCTCCTCCTTAGTGATTTTCTCCTGTCCTCAGCCTGAAACCGTCACTTTCGCAGGTCTCAGTACGCGGTCGTGAACCATGAAACCTTTTTCGATCTCGTCCACCACCATGCCTTTTTCCACACCTTCTTTGGTCACCTGCATGAGGGCCTCATGGTAATTGGGGTCAAAAGGCACGTTCTGAGCTTGTATAGGTTCAACCTGGTATTTTTTCAAGGTTTCGAGGAAGAGCTTTTCCGTCATCCTCAAACCCTCGATAAACTGTTCGTCTTCCGGTCGAAGCTCTGTGGCCGTGGCAATGGATTTGTGAATCGCATCATAGACCAGGAGAAAATCTCTGAGCAGCTTTTCCGTACCGAACTTGACGATCTCCTGCCGCTCCCGCGCGAGACGCTTGCGCATATTGTCCATCTCTGCGTAGGCGCGCAGGCACCTGTCCTTGAACTCTTCCACCTGTGCTTTCAGCCCGGCGACATCATCGCCGGCCTCTCCTGATTCCACTGTTTCTTCCGCGTCCTGCAGGCCCTCTTGTAGGGCCGTGTACTTGTCCGTCATTTCGTCTTCGTACCCTCGCGGTCCTTTCTTTTCATCAACCATCCTAGACATCCTCCAGTAGATCGCTCAGTATTTTGGCCATGTATCCCACAAGCGGTATCACCCGTGAATAGTCCATCCGCATCGGACCGATTACCCCCAGCGAGCCCACGGGTACGTCCTTCCGGTAATACCTGCTGGCCACCAGGCTGAAGTCGTCCATCCCCAAGCCCTCCATGTCCTCCCCCAGCAGAACCTTGACGCCGGAGTCCTCCAGGACGCTGTTCAGGATGCGCACGATCCTGCCCTTGTCCTCAAAGGCATTGACCATGTCCCTGAGCTTGTCGAGGTTTGCCAGCTCAGGACTGTTGAACACGCTTTCCTTACCCTGGATATAGATATCGGGCGCGCCCTCGACCCGGTCGATCGCGGTCATACCCAGGCTGACCGCGTGCCTGACCAGAGAGTCGAACCGGGCCTTTTCGCTCGACATCTCCTGGACGAGCATATCCCTCATCTCCTGGATGGACAGGCCGGAGCACCATTCATTGAGATAGTTCGCATAGTTGACCAGTCGATCCTGATTGATTTCTTCATCATGGACGATGTGATTGAACACCATCCCGGCCCTGCTCACCAGGATGACCAGGATCCTGCTCTCATCGAGCCTCATGAAATCGATGCGCTTGAAGAGGAAGGTCCCGAGCTTAGGCAGAATGATGATCGAGGCATTGCGCGAGATGGAGGATAAAAGGGCGGACGCCTCTTTGAGCGTCTCCCTCACATCGCCGGTCGCCCTGGACATATGGCGGGTTATCAGGGATTTTTCGCCCCTGGGAAGGGTCTTCATCTCCATGATGTCGTTGAGATAATAGCGGAATCCTTCAGGCGTCGGTATCCGGCCGGCGGAAACGTGCGGCTGGTACAGAAAGTCCATCTCCTCCAGATCCGCCATGACGTTGCGGACCGTTGCCGGGGAAATGGTGCACAGGTACTTCTTCGCAACTATCCTGGACCCTACGGGCTCTCCGGTGGACACATATTCCTGAATGATCGCACCTAATATGCTTTTGTCTCGTTCGCTCAACCGGTACGTCATGTCTTAGCACTCACCTGCCTTAACTGCTAACAATACGTTTATAGAGACTCTCTTGCTTGATGTCAATACGCAAACCTCTCATAATTCAGGGAAGTACGAGATATAACACCTCAATTCAGCTCGAAATTCACTGGACAAAGCACAAGGATCTGTTATTAACAGGAGGCATCCGGACACGGAGAGAAGAACCGCCGTGCCCGAGACTGAACGGATAAGGGTACCCATGAAAGAACAGATAGCCGCTCTCCTCAGGAATACACTGCATGAACTCATAGCGCAAGGCGCCATTCCGGAATACGACCTGGAGACGATTTCGGTGAGCGTCCCTGCCCGCAAGGAATTCGGCGATTTTTCCACGAACGTCGCCATGATCATGGCCTCGCAGGCAAAAAAGAAGCCGCGCGATATCGCGCAGACCATCCAGGAGCGAATGGCCCGCCTGAGCGATGTCTTTGACCGCGTCGATATCGCCGGGCCGGGGTTTATCAACTTCACCGTAAGCCCGCTCATGTGGGTGCGGGTCTTGAACACGATCCTCGAAAAAAAGGACCGCTTCGGCACGAGCGCATTCGGCAGGGGCAAGAAGGTACAGGTGGAGTTCGTGAGCGCCAATCCCACCGGGCCTTTGCACGTGGGCCACGGAAGAGGGGCCGCGGTGGGCGACACCCTGGCCCGAATCCTGAAGGCGGCGGGCTTTAAGGTGGAGTCTGAGTATTACATCAACGATGTGGGCAACCAGATGAATATCCTGGGTCTCTCGGTTCTGAGCAGATACCGGGAGATCTTCGGGAAAGATTCATCATTTCCGGAAAACGGCTACAAAGGCGACTACATCCGCAAAATCGCACAGAGCCTTTCCGAGGCTCGCGGTGACGAACTGCTCTGCCGGGAAGAGAGCGACGCCGTGACAGCCTGCAGGGAATTCGCGTCGGATTTCATTCTGAACGGGATCAAAGAAGACCTGGCGCTTTTCAATGTGCATTTCGACCAATGGTTCAGCGAGGCTGCGCTGTATCGTGACCACAAGGTCGAGCATACCCTCGACTTTTTGAAGGAGCGGGGCCTGAGCTACGAGGCCGAAGGCGCGTTGTGGTTCAGGACCACTGGCTTCGGTGACGAAAAAGACCGGGTCTTAAGAAAGCAGGACGGGTCCCTGACCTATTTCGCACCGGACATCGCCTACCACCAGGACAAGCTGGAAAGGGGGTTCAAGCAGATCATCGATGTCTGGGGGGCCGATCACCACGGCTATGTGCCGAGGATGAAGGCTGCCATCGAGGCCTTGGGCGCGGACAAAGACTGTTTCCATGCCCTGTTGATCCAGCTCGTCTCCCTGGTCCGGGAAGGGCAGCCGGTTTCCATGTCCACCAGGTCGGGCGAGTTCGTGACCCTGCGCGAGATCATCGACGAGGTGGGCAAGGATGTCTGCAGATATTTCTTCATGATGCGCAGGAGCGATGCCCAGCTCGTGTTCGATCTCGATCTCGCGAAGAAAAAGAGCGAAGAGAACCCGGTGTATTACATCCAGTATGCCCATGCCAGGATCTGCTCCATCCTGAGGAACGCCGCCGAGCAGGGACTCTCTCCAGAGCCTTCCCTGCTGGAGGAAGACGCGCTCAGCACAGGCGACGACCTGGACCTCATCAAGATGATCGCAGGCTATCCGGACGTGGTCGTGTCGAGCGCGGCCGATCTCGAGCCCCATCGGATATCTTTTTATCTTCTGGAGCTTGCAACTGCCTTCCATAGGTTTTATAATAGAAACCGGGTTATATCTGATGACGGCCGTGTGACTATGGCCCGGTTGATTTTGGTGGTTGCAGTGAAACAGGTGCTTGCAAATGCACTGTCCCTCATGGGGATCGAGGCACCTGAAAGCATGTAAGGTCGCTATGGTAAGGAAGCGCACAAACAAAAAACAGTCTCTAACAAAAAATATCGCCCTGCTGTTTCTCTCCTTGGGCATCCTTGCCGGAGCAAGCCTTCTCTTCTCTACGATCAACGCCCGTCCCGAGTTCTCGTACGATCCCTTTGGAGAACGGTGGAAAAACCTGGTGTCCAGCGACCCCATCAGGAACGAGAAACCCGCGGGAAATGCCCGGACCTCAAAAAGCACGGCAAGCAGCTTTGAATACTCGTACTGGGACATCCTCCTTCTCCAGGACAGCGATTCGGCGTCTGCTGCAGACAGCTTCAGCATCCAGATAGCCGCGTTCAGGGCCCCTGATACGGCCCGGAGCTTTGCTGCCGAACTCGAGGAGAAAACCAGAATCCGCTGCACGGTGGCGGATACGGGAAAATGGACAGTGGTCCGGTGGGGGAGTTTCCAGAGCCGGGAGACCGCCGAGAGGTACTGCTCCAAGCTCAGTGACAGGCTCCAGAGGGAGTGCATCGTGGTCAAGATGTAGCCTCTGGGCACACCTTCGTTCTCCAACCCGGGATAGAAACAGCCTTATCGGCACTGCGCGGGGCCCCATTGGGAACGTACCCAAAGAGGATTCTTTTCAACCGCATATAAGGGACCATGGCATTTCGGCCCGGCATCTGATATGTATTTTATCCACGCCAGGAGGCAGAATCATTGAAAGACCAGCGGCAGGGGCAGTCCATGAACACTCCAACTATCATCCACATCGTGGGGGCGCGCCCCCAGTTCATCAAGCTCTCCCCGGTGACAGAGGCCTTCAAACGCTGCCGCATCCCGTATAAAGTGGTGCACACAGGCCAGCACTACGACCACGCCCTGTCCGACGTGCACTTCGACACCTTGGGGATCGATCCCCCCGACTACCATCTGGGGGTGGGTTCTTTCAGCCATGCAAAACAGACCGCCCGGATGCTGGAGGCCGTCGAGGAAATCCTCGCAGCCGAGAAGCCCGGCCTCGTGCTCGTGTACGGAGACACCAACTCCACGCTCGCAGGGGCCCTGTGCGCCGTGAAGCTGGGTATCCCGGTGGGCCACGTCGAGGCGGGCGTACGCAGCTTTGACCGGAACATGCCCGAGGAGGTCAACCGCGTGGTAACCGATCACGTGGCCGCCCATCACTTCTGTCCCACGAAAAATGCGGTTGTCCTCCTTAAGAAAGAGGGGATAACGGGCATATTCACCGGCGATGTCATGTATGACGCCCTGAACCGCTTTTCCCGCGCGCATATCTCTCATCCCTATTCCCCGCCCTTTGTCCTCACCACGATCCACCGTGCGGAAAACACCGACCAGCGCGAGCGCTTCCTGGGGATCTATGAGGCGCTCGAAAAACTCTCGCAGGACATCCCGGTCATCTTCCCGGCTCATCCCAGGACAAAAAACCTTTTCCCCGGCATCTTCCGCTCGGCGAAAAGCAGACTCGAGGTGATCGATCCGGTGAGCTACCTTGCCATGCTCGCCATGATCAGGGACGCATCGTGCGTCCTCACTGATTCCGGAGGTGTGCAGAAAGAGGCCTTTCTTATGAAGACCCCCTGTGTCACGGTCAGGGATACCACCGAGTGGCCGGAGACGATCGACGCAGGGGCGAATGTCCTGGTGGAGCCCGATCCCGCGAAGATCCATCAGGCCGTTATGGGGATGATCGGCAGAACAGGGTTTTCTGCGGTCAACCCGTTCGGAGACGGCAACGCGAGCGACCGTATCGCCCGGTTCATCAGGGAACACATCGTCTAGCGGGCGGCAAGCACGGATAAAGCGGTTTTGTAACTATTCAGCACCCTCTTCGAGAGGATGCGTCATTTTCCATTGTCGATGTCCGGGCCACAGCGCTTCCTGTTCTGTTTCCCGGAAATGTATTTTTTTGTTGCGAGGAGGTCGGTATGAAGAAACCGGTTTCACCGGAGAAAGATCCCAAAGAGCTTCTCCGGCAGGCAGAGAAGGTTGCCGCATCCGGCGAGGTGGAAAAGAGCCTCGGGCTCTTCGAGAGCTGTATCCGGGGTTATCTCCGGGAGCGAAAACCCTTCAAGGCCCTGGCCGCGGCAAAGGTGGCCAAAACGTCTCTGGGGAGTCATCCCCGGGTGCACGCCCTGCTCATCAGACTTTTCAGGTCCTTGGATCTCATGGGCGACCTTCAGAAGGAGCTCGAGGAAAGCTGCACGACATTGAAAAAGAACGAGGCGCCGATATTCAGAGGGCTGAGAAGTGAAGAGTTCATCGAGCTCCTGGAGATCGTGCACCTCGTCGATGTCGGAAAAGGCAGGTTCGTCTTCAGGCAGCACGACACCGGCGAGGACATCTACCTGGTGATCGACGGCGCCCTGGGGATATACCGGGACGGCGAGCTGATGTCGGTCCTGCTGCCCGGAGATGTGTTCGG
>JALNWY010000142.1 GCA_023230665.1 Deltaproteobacteria bacterium
GAGAGTGCTGCTGAAAAATTCGTCACCCCCTGTTTGTGAACAAAAGGTTTATTGCCCATTACATACCCGGCAATGAACACCGCCAGCATCCCGCTGGTCCCGATCGATTCCGCAATTCCGTACACAAAAAGAACGATCCCCAGCGATAAAACATAGTAGTGACCGCGGTCTTGAACGCTGAGACGATTGAACAGCCACAGTGATCCGCGCCCCAGCAGCCACCCCACCAATGGCGCAACAGTGAATTTCCAGACAAAGGTTATCCCGGTCATGATCCATGCCGAATGGGCAGAAGTGAGCACATCGATCGCTGCCACGGTGAGGATAATCGCCATCGGGTCGTTGGTGGCGCTTTCAATTTCGGCAATGGATGTCACTTTTTTCGGCAGAGGCTGCCTCCGAAGAATCGAGAAGATAGCCGCTGCGTCCGTAGACGAGACAATGACCGAGAGCAACAATGCCTTTTCAAGGGGCCAGCCGAGAAGCACGTATAGAACACCAAAGGTTGCGGCCGCTGTCAGGACAACACCCCAAGTGGCCATTCCGCCTGCCGGCAAGGCAACGGCCTTGAAGTCAGACCGCCTGGTAGAAAAGCCTCCATGAAACAGAATGAACACCAAGGCAAGATTGGCTACCCAATTGGCAAATTCGATGTCGTCAAAATACCAGAGATTGAGAACATCGCTCCCAAAAACAATCCCTGCGCACAGGGCAATCAGAATGACCGGGACACTCCATCGATCAAGCCACACCGCTGCCAAAACCACAGCGATCAGAATCAGCGGTCCAATCACATATACAACGTCCATGGGTTGCCTCTCGTTTCTGCGGTTGAGCGCATCACAATATCCCGCCATCATCGAAGTGCCCCGACAGCGGGCATCAGTAAGCGCTGACCCCCGTGCTCGCGCCCGCCTGCAAGTCTTTGTCAGCTATTGCTCAGGAAGGCATCCATGCACTCTGACGGCCTGGTAACAGGCACATCAAAGGGACTTCGCCGCGCTCGCTAAATGCTTGCCGCCGCTCGCAATCGCGTTGCTCTTGCAGGATACTGCACAAGCGATGAACATATCGTCGTGATAGGCCTTCACAGACTGGCTCGAACAATCGGGGTGATTAAAGCATTGTCATAAAACCAAGCATGAAGCTCAAATCAATTGAACGGACTTGCTTTGACAACTCATTCCCAGCTCTCTGATATTTATTAATAATATCAGGCGATACTGCCGGTTCTCCCCTGCCATCCCTCCATGCTTCGAGAACGCATGAAAGCGGTCTCGAAAGGAGCTTTTCTTTGATGACATTTTGTTGTTGCCGGATTTGCCAAAATTCTCTCCCGACGATAATTATCTTGGCGGCAAGTGTATAGGATCAGCAGCCCTTATGGCAAGTCGAAAACAACACCCCATTGACTTGAGCTGGCCCGCTGTGAGAAGCTCCGGTTATGATTAACAAACTCATGTAGATACAAAGGACAGTAGGAAAGGAAGAGAAAACATTGCCCGGCTCGCCAGTTTTGCATAGCCCTGAAACGCTTGAGCGGATTGAGTTTCACCGAAATGCAATAGCCCTGCTGCCCGACCCGGGGGACCCAAGGCCGGGCATTGCGGTCTTCATACTGGGCGGCAAAAAGATGGCCGACATCCAGCGGTTCTGCACCTGTTCGCTGTCGAAACACAGCACCTGTGATCACCTGCTTGCCCTGAGCCAAGCAATGAAAGCGGCCCGAAAGAGATGCGCGGGCAGGACCATGGACGAGGAGTTCCGGGCAAGTCCCTGGTACCGCCTGGCCTCGTTCCTGACGGAAGGGACCGGGGATGCAGTGTCAAAGCTCTGCCTGAGCACCTATGGAGCCCGGGACAAAGGAAAGCGGATCGCACTCAAGAACACTGCGGGCACGACCCTCCTGACCTATTTCTCGCAGGGGTCTGACCGCGCGAGGTTTATCGAGCGCGCCAGCCGGGCGCCCGAGCAGTCCGATGCGCTGCTCCCGCACCGGGCCGCTGTCCGCGGGCACCTGGCCCGCCTTACCTTGAGCCCAAGCGAGCGTCTGATGCTCGACCACGGGATACTCTCGCAGCGCCTGGCGATCGAGAACAGCATCTGGTATCTTGCCCTCTATCACGGATATCTGGAGTTCGGAGGCAGCGGGCAGGAGTTCAGGACCGCGATCGAGGAGAAATCAGGAGATTTCCTTCTTTCATGCTGGGCTCCGGAAGACGCCCCTGCCTTCAACCTCCACATCCCGAGACTCAAAGTAAAGGATCTTCTGACAGGCTTTGGGGAGGCGATGCCGAACAGCCCCTTGAGCGCGGTCCATCCCGTGCCCTTGAGATCCATCTTCAGGGTGAGCAGGGATACCGAGCTTGATCTGGCGGTCAGGGAGCAGATCGAGGTGATCCAGGCGGGAGGAGAGGCCAGGTATTACGATCATGAGGACCTTAAGCGCTACCGCTACGGCGATCTCGTGTATGTCCGCGAGCTCAGCATCCTGGCCGAGCTGGAGCGGACGGGCCGGGAGCGTAAATTTCGTGCGCCTGAGCGCCTGGTCCTGAAGAGGGCGCAGGTCAGGCCGTTCCTGGAAGAGATCGACCATGCATTCGAGCAGGGGCTGGTCATGGATGACCGGGCGGAAAGCATGAAGATCTACAAGGCCTGCGACAGGATCAGCATCAGCCCCGAGGCTGTCGAAAAAGACTGGTGCTGGCTCTCCGTAGATTACGGATTCGGGACCCATACCCTCTCACTTGCCGAGATCTTGGAGACCAGGCAACAGGGACAGCGCTATATCGCGGTCCCGGATGGTTGGGTGGATTGCGGCTCTCCGGGTTTGGACGGCATTGGCGGGCTCGTTGCCGGAAACGCCGGGGGCAAAGCGACCGACCGCAAAGGGAGCATACGGCTTTCCCGTCTCGATCTCTTCAAGATCAGCGCCTCGGGCACACGGTCCGTCACGATCACCGGCAGCGGCCCGCACGCATCCGGACTTCGCGATATGCTTGACCTCAAGGCCCCTGGAGACCTGCCCGATCTCTCGGGCATGACCTCAAGGCTCAGGCCCTATCAGGAGCACGGGCTCCAGTGGCTCCGCTTCCTGCAGGAAAACGGGTTCGGGGGGCTCCTGTGCGATGACATGGGTCTTGGAAAAACGCACCAGGTCATGGCGCTCATGATCACGCTGCACAAGGAGGGCAAGGGGCCTTTCCTTGTCGTGTGCCCGACCACGGTGCTGTCTCACTGGGAGCATAAGATACGGGAGCATGCCCCTGTTCTGAAAGCGGCCCTCCACCATGGTGGTGACCGTAACATCGAGGAGGCATTGAAGAAGCACTGTGTTATCCTGACCTCCTATGGAGTCCTGCGCAGGGACTGTGGACTTCTGGGGCGGGTGCGCTGGGAGATAGCGGTCTTTGACGAGGCTCACTTTCTCAAGAACGCCCGGACCATAACTCATGAAGCCGCCCGCAGCCTGGAGGCAGGCATCAAGATCGGCATGACCGGAACCCCGGTCGAAAACGCCCTGCACGAGCTCAAGGCCCTCTTCGACCTGGTGCTGCCCGGGTATCTGGGCACGGAGCACTCGTTCCTGGAGCGCTATGGAGAAGCGGAAGACGAAGATGCCGGGGCCGTGCGCCGCGAGGAGCTGAGCCGCCTGATCTCGCCCTTTATCCTGCGGAGGCTCAAGACCTCGGTCCTCTCCGAACTGCCGGAAAAGATCGAAGACATCCGCACCTGCCGTTTGAGCGACGATCAGATCAAGCTCTATCGCGACGCGATCGCAAGCCGGGGAAGGAGCCTGGTAAAAACCCTTGAGACAGACCTCGCACAGGTGCCCTACATGCACATCTTCGCGCTCCTGGGCATGCTCAAGCAGATCTGCGACCACCCGGCCCTGTTGGAAGGAGACCCGGCCGGCTATGACCGGTATGCCTCGGGAAAATGGGAGCTGTTCAAAGAGCTGCTCAGAGAATGCCTGGAGAGCGGGCAGAAGATCGTTGTCTACAGCCAGTACCTGGGCATGATCGAGATCATTGCAAGCCACCTGAGGGCAACCGCGGTGGATTTCGTCACCCTTACGGGCTCAAGCGACAACAGGGGGGCGATCATCGAGCGTTTCAACTCCGATCCTGCCTGTCGGGTCTTTGTGGGCAGTCTCATGGCCGGGGGCATGGGCATTGACCTGGTGGCTGCGTCTGTGGTCATCCACTACGACCGCTGGTGGAACGCGGCCAGAGAGGACCAGGCCACCGACCGGGTGCACCGCATCGGCCAGAAGCGGGGCGTGCAGGTCTTCAAGCTTGTCACCGAAGGAACGCTCGAAGAGAAGATATCGGCCCTGATCGAGCGCAAGCGGAGCCTCATGGAAAGCGTGATCAAGGAGGACGACCCCGGCCTGCTCAAGACCTTTACCCGGAGCGACCTCATCGATCTCCTGGCCTTGCCGTCCGGTCCCGGAATGGCAATGGACCATGAGGAGGGCGGTGGGGATCTCCTGGAGGAGGCACGCGGGCACGAGCAGACAGGCGAGAGGACGCAGCCTGACAGGTAAAGGGGGGCCCAAAAAAGCCTCCGCAATACCGCCAACACCCAGCCGGCAGGCGGGGATCAGGCCGTTATTCCTCCTCGAAGCGCTTCTGGCACTCGGGGCACAGGCCGTGGCTGAAGATCGCTTCTGTCTGCGCCTCCAGGTATTCTTCGATCTGGTTCCAGTATCCCTTGTCATCCCTGATCTTCTTGCAGGATGCACAGATAGGAATGAGCCCCTTGAGCGTTTTGATCTTGTCCAGGGCAACCTTGAGGTCGTTTATGAGGCGCAGCTTCTCATTCTCTGCACGCTTGCTCTCGGTGATGTCCCGGATGATGCAGTGGTAGCCGATCACGCCGTCGCCTCCCAGGGCTCTGCGCACGCTCGATGTATACAGGCAGTCCATGACGGCGCCGTCCTTTTTCCTGAGCCTGACCTCGAAGTTTCTCACGGCCCCCTTTTCCTCGATCTCGCTCTGGAAAGAGGTTCTGACGCCGGGATCTGCGTACAGCTGCTGCACGTTCATGCCTATCATCTCTGCGCGACCATAGCCGAAAAGCTCCATGGCGGCCCCGTTGGCGTCGAGGATGATGCCGTCGCGCGAGACCGTATAGATGGCGTCACGGGAGTCCTCGAACAGGCTCCGGTAGCGCTCTTCGCTTTCAACGAGCATCTCTTCCGAGCGCTTCCGGGCCACCACCCTGCCCAGACGGGATGCGATATTGTCGATGAGGCATTTCTCCTCTCTGGTGAACGGGCCTTCAAAAGCCGCTGGCCGCTCCTCGCGGTAGAACACCTCCAGCGAGCCGGCAACGCCGCACCGGGCCGTGATGTCGCTCTTAATGTGCCACGGGGCCGGATGGAAACCTGCCGAATGGTACTCCTCGCCGTCGATGATGATCCGCGCACAGGCAATCGCAGGGTAGGCCACGATCCGGGGCACCAGATCCAGCACGCCCTGAACGATCTCGGGAAATGGGCGGCCGCGCCGGTCGATGACAGCGGAGATCTCGTACAGGACACCGAGCTCCCGGACCCGTTTCGAGAGCTCGACCGTTTTTTTCTCAAGCTCTTCATTACCCAGATTCTGCGCCGATATGTCCCGGACCACGGCGCCGTAACCGGTGGTCCTCCCGCTGTGGTCCCGAATCGCATGGAGCGAGATCTCGCAATCGACCCTGTCCTTGCCTCTGCGTATGGAGCAGGTCTTTCTCAGGCCTGCTCCGCCATCCTGCTGCAATGCCGGGATAACCTGCCCTGCATCTCCTGAGTTTGCAAACAGGTCTGCGATATCTTTTCCCGGAATATCCCGGGCTTCTGCCCCGAGGAGATCGGCGGCAGCCGGATTAGCATGGGTGATGCGCCCCGTGACGTCCCAGCAGAAAAAGGCATCGCGGGACGCCTCGAAAAAGAACCGGCATACCCCTGTATCCAGATCCGAGTTGCCGGCTCGGGGTCTCTTTTGTTTCGTTCTGCTCATAACGACGTTCTCAAAGGTTTTGTTTGGGCTTCTCCACAGCGTTTACCAGGGATGAATCAGCAAATCAAGGCAAAGGGGGATCAAACCGGAGACAGGCTCACACCAATCCCCGGCTTTTCCCGGTTCCTTCCAGACCTTGAGGCAGGGACTCACGGATACACGCTTTCACAATCACGGTTCATCCGGACTATCGGCGCCGCACTGCCAGCATGTCGTGAACTGAGGGTCGTGCAGCTCGCCGCACTTCGGGCACTTCCAGGATTCTTTGCACGACGAGCCTTCACCGCTCGCGTACCTGGACGCTATCGACTCGGCCGCATCCAGAAGGCTGTCGTCCAGGATCCACACCGAGGGATGGCCGTCGACCGTGGCCTGGCCCTGCAGCAGGGATTCGTTCCGGATCATCGACCCGATGCCTTCGGCCTCGAGCAGCGCTTTCACGCAGTATGCGTCGCCTAATGAACAGGATGTAAAGACCTTCTTCATTCAACATCTCCAGTAAATATCGAGCTGTTTCGCGGCTTATATAAGGATCGGCATGCCTGCCTTTCGATCATATCCATCCCCTGGTTTCTGCCGGCTTCAACCGGGCGATACCGATAAGCCTTTATCCCTTGCATCTCCCGTGCCTTCGGCGCGGGAGCGTCACCTCTCACGAGACGCCCCCTGCCCTCGCTGCACGATCTCCGTGAACCGGCCGAAGAGCTCTTCCTGCACCGGGCGCGCAATCCTGGGGTTGATGCCCTGCCGCACGAAATCCGGGTCCCGGATGCGGCCCTTGCACAGGTCGAGCAGCCTGGCGTTGCTGAACACATAATCCGGGGGCTTGTTGAGCTTCTTTGCAAACTCGTCCCTTACGAGAAAGATCTCTTTGAACATCTCCTGCCGGCTTTTGTCGAGCCGGCTGTATCCCTTGGCCTTTTCATACTTTTCCTGCCTGTTTTTCCTGCCATTCTGCCCGTCCTGAAGCATGAGGTTCTGGAGCAGGTAGGCGTCCAGCAGCCCCGCTCGCCCGAGTTTGGCAAACAGCGCATCTTTGAGCCTGAACAGATGCCTTACGTCGCCCATGGCATATTCGAGGGCGTCTTTAGCGATCGGCCTTCTCATCCAGTTGTACTGCTGAAACTTCTTCTTGTTCAGAGAAGCCACGCCCAGCTCTTCTTCAAGAACATACGCCAGGCCCTGCTTCGGGTAGTCCAGCAGCGCCACCGCCGGCCTCAGATCAAGCACTGACTTCAACCTGATGCCGTATGCCTTCTCGAGCAGCGCTGCATCGCTCATCGAGTCATACATGACCTTCAGCAGGTCGCGCTTTTCGAAAAACTTCCTGATGCCCTGGCTGTTCTTCAGCCTTAAGGGGTCGATGATGACCTCGTTCTCCAGGTCGAAGATCTGGACAAGGCAGAGGTGCTCCCCATAGCAGTGCAGATTGAACTCTGCCTCCACATCGACGGCCACCGCCTTTTGGCCGCGCTCGTCAAGTGCATCCAGGTAGCGATGAATTTCATGGTCATTCTTCAGCTCGATAATATTCATGGTACGCTTCTATATCGTATTTACGAAAGCAGCGAAAGCGATAAAGGATTGAGACCCGTGGAATACCGGTTATGTAATACTCAAAGGATCATGTCTGTTGCCATATGACCTGTACGCCTCGTATATCCGTTATGGCACCTGATCCTGTTGCTTGTTTTTTTTGAGTCTGTTGAAAAAGGAGGGACCTATGGCTGCCGCATCCAAGCCTGCCAGAGTCGTACTCGTTTTCCTCATGATTTTCCTGTGCGCGTTTCTCGTTTCGTGCAGCGACGATGACGACAACGATCAGCCGGGCCCCGAGGGATTGACCGAGGCCGTGCAGCCCTTGCCCCTGCCGGGCATCTATGAGGTTGCGTGCAGCAACGTGGCCCTGGATTTCACTCGACTGGGGGCGGACGAGGGCGTGACAGACTACTGGGAAGGCCTGCCGGCGGATGATGGCACGGGGCGCTATGTGACCGATCTGCTGGCTGAC
>JALNWY010000143.1 GCA_023230665.1 Deltaproteobacteria bacterium
AATCCCCAGGAAAAAGAATGAAACCAGAACCGGCAAATTCGACAAGACCATCTATAAACTCAGAAATCGTATCGAGCGCTTTATCAATCGGATGAAACATTTCAGGTCCCTCGCTACCAGATATGATAAATCCGCATCAAGCTATCGAGCACTCTGGATCATCGGCGCTATTCTGCTGTGGCTCCAATGATCACTTTGCGTACAGCACCTAGGATTATATACTACGCTGTTCACTGATACTTTTGATCTCTTAAACATATCTCGATAGGAGGAGGATAAATCCAAACCTATGCTTTCTATAAGACTTGCCCAGAATTACGAAACTTACGATTTCTTAAGAATATAGAATCTTTGTAGATGTCCTGAAAGTAATGATCTCCGAAAGATAGGTAGATGGCGTGAAATTAAATTATGCCAATCAGCATTATGCTACTTAGCATAAAATGACCTCATAGAAGGTAATATCTATTGAAAAGGCAGAATACTTAGGCCAGATAAGACAATTATTGCAACATGTTGCAAATATGTGGCCCATTTTTCCCCGAATCATCTATGGCCAATTCAGCTTTCATTAGAGAAGATCAACAACCACTCTTTTCCCGAGAACAGAAGCCGCTTTGCCAATCGATTGTAGTGTTACGGAAGTATTTGTTGGATCAAGGAGTCTATCCAAAGAACTCCGGCTGGTGTTCATCTGTTTTGCAAGAGCTGCTTTTGATATATGCATTTCCCTCATGAGTTGCTTGAGCTTAAAAGCCAAGGCTTTTTTAGTCGCTGCTACAACTACCTCATCATAGATGCCTTCCTCTTTGAGAAAATCGTCGAAAGAAGAACCAATATGTTTTTCTTTGAGCTCTATATCTTCATGTCTTGCCATGTTACGTTCCTTTCTTTATTGTCCTGAGCCTCTTGCGGGCTATCTCCAATTCGGCCAACGGTGTTTTTTGAGTCTTCTTTATGAACCCGTGCAGAATGACCAGCATGTCAGGACTTTTTGTCACAAATACCCGAGCGATACGATTTTCTAGATCCGTCCTGATCTCCCAAATTCCCGGCTCCATTTTCTTCACTATCGGTTCACCTAACGGCCAGCCGATCTGTGCAGCTTTGATATCTTCCCCTATGAGCTGTCTTTCTTGTTTTGACAAGTTCTTCAGCCATTCACGAGCTGGCTCATTGCCCACTTCAGTCTTGAAAAAGACAATATCTAGAGGTCTCTTCGTCACTATATCTATGTACCATTAATGGTACATAATGTCAAGAGCAAGTCCTTTGAAATGTCATGATGAATTATACCCTATCATGACGTCAGATTCTCCTTCCTAATACTGTCAGAATAGAGCCTGTTTGATAATTTATGGACATTGTTTACTCATCTTTATAGACTTCATCCTGACATTATTAAGCCTATGGAGGATACGAACTGAAGTCATCGAACGCGACACTAACATGACCATCGGTATTTGATTCCATGGACAAGGAATTCTTCCAGCGCTTTTCTGTTTGGCGACGTAGTATTTGCATCGAAGAGACGCCCGGCAGTAGTACGTTTTATCCCGGCATGTACCTCAGATGAACTCATTGAGAGGCTTTCCGCGATATCGTTATATGAATATCAAGTCCACAACAATGTTGGTGCACTACGCTCAAAACTGCGCCTTGACCACTAATCTGGTTCATGAGGTAACTGTGCGCCATGCCAGGCAGCAACAATCCACACCACATCATCCTTTATTCTATAGAAGAAGCGATAAGGTTGCACGATTACTTCGCGGAATGGGAGATCTGGAAACTCGGGTAGTAGCCTGCCTGACTCAGGGAATTTTATCAAACGTGATAAGCTTTTCTCCGCCTTGTGCCGAAAATCTATCGTAGCTGAAGGAGTATCTCTCTGAATATACTCTAACGCTTCAATAAATTGAAGATGAGCAGTTGGCGTAAAGAGAATTCTCAAGGTTTTATACCAAGAATCCTGTCAGCTTCCTTCAGCACATCTTCAAGCTCATGGCCAATTCCTGCCTCAATTTCCTTTTCTCCACACGCCAATAATCTCAGGATTTCATTTTCATGCTGGGTATGCTCATAATCTTTCATGCTTACCATTACGGCAGCAGCTCTCCCCCGCTGAGTAATAAAAATTGGTTCACGGGATGATGCTACGCGCTTAACAATGTCGCTTGCGTTTTGTCTGAGGTCAGATATGGGGATAATTTTTGGCGCCTTGGGCATTGGTAGTACCTCCTATTGTACAACTAATAATACGATCAATATGGCTTCATGGCAAGGGGGAAATCTATAGGGCGAACGGCCAGCATCAGCGGCGCGGGCGGCACGCCCGTGTCCGCATGGATGCTGTTGTTAAGAAGTATCTATCTCATAATCGAATCGTACAGACCGGCATTATCTGATGGATCATAAAAATGTGTTCATGTGCTGTAATTATGAAACCGCTTTTGCTCCAAAAAGAATCTTACAACCATCCTTCTTCATTTAATCGTGACCATGCAATCCTAATGTGATCAGGCTTGAACATTTTACGTTTGCGATCATTCCATTCATGTACAGCAGCTATAGCATCATCATCATCTCCTATTTTGCGGCCATCGCTATGATACATTACCCAATGAACAGAAGATAAAAGCTCCATTCCATAAGGGGTTTCAAATCCGTCAATCAACGAAGCCACCTTTTCCAGACGGGATAATGTATCCTGATGGTGTTTAAGGAAGGCGTCTGCTTCATCACCAGCCCCTTGAAGTAACGATATTTCTACATCTGGCTTCTGTGTGTCACCATAACCCCTTATATAATGACCTTCCAGCACTTCAAGAACCTTGTTCAGGTTAGGGGCATAAGGGCCATATATTCCTGCTTCATATCTCAAGCGCAAAGGTTCACCGGCTTCCTGAAGAAAGTATGCGAGTTTTTGAATTTCAAGAAGCGTCAGTCGATAAGATCGCTTTTCATACTGCTGCATAATTTTTATAAACAATGCCCGGGGAGCAGTAAGATGAGGGCGCTTTGTATGAACAGGCATATCCTTCGCTTTCGGTGCTCCACTAGGCTCATAAAGCTTTATATGAACTTCATTAAGAGCCTCGAAAGCTCTCTCAATCATTGGCCTGATAATCCTCCAATCAAGCCCTCCAAGACCGCATCCTAATGGAGGGACAGCAATAGATTTTATTTTGCGGTTTTTAATTTCTATTACTAGAGCATTCAATCCGCTCTTTATATCTTCTAGGCGTGATTTCCCTCGCCAGTGGCGTTTAGTTGGGAAGTTGATGATATACTTTGGGTAGAAGACAGAACCGGTCTCGTAAACATGCATACGACCAGGTTTTACCTGCTCGGTATCGCATGCTTTACGATAGGATTCATAATTTTCAGGGTAGGCCTTCTTGAACTGCAGTGCAATCCCTTTGCCCATATAACCAACACAATTTACTGTATTAACCAGGGCTTCGGTCTCTGCTTCGAGAATATTGCCGCGTGTAATTTCAATCACGACTTAACCCTCCCCTTCGTCGCTAATAGTAATACCATTCGCGACGAACTCTTACCGGTCTATACATTTCTGATGAAAAACTCTTCATGATAGATTCTAGTTAGAAAAGGTTGTAAGCTATTAATATTGGTTACAAATACCTATTCCTCGTTACAATTAGCCGGGAACTCAGGAATCAAGTACGATCAACAATAACTTTAGCTACATTCTGACATTTATTGAATATCAATAACAAATATATTATATTACAAGCTCATGTTTATTACAGAGAGCATAAGTTTTATTGGAGCATAACTGTCTTATAGATATCTGGGTTCTGGAGTTCACGATCTCCGGTTAAGATAACCTCACGATACCAGCACTTTTTATGAGGCCAATTTATGGGGTATTTCGAGCAAGTGTGATCAACCAAGCACTGTACAAATTGTTTTCAAGGGACAGCGGTCTCTACAGAAATCTAGAGGAATATTCTGACTGATGATCCTCCTGAGCTCTCCGGCGGTCTTCCTCATGCCATATTTTAGGTGGAGGCCATTCATGACCTTCGTATCCCAGCGCCTGACTTTTTCTTCATCACCAGAGGGACTGATACACCTATTTTCTCCAAGGTTCGGGCAATACTTACAGAGATCGTCAACTCCACACGTTACCTCTATTAAATCGTCCTCGTGTGAGTTCATCATTTCCCTAATATCCCGGCTGGTGCGTTCATATTCGCATCCACGTTCTGGAATATCAAAACCGAGAAACCGCAAGCATAATATATGGTGAGGCCTAAGCCTTAAGTAGCTAGTTGATTTATCAATCATTTTAACCCAATCGTATGTGGGACTACTTCTGCTTCATGGCTTGCAACGGATTCAATACATATCGGCTGCCGACTCATATAACCTACCCATTTCAGTGATTCGACGGCTTGTTTTTCATTCACTGCAGTTCCTGGAGGGATCATTTCCTCCCAAGATTTCCTTGCATACCCAACGTCTCCATAGAGGAGGACAGCTTTGTTGTTTGTCTGGATGAGCGTGGATACAATTCCAGCCGTATGACCGGGAGTATGAATGAACAGAACCGAGCCGTCTTGGAATAGATCAAATGAAGCTTTCTGTGGTCCATATTCAGATGGACTGAATTTATAGGTGTTGACATCTACACCTGCCCACATCGATGGAATATACCGAATCCTGTCTTTGTGGTGAGCACTCCGCCATTCGGGTTCGCTCACCAGAATATTTTTTGCGTCACTTACGAGTTTTAAGCCGCTCACATGATCTGAATGGAGATGACTGAAAACCACATAATCTAGATCCTTTGTTCTTACTCCTCGTTGTTCCAACTGTTCATGGATGGCCTGTCCCTCTGGAAGATCTGCCTTGTTCAGGCTGTAATGGAAGCGGCCCATATGTTTGATCTGGTCTATTCGGACATCGGTATGCCATCCAGTGTCGATGAGGACGAGTCCTTTTGGATGTTCGATCAGATAGGAAGATACGGGAAGCCATATCTGATATTCAGGCTTCCGGAACCATCCTGTGAACGGGGCAGGATGCCATGTATTTTCCTTGAACGGAAGCGCCCGGTCAACCCTGACCCTACCGCAATGCAAGACGTGCAATTTAATTGATGATGCCATAAGTTAATCGACAACCTCTATATCAATACTTCCTTATACCACTATCATAAAAGATAATGTACTCGGAAGATAGTAATTGTTTTTCTGAGGAATCTCCGGCTTTCGATCCTGGCACGATAGCAAAAGTCTTCTCGGCTACGGAAAACTTATGATTGCATGGGAATAGTATAAGTTGCCCTCATAAGACGGCCAGCTGGCCCAAGGTGTTCAGGATAAAAGTCCATATTTTATTCTGTAAATCAGCTGCAAAACTTCTGACGATCCCTCCTCTGTTTCCGCAAATTCAATAGGCTTTTTCATGCCTAAGGCAACATTTTCTTTAAAAAGCCATTTCCGGGCATTGCTCTTGCTCTCAAGAGCATCGGTGGCTTCTACGTATAGCGCAGGCAGCCAAGGGATCCTTTCAAGGAAGTCTTCCAACAAGACAGAATCGCCCCCTTTGGATTTCCACCATTCGGATAAGGCAGGCCCAGGAATTTCTTCCTTGGATCTTACCTTGAGCTCTCCTGATTCGATTGCCTCGAGAACAGCGTCAGGCTTGAGCTTGAGAAGCTGGGCCGCCTCTTCAACAGTAAGAACCTCAAGGGTAATAGATTTTCCCATTATTAAAGTATACTACTACATGTTGACCTGGTCAGCCAATGAAAAGCTCGTTCTAAAGACCGGAAAGCTGCTGTCTCTTTCTTTAAGACCATAAATCAAAACCCCGCCGCCAATTCACAATCTTCTATCAGGATCGTCATGCACCTGTATCTCGAGAGAGTGCTCGTAAGCCTCTTTGAATCCCAGGATGTTCATGACCACCGTATGATCAGGGGGCCAGGTGATACTCCTATGATCAGCGCTTACTTCTCCAAATGGGACAATGTCCACCCTCAACTCGCCATACTTCAGGACATGGGGCGCCCTTCCAGAGACAAACCTGCCGCTTGAGACAAGTGCCAGGTACAGTCTCTGATATTCTTCCCATCCAGCAACCTCCACTCCGATATCGAGATCCCGGGTGCTTCTCCTGGCCGGCAGTTGATAACAGAGTTCAAGAACGATATCTCTGGCCATGGCACCGACAATAAAAAATGGTATGCCCAGCCCCGCAGCCTCCTGGTCTATGAGACTGATCACATCCACAAGAAGTGGATCAATCTTCCCTGATAAGTTGAACGATATATTTTTCATAGATCATCCGGGCGGTTTCAAGGTTTCGCTGTTCGCCTGTAGCCATCAGGTCAGCGTATACCAGAAGGGGGGGCGCCATATCCTGTTCCGGGGGAATCACGTCAAGGTTCCAGAAACGATACAGGAGCGTTACATCACCCAATGGGTCTTTCCTGAGTTTATGCTCTATCAGGATGGTAGTGGGCTTCTGCCTGTCCACGCAGAGAGTCACATCCTGCGGCTTGAGATGCTTGGTGAGCTTTGCTGCAGCGACCTCTCCTCCCCAGAGGGCGGTTTCAGGATCGAGGACTACATTGTGCCACCAGCCAACAGGGCCCCGATATCTGCCATGAATCAGCTTCGGTCGTAACTGCTCTGCATACCCGGTGACCCAGCGCTCCAGAAGCGCCTCCTTCCTGATCAGCCGGTCCTGCCTGTTTCTCCTTGTGCCTGTCTCTTCCAGGAACCCGAGTTCCTTGAGTTCCCTCATGGTCCAGTTCACCACGCCGAATGCCACTCCGGCCTGCGCAGCGATTGTTCTGAAGGGTTTGTTCAGCAGATCCCGGTTGCACAAGAGGTGGAAAAGAAGCCGCAGGCCGGTCTGCTTAAAAGCTCTTCCCACCGCCGGCAGCCTGGTAACCTCGGGGTTCTTGTTCCCTTTTACAAAGAGATACAAGGGAGGCTGGTTGAGATACACATTGCCTGCCTCATCCATGAACTGAATACCGGCTGCCTTCAAACGATCGGCCATCCCGGCAGTTATCTGGGGAGTGACAAGAACAAACTTCTCGGGTTCATGCCTTGCCGCGACAAGAGGGACCAGGGCATCTGCTGTGGTGATCCTGCTCCTCACTTCAGCTTCAAGGGTGATTCTTTTCCCGTGATGATAAATTGCGAGGACGGCATCACCCCTTTGCCCAGCTTTTTCCCAAAGCCTGATATTTATCTTGATTCCCGTTTCTCGGGCACAGGCATCAGCAGCGTTTTGAAGAACTGCGTGCTCTAATGTTTGTCTATCCATAATCCAACCCTTGATCACATTATATTAATGATCATTATTTGTGATCATAGTTATATCGAGGTCATTTTGCAAGATCTTTAGAAAAATCTTTTAATCTCCGGGTAGAATATCTGCCACAATGATCGCCAAACAGTCTTGATTGCTCCGGCAATCAAAAGAGGCTCCGTCATAAAACCATCTCTCCTGCTTCCTTGACTGCGACTTGTATGATTTTTTCATGAATCCAGTAGCCGGAGGATCTTATATCTTGGAGAACATCGCCCAGACTGTTTATTAACCCTGCTTTTTTTGCGTCTGTTAAAAGCCTGACTGTACCCGTAACGATAAGGCCATAGATATCTCTTGCTATACGACGGCCTTTTCTCTCGTCCATAAGGTTTTTTGAATACCCGATTCCCAGGCGAGATGGATTACTGATGCTTCTCCTTCATCCAGGAGCTTGGCAAGGAGAGGCTCGGGATTGTGGTTTAATTTTCTGATATCAAGCCATGTTGCATCCTTGTATTCCTGAATACCGGTAAAAGACTTACCTCCCGCCAGAATCTCGAGGTGGACAGGCTCAGGTATGATAACAGCTTCATAAGAGTTCTTCAGGATATCGAGTTTATCAATGCCGGCAAGGGCGATAATCGGGCCTGTGTTACATATGATAGTTCCCATCATAT
>JALNWY010000144.1 GCA_023230665.1 Deltaproteobacteria bacterium
CAGTGCTGCATCACATTCATGCCTTGAAAAATATTCGATATAATGGCCGGGAGGCGCGTTGGGGTTGACAAAAGGACATGGTTTTTTTAATCTGGAGCGCAAGCAGTGGATAATGGCGGGATAAGACAGTCATCAGCACAAATCGTTTCCGCTGAGAACACAGACAGCCGATGCCCACGGGAAAACAACAAGGCGGCGTGATCAAGAAACCCGATAGAAGACGGGCAAGTCATGAAAGACCAACTTCCAGAGAGCGTCGATATCTACCGGTGCCTTTTCAGGCTCTGCCCTGATGCGGTCTTTGTCGAGTCCGTTGAAGGGCATATCATTGAATGCAACGAGAAGGCGCTCCAGATGTACGGCTATACCAAGGAGGAGATGCTCGGGCTGAACGTGAGGGATCTGGTTCATGAACAGGCTGCGGGTATCGTTCCCAAATCATACAGCGAAGAGAACATCACCCAGGGGGTATTTGTCTGGGTCAGCGGCAGAAAGAAAAACGGGGCAGCCTTTCCTGTCCAATACAGCAACCAGCTCATCACCGTAAACAACCGCCAGTACGTCCTGGCCTTTGTGCGCGATGTCTCCGAACACTATTGGATCAAACACGACCTTCACCACAACAGGTCCAATCAAACCCCCTGGGACAACCAGGGCATCCCCATCCTGATCCTCACCTGGGAACGTCGCGGCAACACCTTTGTACTCATCGGGTTCGACGATCGCGCAATCACCTCGACAGAGAGCAGGATCCAGAATTTCGTCGGCAAAAGCATTCACGATCTTTACGCGGACAGGCCGGACATACTCAATGACTTCGGCACCTGCAGCACCAACCTGTCGATCATTCGCAGAAAGACCATTTACCGGTTATTCACCACCGGACAAGAGGTCATCGCCGAGATCACCTATGTGCCGGTTTCCGCGAATCTCATTGCCACGCATCTGGAAGACTTTACGGAGAGGGACTCGGCCGAGGCCCTCAACCAGAGCCTGGTGAAAGGCTCGCCCGTGGGGCTCTCGCTGGTGCAGGACGGAAGGTTTTCGTTCACCAACCCTAAGCTGCAGGAATGCACGGGCTACAGCGAAAACGAGCTTGCAGAGCTCAATCCCCGCCTTCTCGTACACCCGGATGACCGGCACCTTCTGTCCGGCCTTCTGGACCGCACCAGCCATATAAACCTGGCGGGCAAGCCCATCGAGATGCGCCTCATCAGGAAGGACATGAACATAACCTGGGCCATGGTCACTGCAACCTCGGTCTTCTACCGGCATAAACAGGCCGTCCTCATCAAGTTCATGGACATCACCGAGCTCAAGCAGGCCAGACAGAAACTCGATGAGCTCACCTCGCTGCAGTCTTCTATCATGGCCGCCATCCCCCACGCGGTCATTGTTCTCAAAGACCGCACCATCAGCTTTGCCAACCATGCGGTCGAGCCTGTGTTCGGCTGGAAGCCGGAAGAGCTCGTCGGCAAGAGCATGCGCGTTCTCTTCCGCTCTCAGAAAGAGTATGATGGAGGGGGGAAGAAGTTTTACCCACTTCTCACGAATAGGCAAACCTATTCCATGGAGTTCACCTACCGTCACCGGCACGGTCACGATGTGGTGTGCCTTACCAGCGTGTCGCGGATCAAAGGTGCGGACAAGGGCGACAACACCCGCATCGTTGCAACCCATACGGATATCACCGGAAAGAAGCGTGCCGAAGAGCGCCTTCAGGAAAGCCAGCGGGTACTGTCCACGCTCATGGGCAACATTCCGGGCATGGCATACCGGCTCAGGCCGGGGAAGGAATGGCCCGTGGAATTCGTGAGCGAGGGCAGCCTCGATCTCACCGGATATAGCCCTGCGGATCTCGTGGACAGCAAGGTCACGTCCTACCGCCGGCTCATTCATCCGAACGACCGCACGGCAGTCCGGGAGAGGGTGAAAAAAGCCCTGAAGGCCGGCGAACATTTCGAGATAATATATCGCATCATCCGGGCCGACAAAAAGGTTCGCTGGGTCTGTGAGCGGGGCCTGGGCATCTACTCGCCTTCAGGAAAAATCGCGGCCGTAGAGGGACTGATCACCGATGTCACCGAGCACAAACAGGCCGAGCTGGCGCTTGAGCAGTCGCGCCGGCAACTGAGTCTTCATGCTGATCACCTGGATATGCTGCTTGAGGGCGTACGCACCGAGATCGCCCGGGAGATCCACGACGAGCTCGGCCAGATCCTCTCAGCCCTCAAGATGGACCTCTTCTGGCTCAGCCGCAGGATCCCGGAGAAGAGCTCCGACATGATCCAGAAGGTCCAGTCCATGATGCTGCTCCTGGATTCAACCATCAAGACGGTCGAGCGGATATTGGTGACCCTGAGGCCTTCGATGCTCGACGAGCTCGGGCTGACCGCTGCAATCGAATGGCTGGGCGAGGAGTTCCAGGGCAGGACAGGCATTGTCTGCGAGGCTGTCCTCGAGCCCACGCCCGAGCGTCTCATCACCGATGACAAGATATCGACCGCTCTGTTTCGGATCTGCCAGGAGGCCCTCACCAACATCATCCGCCATTCCCGGGCGACCACCGTGCAGATCGCGCTTAAGACCGTAGACAACCAGATCGAGCTCCAGGTAAGCGATAACGGGATCGGCATATCCAAGCAGGACATCAGAAAGTCCGACTCTTTCGGGCTGCTCGGCATCAGGGAGCGGGTCAACCTTCTGGGCGGCCGGGTGAATATTGCAGGCAGGAAGGGAAAGGGCACTGTTCTCCGGGTGCGCATACCCTTATAGTGAGACCATCTCTTGGTATTGCCGTCTGTCCGGCCTTCACAACAAGGAATGGGAAAGCCCCCGACACGGTGATCAGGGAACCCACCAGGTCGGAGATCAACGCAATACCGGCGTCCGGGCAGTAAACAGGCAATAAGGGGCGCGCATAGGAAACATCCCTATACTTCACCAGAATATGTCCTAGGAACAACCGGATTATGCTGATAGTCCGGCGGGACGAACTCTGGTGCATGATTCAGGACTCCGCCGATAGTTCATAGCCAGTATCTATGGTTAACCTTTTTTCAAACAGATAGAAAAGGAGGGAACGGATGTCGAGCGCCTCAGCCGCAGAACATATCGAACAAAGGGAGATAATCGGCGCGCCGTCCACGGCGCGGGTGGAGAAGCGCTATCAGGAGCTTCTTGATAACGAGCCGTGCATTGACTCCGAACGGGCGGTCCTCTTTACCGAACACATGAGGCAGCACTGGACCGAGCCTCGGTATCTCCGGGCCGGCGGGGCCTTGAAGCACGTGCTCTCCAATCTCACTGCAAAGATCTGGGACGGCGAGCTCATCGTGGGCAACTGCTCGCGGCATTTCAAGGGCACCCAGGTCTATCCAGAGTATGAGTGCTGGATGATGGAGGGTTTCAAGAATATCAAGCGCGAGGAAGAGCGCTATATGGAAGGCTCTCTGCAGGAAAAAAAAGGCGACCGCCTGGGCATCTATCTGATCTACCCCGAGGACAAAGAGGAGATCCTGGAGGTAGCCAAGTTCTGGGAGGGCAAGGACTGGCGGAGCCTGGCGGAGAAGTATCTGCGCGAGACCAAGGAAGATTTCGAGCTGGTCGAGAAGTGGATGCAGCAGCTCGTGTTTCTGCGGTTCATGTTCGACGTTCCCGAGGGGCGGCTGATCGTTGACTACCAGAAGATCATCGACGAGGGAGTCGAGGGCATCATCAAACGAATCAATGGCAAGATTGCAGGACTGGGTGACCTGAACACGAAAGAGCTTTTCGACAAATACAACTTCTACCAGGGTGTGAAGATGGCGCTCGAGGGCCTGGTCGCCTATGCCGAAAACCACGCCAAAGAAGCCGAGAGACTCGCGGGCGAGTGCAAAGACCCTGCCCGGAAGAAAGAACTGCTCGAGATCGCGAGAATTTGCCGCAAGGTTCCGAGGAAGCCTGCGGACACCTTCCACGAAGCCATGCAGTCGTTCTGGTTCACGCACGTAGTCCTCTTTATTGAGCTCAATGGCCGCGGCATTTCCCCGGGGCGCTTCGACCAGTACATGTACCGGCCCTTCAAGGCGGACCGGGATTCGGGCAATCTCACGGAGCAGGAGGCGCTCGAGTTGCTCGAGCTCATGCGGGTCAAGTGCGGCGAGATCAGCCGCGCGCACGCGACATTCACGGAATCCTACCTGGGAGGCAGCGTGTATCAGAACATGACCCTGGGCGGATGCGACCGGTACGGCAATCCGAGCGACAACGAGCTCTCGAAGCTGGTGCTCCAGGCCGGCATCAATGTGAAGACCTGGCAGCCGACGCTTTCGGTGCGCTGGCGTGAGGATATGGACGAGGAGTTCAAGCACAAGGCGGTGGAGTGTATCAAGGCCGGCTCCGGCTATCCCGCACTCTTCAACGACGCTATAGCCACCGAGCGATTCATCAAGACCTCAGGCGCCAATATCGAGGACGCCCGAGACTGGGCCCCCTGCGGGTGTGTCGACATGCAGATCTGCGGCAAGCGCATGCCCATGTATGCGGTGCCGCACACCAACAACCTCAAGATCTTCGAACTGGTCCTTCACCAGGGAATCAACCCGGTCACCGGCGACAAGCTGCTCGATGTCAAGATCGACATGAACACAGCCACCTTCGAGCAGATCGTGGAGGAGTACATCCGGGTGCAGGACATCATCGTCAAGCGCGAGGAGGAGTTCTGCAACACGATCATGCTGGTGCACAACGACCTGGGCCTGGTGCATCCGATCATGACCGCACTGTTGGACGACTGCATTGACAAGGGCATGGATGCTTACGAGGGCGGTTGCCGGTACAGCGACTCTCCCTACGTGATTTCCTGCGGCGTGGTGAGCGTGGCTAATTCGCTGGCCGCGATCAAGAAGGTGGTGTTCGAGGACAAGAAGATCACGATGGCCGAGCTGATGGAGGTGATCAAAAACAACTTCGAGGGCAAGGATAAGCTCAGGAGGCTGCTGCTCGACGCGCCGAAGTACGGCAATGACGACGACTATGTGGATCTCATGCTCGCCAAACTCTATGATGCCTGGTCAGACTCTGCCCAGAGCGTAAAGAATTGGGTTGGCGGGCCGTGGAGGCCGAGCACGCTTTCGGTGACCACGCAGGTGCTGCACGGCAAAGCCTGCGGCGCTACTCCCGACGGCCGGCTTGCGGGTGATTTCGTTGCGGACGGCGCGCTCTCAGCCTTCCCGGGAACGGACCTGAACGGTCCCACAAGCCTGATCAAGTCTGCCACCAAGGTCAATGCCTTAAACCTGCAGTGTACGCTCTTCAATATGAAGTTCAATCCCTCAGCGATCGAAGGCAGGGAGGGCGCCGAAAAGTTCATCTATCTCAACGACGCCTACTTCAATCTGGGCGGGTACCAAGTACAGTACAACATCGTGGACCGCAACATGCTCATCGACGCTCAGAAGCACCCGGAAAAATATACGGATCTCATGGTCCGGGTTGCCGGGTTCACTGCGCGATTTATCGATCTCGGTCCCGAAGTGCAGAGACAGGTGATCGAGAGGACACAGTTCTCCGAGGTGTAAGGGGCATAGGAACAATGATGCCGGAATATCTGACGAAAGAGAAGCAGGCACAAAAGCCAAGCTCATCTGCGACGAATAATCCCGGCCTGTCCGGGGTGCATTCAACCCCCGAACCGAGAGTGCATCCTGAAGCTGCATCCCGGGCAGGCTTTTTTGCACAACGAAAGAGATGTTTTAGACAGGTTGAAGAGAAAGTTTAAAGTAATGACTGCGTGAGCACAGCACACGAGAGAGGATGACTCAGGAATGACCATTATGCCGGCTAACACCGGGATGATAACCGAGATCAAGAAGTTCGCCACCCATGACGGACCCGGCATCAGGACCACGGTGTTTCTCAAGGGCTGTCCGCTTCACTGCGCGTGGTGCTCGAACCCGGAGACCATCGAGACTTTCAGCCAGCTCTACTTCCGGCCCAAGCGGTGCAAGGGTTTCGGCGCGTGTGTCGATATCTGCCCGGAAAAGGCCGTGGGTATGGATATCGATGCAAAGGTGGACCGCAAGAAGTGCACCTTATGCATGAAATGCGCGGCCGAGTGCCCCAACAGCGCATTCATGCAGATCGGCGAGATCTACAGCCTGAGCGATCTCATGAGAGAGATCGAGAAGGACAAGCCGTTTTACGGCAAGGAAGGCGGAGTCACCCTAAGCGGCGGAGAGCCGCTGTTCCAGGCGGGATTTACCCTGCAGATCTTTAAGAGAAGCAAGGAAATCGGTATCTCCACAGTCCTTGACACCTCAGGGTGCGCGGCATCCGAGGTGGTGAGGGAGATCATGGAGTATACGGATCTGATCCTGTTGGACATCAAGCATATGGACCCTCAGATGCACCGGCAGGGCACCGGGGTTGACAACGTGCTCATTCTCAAGAATGCCCGGATCATGGCGTCCATGAGAGAGATGCGGGTGTCCCTGCCGCTGATCCCCGACTACAACGACAGCGAAGAAAACCTTTCGGCCACGGCCGAGTTCGCGCTCTCGCTGGGAGTGGACCATATCGATATAAACCCGCTGCACAAGCTCGGCGCCGACAAGTACACCTGCCTGGGACTCGCATCCCCGTACGATGCATATCGTCCACTGGACAAGCAGGATGTGATGAAAGCCCGTGATATCGTCAAGGCACACGGCCTGAAGGTCACGGTCGGGCGCATGATGTAGCGAGAAGCTTTCACAGAGTAAACACACCACAACTAGGAGGAAATATGGCTGACTTATCAACGAGTTTTTGCGGATTACCGGTGAAGAACCCGGTCGGCATCACTTCTTGTGACTTCGGCGGAACGGCAAAACTGATCGAGAGGTTCAGCAAAGCCGGGATAGGCTGGATCGTCGGCAAGACAGTCCACAAGATCGACGGTCCCCATCGCTGGCCGCGGCCGTACTTCTACTCCCTGCGCCACTTCGGCAACGACCTGAAGGATGTGTGGATCTGCTCGCAGATGTTCCACAACATGCCCTATGAGAAGTGGCTGGACGAGGAGCTGCCCAAATGCCTGAAGGTGGCCAAGGAACACGATGTGCTTTATATCGGTTCGGTTTCCGGCATCGGGCCGGTGGCCGAGACCTGGGTTCCCTTCATTCTGGACCTGCAGGAGCGCGGCGTGGAGATCATCGAGCTCGACACGGGCGGCCCCCACGCGACCTTTGGCGCGATCGATGCGCACAAGGACGTGGGCGCTCCCCTGGCCCTGGATCCTGACGTTGCCTACAAGGTAACCAAGGCCTGTATCGAGGTGGCAAAGGTTCCGATCATGTTCAAGACCACCCCGCAGTGCGTGAACGCGGCCGCCCTGGCGCTCGCCATCACCAAGGCCGGCGGCCATGCCATCAGCGGCAACAACGCGTTCTACGGCGCCTGGATCGACCACGAGAAGGCCGAGTTCTACGGCGTGCCCGGCTCCATGGGCGGGCTCATGGGCCGTCCGTGGCAGATTTTTTCGCTGGCAAAGATCCTCGAGACCACGGCAACCGTTCCGGATACCCCGTTTCTGGGTGGCGGCGGCGTGTTCACCTATGACGACGTGATCCGTCACATCATGGGCGGCTGCGACCTGGTAGGGCTGTGTTCTTCCGTGTACTCGCGCGGCATTCAGAATATCCCGAAGATCATAAGCGGCATGAGCGAGTTCATGGACAAGAAGGGCTACAAGACGATCAAGGATATCCCGGTCATCACGGACAAATTCATGTATCTGCGCGACTGGAAGCGCGAAGGGCCCTACATGCAGGAAACCACCCCGGTGGTGCCCCAGTTCGACGCGGAGAAGTGCAACATGTGCGTAAGCGCCAATTTAACCGCATCTTGACGATGAGGCATTATTCTGAAACGGGGGTTTTCTGTTTCTGCTGAGCGGCGACGAGGTCTGCCGGGGTGAGATATTGTGG
>JALNWY010000145.1 GCA_023230665.1 Deltaproteobacteria bacterium
CAGAATCCGACCCCGCGCAATTTTATCGTCCGGGAAACTGTTGCGCGGATCACCGCCGGATACCAGGTTTTTCAGGGTGTTGTAATACGCCGTGAAGCTGCCCTTCTCCGTTTGGGGGTTGGACAGAAAAAGGCGAATATCATCCCGGGCCAGGTCCGATACCGAGCAGATATTTTTCGGGTTCCCTTTTTGTATGAGCAGGACATTGCCCCGGTTTTGCATAAATGGCAACTGTTCGGCCACCAGCCCGTCGGCCGCAAGTCCGTCCAGGATCTCGGGAGGGCTGATAAACACGTGGGGCGAGACACGGAGAACTAGGTTGCCCATCCGCAGTCCGCCCTGTCTGAGCAGAGTGACAATGGGTCCCGGCGGTGTTGTGGCGTAGAAGATCCCTGACAGGTCCCTGTTCTGCCGGGCAAACAGGTCCAGGCAGTCCCTGAGGGCCATGTGATGGTTCCCGTCGGAAAAAACCACCAGCGGGGCATTCACCGGGTCCCCATGAAAATCAAGGCAGATGTTGGAGGCCGGCTGAGACCAGCTCAGGTACCGCGTATCCCCGGTACAGACCTCCTCCGGCCAGTCAAGATGCGTCATATACTTATTGGGCTGATTTGTTGTCTCATGCTTTGCTTTCCTTCCGCATTGATCCCCTGGCGGTCTTAAAAACAATAAAAGCGGTGATGGCCAGCAGGCCCATCGCCACCGGCCTGGTCAGGAACATGTAGGGGTCATGCTGGGAAGAGATGACAACCTGCTGCAGGGACGTTTCCCAGATCGGCGTAAGGATAAATCCGATAATAAAACTGATATGGGAAAAATCAAATTTTTTCATGAAGTAGGCTATAAAGGAAAAAAACAGCATTAACAGCACGTCGAACGGGTTATACGCTCCCAGGTACGACCCCATGATGCAGGTAAAAATAATTATGGGGTAGAGGATAACGGCAGGGGTTTGCAAGATTTTACAAAAACCTTTCAGTCCTGCGCGGCCGACAACAAGCAGAAATACATTGGCCAGGAGCAGACTGCAGTATATGGAATAGATGAACTGCGCGTTTTTTTCAAACATCAACGGTCCGGGGATCATTCCGTGGACCACGAAGGCCCCTATGAGCAGGGCGGCTGCGACATTGCCCGGAATGCCCAGGGTGAATAACGGAATCAGGCTGGACGCGCAGACCGCGCTGTTGGCCGACTCGGACGCCGCGATGCCCTCCAGCTTGTCTTTGCCGAATTCTTCCGGTGTTTTTGATCTTTTCTTTGCCTGGTCATAGGCAAAAAACGAGGCCACCGGAGCGCCAAGACCGGGCATCGCGCCGACAACGGTGCCGGCTACGGATGACCGCAAAATTGTTCTGATGGTGCTGCGAAATTCCTGCCAGGAAATAAAGCGATCTTCCCGTTTGGTGGAGAATGCCAGAAGGCATGCGTCAGCTCCTCCTTCCTTTTTGGAATCCCGGTACCGGCGCTCAAGCTGGATGATTATTTCTGAAAAAGCCAGCATCCCGATACCAATGGGAATAAGTTCTATCCCCCTTTCCAGTTGATATACGCCAAAGGTGAATCGGGGAAGTGCCGATACCGGTTCTATGCCCACGGTTCCGACTAATATCCCGAAACCGGCCGCAATGAGTCCGCGCACCAGGGATTGGGTTCCCAGCCCGGCAATAATGGTCATTGCAAGGCAGACAAGGGCAAAAATTTCAGGCGGTCCCATGTACAGGGCCACTGCCGCCAGAGGCGCAGCCACCAGGATCAGCACCATGGTGGCAAAAAAGTCCCCGGATACCGATCCGAAGAGAGCCATGCGCAGGGCTTTTTCTCCTTTTCCCTGTAATGAAAGGGGGTAGCCGTCCCAGGACGTGGCGGCAGCCTCCGGGGTGCCCGGGGTGTTGATTAGGACCGCGGCAATCGATCCGCCGTAAAAAGCCCCCTTGTTCAATCCCACAAGAAAGCCTATGGCCGCTATCGGGGACATATAATAGGTAAGCGGTATACACAGGGCGATGGCCATGGGCCCGTTTATTCCCGGCGTTGCACCCATCACCACCCCCCCGGTTACCCCGGCGAAAACAAAAAGCAAATTGAGGGGATGTATCGCGTCGATAAATCCTGCAAGCATAAGCTCCAGCATATTGACTCCAATCAGAATGATTTGATTTTACGGCATGGGAATCTTCAGGCCGAAACGCATGAGCGCGTACATGAACCCCACGGAACAGACAGCCACAAGTACCATGGTGACCGGTTTGCGCTGGCCGCAAAAGAACTGAATCAACAGCATGAAAACTATTCCGCTGGGGATGAATCCTGCAAGCTTGATTGCGGGGAACAGGAGGAGGCAGGGGAGAAGGAAACTGAAAAGACGCCCCAGGTGGACTTTATCCTCGTCCGGAAGTTCTTCCTGCCCGGTGTTTTTTTGAGGACCGAAAAGATTAACCCCCAGTGATACCAGGGAGAGCAGCAATATCAGGCCGACGATCAGATTCGGCAACAGTGCTGCGGAAACACCGTAGCCGGGATACGGGGGCGTGAAGGTCGGAATGACCCAGAGCAGAAAGACCACACTCGCCGCCGCAATACCGGCGGAGACCAGATTATCCCTTTTTTGCTTCGTCATGCCATCCTCGTTTGTATTCCTTGCAGACAACCGGTGGACGGAGGTCCCGGCAGAAGGGACCTCTGTCAATTGGCATCATTTCTTTGGGCGTGGTTCCTGATTTATTGCGCTGCCTGTTTGCCGAAGCGTTCATAGGCTTCACGCATATAGGTCTGGGCGTGGTCACGGCCGAAGGTCACGGGGCCCATTTTCAACGTTGCGGTGATGAAATCACGGAACTTTTCATTCTTCTGCAGATTTGCGATGGCCTGTTCCAGCCTGGCCATGGTGGCATCCGGCATTCCTTTTGGTGCTGCAAGAACGACAAACATTTCCACCGATTCGTCCCATCCCTGTTCCTTCAAAGTCGGAACACCCGGTAATTGTGAGAGCCTGTCAGGAGTGGTCGCGGCCAGCAGCTTTAACTTTCCGCCTTCAACATATTCAAAAAGGATGGCGCCCAGGTGACCTATGTCCGCATGTCCCCCCATGACCGCTGATATGATGGAAGGACCTCCCTGGCTCGGCATAAGCGAAAGATTGACCCCTTCCTGCTCGGCAATGCGTTTTACCACATCGCGGTCATCGGAACCCTGGAACATGAAATTCAATCCCTTGTTTTCCTTTTTGGCCCATTCAAAAGCGTCTTTCAGGGTATTCCACGGCCGATCAGGGTGACAGACAATACCGCTCTGATTGAGTCCCAGCAAGGTAATGAAATCGAAATCATCAAGCTTGTAGCTTGCCTTGACAAAATGGGGCGAATAGGTGTACGCGGCCGTCGCACCCACACCAAGGGTATAGCCGTCCGGTTTGGCTCGGTTCAGCTCGGTGGCCATGACGCTTCCGTGGGAACCGCCGGGATTATTGCTCACCAGCACGGGTTGTCCCAGTTCATCTTTCAGGGCATCGGCCAGCGCGCGGGCCAACAGGTCAATCTGGGCGCCGGGCTTGACCATGGTGAGAAGTTTGATTGGCCGATCCGGGTAATCGGCGGCCACTGCCGGTTGCACGATGAGCAGGACGGCAAAAAACGCGCTTGAAATCAAACTGATCGCGGTGGAACGCATGATTGTATTCCTTTGTTTGCACATGATCTTTCTCCTTGAATTGGAAGGATTGTAAAGGCCCGATCACGGGATGAATTCCAAACCAGAAAATGTTTACGCCACTGTATAGCAATCTTGTCTCCAAGACTATCGCCCAAACGATAAATTGAAAAAGAGGCAATCTGTCTTCCTGTTTTTGCCGCAAAACGAAACACTTGGCGGACCTTCCGGACTTCTTCTGCCGCTGTCCGGTTGTCGAAAGGGTCGTGCCTTACTGTCAGAAAAACCTATTTTTGCCGATCACTCTATCGCCCAGCCGATAGTTTATCTGGCGGCAACCACATAAAGTCGGGCATGACCTGGCGGAATGTGCGCATCCCGGGCGGCTCCCGGTTCCATCATACAGGGCAGGGGTGCCGGAACGAGGGATGCATTGGCCGCGTCAGAATATACGTGGAGAGTCAAACGAAAGCCGAGAAAACAAATTGAGGAGAAAAACATGCCGAACATTAGCGCAAAAAGGGCACTTCAACCTGAACAACTGCCCAAGAGCATGGAAGAGGTGCAGGTGGTCAATATCGAGACCGACCTGCTCATCATAGGCGGCGGGAACGCCGGCTGTTTTGTGGCTGTTGAGGCGAGAAAGCTCAACCCTGAAATACGGGTGGCAATAATGGAAAAGGGCGAAATCATGCGATCCGGTGCATGTTCTGCCGGTATGGATGCAATCAATACCTATATCCCCGAAGGCAAGACCCCGGAAGACCTTGTCCAGTGGTCACGGGCCCAGGTCGGCGGAGGTCCGCTGCGGGAGGATCTCGCCCTTTCGAACGCCGAGGAATTGAACGAAGCGGTAGATGATCTGGAGCGATGGGGACTGCCCGTGCTCAAGGACGAAAACGGCAAAACGAAGTACCGCGGCAAGTGGGACATCTCGATTCACGGTGAACAGCTCAAGCCGATCATGGCCGAAAAAGCCATAGAAGCCGGAGCCGATGTGTATAACCGCGTGGCTGGAACCGGTTTGCTCATGGAAGGCGACCGTTGCGTCGGGGCGATGGGGCTGGGCGTGCGTGACGGCAAATTATACGTATTCAGCGCCAAGGCCGTGGTCAATTCGACCGGAGGGGCCGGCACATTGTATAAATCGTACACCGCCGACTCAACCGACTGCGGAGCCCAGATCTGGATGTGCCCTTACTGCGTTGGCACCGGCTATGCAATGGGCTTTCGGAAAGGGGCGGAGCTTTCCAGCCTGGAACAGCGCTGGGTGGCGACCCGGACCAAGGATTTCTGCGGTCCGGTGGATACGATATCGGTCGGCTACAAGGCCCCGATCATTAACTGCAAGGGTGAAAAAATCATGCAGCAGCGATACGCGCACCTGGGCGGTGACGCCGCACCCCGTTTTATCCGCGCCAATGCCCCGATGAACGAGTGGTTGGAGGGAAGGGGGCCCACGTACTGCGATACCAGGGGACTGGATGATGCCACCAACTGGCAGATGATGTGCGACTACTTGAACGAAAGACCGACCTTTGTCCTTTTTCTTGCTGCCCGCGGGCAAGATCCGGTCAAGGAACCCATCGAAATCTTCGGCTCCGACCCGTATATCATGGGCGGCCATACCATGGGCGGTTTCTGGGTTGATATCGACCGCATGACAACCATACCGGGTCTTTTCGCCGCCGGCGAGACTGCCGGGGGCAATCCGAATAAGTTTGTCGGCGGCTGCGCCGCCGAGGGTAAAATCGCGGCAAGGGGTGCCTGGAAGTACATGCAGGGGATGGCGCAGCCCGCACTGGATGAACAGCAGGTGGCTGCGGAAAAAGAACGGATCTATGCGCCCCTCATGCGCGGCGGTGATTTTGACGGTGTTTCGCCGCGGGAAATGAAGGAACGCCTGCAGCGGCTGATGGATGAATACGCCGGGGGCTATTCCCAGTTCTACCGAACCAATGAGGAACGCCTGGACTATGCCCTGAAGCACATCAAAATGCTGCAAGACCAGTTCCGGTTCCTTAAGGCGGCGGATTTGCACGAACTCATGCAGGCCAATGAAACCATGGATCGGGTCGATGTCGCAGAGGCGGTGGTGCACCATCTCAAGGCGCGCAAGGAGACCCGCTGGGCCGGCTGGCAGACCAGGGCTGACTACCCGGAGAGGGATGATGTCAATTTTGACTGCTTTGTGGAAACCGTCCGCGATCCGAAAACCGGAGAGGTACGTGCCTTCACACGTCCTTATGAGCAGATTGTGCCCGGCGATCGTTACAATTATCCAGGATAATCAAAAAAGATATCAGGAGGTGAATCGTATGCCACCAAGAATTAATCCCGACAAATGCAACGGCTGTGAAGGGCTGGCTGAATCAAAATGTGAGGAAGCCTGCCCGGGTGATCTCATGGCGGTAGACGAAACCGTCATGAAGGCGTACTGCCGCTCGACAAATGACTGCTGGGATTGCATGTCCTGCACGAAAGCCTGCCCGAGGAATGCCATCGAGCAGCGGATACCGTATCAGCTCGGCTATCACAAAGCGACGCTGAAGCCATTCATGAGCAAGAACACCATCACCTGGAAGTGCAAAGACATCTACGGGAATGAAAAAGTGTACAAGTACAGGAACCGCATGGACAAATAATAGATAACCGGACATTCCATCCTGTTTTCAGCAAAGGCAGAGTGGCTCCAAGGCGGCTTCTCTGCCTTGTTTATTTGAAGTATTTCTGTTAGATTCTGTGTAAAATTTTGCACAAAAGTCTACGGCAAAAACTTCATGGACGGACATTGGCATCTAGGGGAAGAGGATTTCTTTCAGGATCTGGAGCTGGAAAAGCAGGCCTTCATGCGTCTTGCCCGACGGCGTGACCTGAAGAAGAATGATATTATCTTTTTTGAAGACGATCAGGGAGCTACCTGCTTTTACCTGGAAAAAGGACTCATCAAGATTTTCCAGATTTCCTTCTCGGGCAAGGAGCCCATCTTCTTCCTCCGCCGGGGCGGCGAGATGTTCGGCCTAGCCGAAGTTCTTGAATCAGTTCCCCGCAAGGCGAATGCCCAGGCACTGGTCCCCTGCACCCTCTATGAAATAGGACGGAGGGAATTCGAGTCGTTTCTTGAGAACAACTTCCGGGCCACCCGCAAGGTCATAACCACCATGGGCCGGAGACTTCGCTACCTCAGCGATCAGATCGGCAGTCTCATGGTTTGTGATGTCGGAACACGTCTTGCCAAGCTCCTAGTCTATATCAGCTATGAGCGATTGTCCAGTGAAGAGAGCTGGCAGGCGCCGGCAATTATACCCATCAAGCTTACCCAGGATCAAATGGCGTCAATGACCGGTTCGTGCCAGCAGACTATCAGCAAGTTTCTGAAACAGTTCCAGGAGGAGGAACTCATTACCATTAAAAACAAGAAAATTACCATCATCAATCCCCTCAAACTTTTGGAAAAAGCAGAAATTTAACTCCCGTTTTCTGTTTCCGGATGGCCTTCGCCCCTTTTTCCCGGAGCAAACTGCAACAGGCAGAATGAGATCAGGAAAATCTTGCGGCCTCTCGCCCCGGCAGTCTGGATCGAGGGGCTGACCCAAAGGGCGGCGATGGACACCGGATCCATATAGTTGGCTGCGGACCGTGATGGTATGGATGTCAGCGAATTTGCCTTTTATCCCGCCACCTCCTGCGGTTCCTTCGGCCCCCGGCCATTCTTCGGCTCCCGGTAATCCTTGTGATAGGGATTCATGCTCAGGAGGAAATCCCGTTCCGCCTCCGTCAGCAGTGACCCGAACTGGGCAAGTCTCAGTCCGTTTTCTCTGCGGCCTATCATTATCACAACTAATGCCAACACCATTATCGCCAAACTGCATGACCGAATGCCCGTAATTCTGCCAAAGGATTGCTATGGCCTGTGGCTTGATTCAATCAGAGAAGGTTTTTCTTTCCCGGAATACATGAGGCCGTATGATCCTTACAAGATGACAGTCTACCCTGTCGGCACCATGGTCAACAATGTCAAGAATGAGGGGGAAGGGTGTATCAGGAAGGTTGATTGATGAGAGTCAAGATCGGGATGGATTCCAAAGATTTTAAAGTTCACCAAGAGGTTGCACGAGAGGTTGCATAAAGAAACAAGGGATTAGGCCCGATAACCTAATCCCTTGTCTTCTCTTGGCTCCCGGGGAGGGACTCGAACCCCCGACAGGGTGGTTAACAGCCACCTGCTCTACCAACTGAGCTACCCGGGAACAATTTGTTAATTTGTTTCAATCCCGTTGCTCAGGGTGGTTAATCC
>JALNWY010000146.1 GCA_023230665.1 Deltaproteobacteria bacterium
ATTGGAAAGACTGCTTCGGAGCATGGGATACCGGACACGAACCTTCTCCTCGGCGCAGGAGTTTCTGGACACGGATTTTCAGTCAGGTTCCGTGGTCTGCATTGTTCTCGATGTCAAGATGCCCGGAATGAGCGGTACGGACCTGCAGAAGGAGCTCAGGAAGAGGGATCTGCCCTTTCCCATCGTTTTCATCACCGGCCACGGCACCATTCCCATGAGCGTGCAGGCCATGAAGCACGGTGCAGTAGATTTTCTGGAGAAGCCCTTTGACGACCATGCCCTGGTACAGGCCATCTCGCGGGCAGTGGAAAGGGGCAGGCAGGCCATGGCCTTCAAGCGCGAGATCAGTGATCTCCAAGAACGGCACCGGCTGCTGACACCCCGGGAAAGTGAGGTGTTCGTGCTGGTCGCGGCCGGAATGCTCAACAAGCAGATCGCCGCGGAACTGGGCACCTCGGAGAAGACCATCAAGGTCCATCGGGGCAGGGTCATGGAAAAGATGCAGGCCGGGTCCCTGGCCGACCTGGTGCGCATGGCCGAGAAGCTGAATATTTCCACCTCCTGACACTGCCTCAGTCGCTTCGCCCCGAAAGGCTCTCCCGGCAGATAGGCCCGTCCGCCTTTTTCGCCTGCCGGCACAGAGACGGTACAACCACCTCCCGAGAGCCTGCGAGAGCCGGGCCGGGCATCTTGTCACGCAATCATGTCCCTCCCCTTGTTTTTCCGTTGTGCAGGGGTATCTAACAGATAACCCGGGTGGGTTGGAGACCTGCCCTGTGAGCCTTTCCTGCCCGGAAGGGCCAGGAAGAGGAAGATCACGTGCAGCGAGGCTGGGTAAAGATCCTGTTTCGCGCGCAGTGACCAGAGAAAGGATGAAACGTGAGAAAGGAAGAGTTCGCTATCGATATCGTGGATGACGATATCTCTCTCTGCCGCGCTCTGGCGCGCCTGCTCAAGACTGCCGGGTTCAGGGACATCGGCCAGTTCCATTCGGCGGAGGATTTCCTCTCCATGTCCGGCCGGAGAAGGCCGTCGCTCCTGATTCTCGACCTGAGGCTGCCCGGCATGAGCGGGATGGACCTGCTGGAGCACGTCCGTTCTTCGGGCAACAGAGTGCCCGTGATACTCATATCATCGCACGATGAGGAACTCATCCATGCGCAGGATACGGACTACCACCCCGTGAGCTTTCTGCTCAAACCCTTTGAAGAAGAGGACCTCCTCTCCGTCATCCGCGGTGTCGAACCGTATAACCCGTGCCCGCCCGCATAGGACCAAAGTCCAATGGACCAAGGTCCAATTTTCATCGCCACGGCTTTCCCGTAATGAATCACCATGAGCAGGGGGATTTTTTAAGCATATCCCCCAAAGGACAGGCCGGCAGGTGAGAAGATCCCTGCTCCAGCACATGGAGTCCGGCGCGAGCACAGAGAAGGGAGGATTCATGGGGGGCAGTTATCAGCCGTATGAGGTTTCAGTGTACCAGAAAAGGATGAACCAGTTCCGATACCTGACCCTGGAAGAAGAACTGGAGCTAGGCAGGCGCTATCGGGATGGAGACAGCGATGCCGGCAGGACGCTCGTGGAGGCGAACCTGCGCAATGTCGTGAAGGTGAGCCGGAACTACTTCTATCAGGGGTACGATCCCCTGGAGATCATCCAGGAGGGCAATATGGGGCTCATGAAGGCCCTGCCTCTGTTCGATCCGGACCGGGGTTTCAAGTTTTTCAGCTACGCGGTCTGGTGGGTGAGGTGTTATATCATGAACTTCATTGCCAAGAGCAGCAAGCCGCAGACCGGATTGCTCGGGCATGCGCCCGGTGTCGTGTCCCTGGATACCGCCATGTCCGATAAGTCGGACAACGAGGAATCCTTTGTGGACCATATCCCGGACGAGACTCCCAGTCAGGAAGACGAGATGGTTTCCCGGCAGAGGCCCGTGCTCCTGTTCCGGATTCTCGACTCGGAGACCTGCCCGCTTACCGGCAGAGAGCGGTACATTCTTCAGAGGAGGTATCTCGATGAGCCGCGACCGACCCTCGGCCAGGTTGCCCAGGTCCTGAACATCACCAAGGAACGTGTCAGGCAGATCGAGAACAAGTCGCTGGAGAAGATGAAGCTTCATATCCGGGAGAATTATTCCCTGGGAAAAGACGATTTTGTGGCCGACCACCGCAGTCTGCCTTTTGGCAGGGGACTGCCGGCCAGAATGGCATCGATGGGCTGAGGTGTCCGTCAGACGGGGACAATGGGGCGATCCCGGTGGCCGGCGAGGTTTTTGCCAGGTCTTTTTTTTCCAGCAGGCCCAGGTCTTCCTTTTTTCCTGCCGGACCGTATTTAACTTACAGGAATTCTCAAGGAGAGAAGGTACTCTCCGCATGAGCCGATCACAAAAGCAAAAGGAGGTACATATGATTGGATTTCCGGATCTACCCTATCCAAAAAACGCCCTGGAGCCGGCCATCAGTGCCAGGACCCTGGAATTTCACCATGGAAAGCATCATAAGAAATACGTGGACACAGCCAACCAGATCATCCAGGGGACCGAGCTGGAGAACGAATCGCTGGAAACCATTGTAAAAAAGGCTGCCGGCGATCCCGGGAAGACCGCCTTGTTCAACAACGCAGCCCAGGTCTGGAACCACAACTTCTACTGGCAATGTCTCAAACCGGGCGGAGGAGGTGATCCCACCGGAGAGGTGGGGGCAAAGATCAACGCCACCTGGGGCAGCGCAGCCAAGTTTTTCGAAGACCTGAAAAACGCGGGCGTCTCTCAGTTCGGCAGCGGATATGCCTGGCTCGTACTCGACAAGGGCGAGCTCAAGGTCACCAAGACCGGCAATGCCGACAACCCGCTGGTACACGGGCAGACTCCGCTCCTGGCCATCGATGTGTGGGAGCATGCCTACTACCTCGACTACCAGAACCTCAGGCCGGATCATCTTTCCGCAGTCATCGAAAAGCTCATCAACTGGGACTTCGTGAATTCCCGTCTGGGACGCTGACCAGTGGGGGCAAGGGCAGCAGGGGTTTCCCGGACGACGAGACCCCTCCTGCGCCCCCTCTTGCACATTCCCAGCCCTCACGTGAGCAGTCTTTGCCTGGGGCAATGCAAAGGCCCCCGGCTTCCCGGATCAGGACCGGGAAAGGGAGACCGTCCTCGCGCTCACCAGCAGGACCGGTCTTAGGGGCGCCCTTAAAAGAGATACGGCTTACGGGCGGAGGTGAGGCCCTCCGGACCAATATGCCCTTTATTCCCCGATCCCCCGCTCGATATCCTCCCCGGTCTCTTCGAGCTGTTCCTGTCCTTCCTGGACCGACTCGTCGATCTGTTCACCCGCCTGCTCGGCCGGGCCCTGCTGTTCGCAGCCCCATATCCCCAGGGTCATGACCGCCACGATGAGTCCGGTGAAAATACCCTTGAAAAGACGTTTCATCTTTTTCCTCCTTATCGCATGAGATAGATATGTATAATGAATACGCCGGCAGCCAGGGAAAACCAAGTTCGACTCGCCTGGCACAAAACCGGCGGGAATGCACCCTCCCGGCCATGGCAAGGAATCTGTCACGGGGCCACGGGTTTCAGCTCGACAATGACACAGTGAAACTGCAGCCTGTTTGCCTGCCGGAAGTAGTTGAAGGTGAGGCCGTCGCCGTAGGCATATTCGATGAGCCTGATCCTGCCCTCGAAGACGGTCCCTGCGGGGCAGGCCCGGTAAAGATCGTATATGTCCTGAGCGGTATAGCCGCTTTCGGGTATGCCCACGAGCCTGTTTTGGGGGGTGTAGATCGAGAACACCACCTGGGTCGCCTTCCCGGAGCAGTCGAGGGAGTCTTTCAGGGATGAGGAAGGGTAGCAGGCCAGGACAAGGGTGTTCTCCCGGTCCGGTTTCATTATCCGGCAGGTTTCACTGCCGCCGATCTCCCGGCCTGGAACGAAATGCTCGTTCAGAATCCTGAACGCCTGCCGCCGGTTCTGCTCTGCACAGATGGAGCAGGGGTCTTCCGCGGCCTTGGTGAGAAGGACCAGGGGCTCCTCGGGAAGATCGTGGGCATACAAGAGCGGCACTGCCGGCAGAAGCATGGTCATGATCAGCAGGACAGCGATTTTCGGGATGCGTATCATGGCGAGACAGCCTCCTTTCTTACAAGAAACTCATCGACGAATCCATCGATCGCAGGACCATACACGGCCAGCGAATCGATGAATCCCCGATTGTGCGAACCGGATATCTCCAGAAAGGATTTTCTCCCCTGTATGGAGCGGTACAGTTCCTTTCCGTGCTCCAGAGGTATCATCTCGTCATCCGCGCTGTGGATGGCAAGCACCGGGACCCCCACGTGCTCAAGGTGGCTGCGGGTAGGGTAGGCGTAGCGCCACAGCAGCAGGGAGGGGATCATGCCGAAGCGGTCCCGGACCAGGTCGCCCAGCGAGGTGAAGCTGGATTCGATGATGAGCGCGCCGCACGGGTGCTCCGCAGCGGTCCTGGCCGCGATGGGCCCGCCGAGTGATCTGCCCCAGAGGATGACTGTCTCAGGGGCTATTCCCCGTTCTTGTGTCAGATAACGGTAGGCGGCCTCTGCGTCTGCGTATGTGCCCTGTTCTGAAGGCGATCCCTCGCTCCTGCCGTATCCCCGGTAGTCGAAGATGAGCATGCTGAGCTTGAGCCGGTTGCCGATCACGAGGGTGTCGAGACGGTCGGCGATGTTGCCTCCGTTGCCGTGGCAGAAGAGCACGCTGCCCCGGGCATCCGCCGCCGGGACCCACCAGCCGGTGATCTTAACGCCGTCCGATGCCTCGATGTTCACCCACTCGTAGCTCAATCCGGCATCCGCAGGGCTGCGGGCCAGCTCCTTCCGGGGATGGTAGACCAGGGAGCTCATGCACCCGCTAAAGAGGGTGCAGATGCCAAGGAGGACGGCGATTCTGGTGATTCCATGTCTCATTCTGATTCCACCTTGTCAGAAAAACAGGTTCCAGAGAATCCGGAACTCTGTTTGATAAAAATCCCCTGTCCTGCGCCGGGAAATATCCGCCTGTAGGCTCTGGTCGGGGCTGATGGCAAAGCTCTGCTGAAGACCTGCTTCAAAGAGATTGTAACTGTCTCCGAGACCGTAATAGACATCCCTGATGCGGGCGTGGATTTTCCAGGAGCCCCCCACGACCCTGATGAGGCCCGCCGATCCACCTGCTCCGGCTGCATATCGTTTTTCCAGGGCACCACCCAGGTTCAGGCCCGTCTCCAGCATTCCGTAGAACAGGCCTCCCTGCGTGCCGCCGAACGCCAGTCCTCCGCCCGGATTGATCTGGTATACCAGGTGCGACTTGTCATGGTCTCTGTCCACCCGGATAAGCCCGGTATCAAACTTCCAGGATACGGGGCGGAAAAAGCGGTCCCGGGGTGAGAGGGAGACGATGTCGATAAGGTCCAGGCTCTCCAGGAGGAGTTTCCTGTCCTCGGGATAATAGCGTAGCGCCACGTCCGCGAAGATGAGCTGCGCACCTTCGACGTAGCCGTCGTCCAGGTCCATGAGATGGTGATAGGCGGGTCTGATTCTGAGCTCTGCAAAGGCATCGTCTCCCTTGACCCCGGCTCCGAGCGCCAGGCGGTCGGAACGGTGGCCCCTGTCTGGCTGAACGGGCGGGGCGATCCTGCGCGGGGCGGCTCCCTGGTCTGCGCCGAGCCGGCTACGTGCGGTGAGAATAGACAGGAAACGCTCCTGATACGTCTCCTCGGATACCCTGCGCTTGGAATAGAGATACTGCAGATACTCCCCGGCAAGCTCGCAGGCCGTCATTTTCTCCTGATCGGAAATGCCCGCGCACTTCAGGGCGTCTTCATGCGGTATCCCGTCCGTCATGGCAAGGGCAGCGGTGTTTTCCGGTTCGCTCAGGTTCGAGGCGAGGAATCTGATCTTGGTGGTTCTGGACGGCCGGTAGGATGTGCCGGTTATCAGGCCCTGCTCCTCGATCACGCGTATGGAATCCAGGGGGATGAGCCACCAGTGGAACCTGTCGGAGAGCTCCAGCGAGGGGCGGGCGGCTTCCAGCAGAAAATAGAGCAGGTATGAACAGTTCTCCTGGAAAAAATAGTAGTCGGAGGCGATCGATTCCAGTTCCCTTAAGTGCAGCAGTATCCGCCTGATCTCCGGGACGGTCAGGTTGAGGCGATACTCCCAGATATCCCTGTGGTCCACATCGCTGTACTGCTCCAGCTTGGCGTAGTACGGCAGCACCGCGAAATATCCCGGGTAGAGCCCGAAAAGCCCCTTGAACGCGAAAAAGGGGCCGAAGGTCTCGTTGGTGACCGCCGAATAGCTGATAGAATAGGCGAGAAGCTTGGTTCTGTCGGCCGTCTCCACGGTGAGGAGGGTGTGGCCGAACATCGAGGCCGGGCTGTTCAGGTGTGCCATGGGGAAAACCAGGGTGACCGAGGAGGGTCTTGCCATTTCCATGAAGTTTTCGAATGATCGGCAGGACGAAAAAGGGACCCGGTCCGGATCGATATCCAGCCGTTCGCTGATCCATTCGAAGCGGGCCGGAAACCTGCATACCGCGGAGTCGTTCTCATTCTCGTGCTGCTCGAAAAACGCACGTATGGTGGACCGGATTTCTGCTTTGGGATCTGTCTTGCCTTTAAGGGACAGGAAGAACCTCGGATCGTCTACGAGACTCTCGATGCCGAACAGTCCATCCTGGTAGTGCATGAGGATGTGCCAGTAGCGGTCTTCGTGGAGTCTCTGCTCTGCGGCGGATGCCAGGAGCTCTTCACAGTAGGCAGAATCCTGGGCAGGAGAGGAGGCCGCGCTGAAGGCGCACCAGAGCGTGACGAGGAAGAACGGAGGGATACGGAACAGAGCCATCCCGCACCCCTCCGCCGATTCTGTGCCCACCCGGCTGTGCTACATCAGGGATTCGATGTTGCCGAGCACCTCGATGCTGCTGACCTTTGGCGAAGAGTAAATGTGCGAGAAATTATTCTGCAGCAGCGTGTAGAAGTCCGTTCTGGAGCCCTCGGGCACCTCCATGAGCACGGCCAGGGTATTCAGATATTCCCCGTGCCCGCGTGCGATGTCGTTGGCAAGGTTGTCCATGTTGTCGGCAATGTAAAAACTCGTCTTTTCCCTGCTGACGAACTTACCCGGTTGTTCGCAGTTCAGCGTGCCCGAGGAGATGCCGAAGGTCTGGTTTCCGAAAGTTCCGTTGGTTGTCACGGCCAGAACCTGGAAAGCCAAGCCGTCATTGCCCTGCATGATAAGAGACCCGAGCCCGCACCCGGTATTTTTCTGGTTGGCGGCAAAGCAGGATGATACCGGAATCGCGACAAAGCTGATCATGACTACTGCCAATACGAATTTCTTTACCATGTTTCCTCCTTTATGATTTTTCGTTAAACCGACAGCGCGATAGTATTGGGGTGTTCAGAGGCTTTGGGCGGAGGAGAATAGCGAGCTGGAGCAGGCCTGCTGACACCGGCTGGGTTTTCCAGATCTGGAACTGGCTTATAAAAAACAGCACCCAAATCTTCATACCACACCACTGTATTAGTTTCGATTCAGCTGTACCGGTACAAAATTACCCCCCGGATGTCAAGGAAATATAAGTACATTTAAAAAAGATGCCAGAGGTATTTCATCACGCGCACGTTCAACTGCCATGGACGGCAGAATTTTGATCCCACGACGCTCCTTGAAAATGTTGAGTGTTCAGACCTGCCCCATAACGTGACAGGACCGGCTACTCTGTCTCTCAGGATCTACCGGATGGAGGCCTTTTTCCCAGATCCAGCATGTGCAGAAGCGCGAGTATCGGGTGGCGGGCCAGCATCCGGGGGCCCGAATACCGCATCACCTCACGGATCCGCTCGCGCATATCGGGCTTGTAGCAGTGTGTCGGGCAC
>JALNWY010000147.1 GCA_023230665.1 Deltaproteobacteria bacterium
AGGACCCAGACAGCTGTTTCCCAACGGGGCACCGCACGGATCATCCCCTACGAGCGGACCAACTCCCTCATCGTGCTGGCATCCGCCATTGATATGGCGGAGATCGCGAACCTCGTCAAGGAGCTCGATATTCCCACCCCCACGGGAAAGGAAGATATCAACGTCTACTACCTCCAGTACGGCAATGCCGAGGATCTGGCCAAGGTTCTGACCGACATGCCCACGCCGGATAAAACCGGGGCCACTCCTGTGGAGGGGGCTCCCGGCACCAGGGGGGGATACGGCTCGTCGCAGGAAAAGGATTTCAAGATCTCTTTCGATAAGGAAACCAACTCGCTGATCATCTACGCTAACCCGGACGCCTATCAGAGCATCCTGAAAACCATCAAGCACCTCGATATTCCGCGCAAGCAGGTCTACGTGAAGGCCATGATCATGGAGGTCAACACGAATGAGGACTTCAAGGTGGGCGTGGAATGGTCGGCATTCGAAGACTTCACCTACGACGGCGGCGAGCGCACGGGCGGGGTATTCGGCAGGACCGGGACCAACTTCATCACCAACCTGAGCGATCTCCCCTCGGGGGCATTGTTCGGCGTGGTAGGGGATGCCATCACGATCAACCGGGGCGGCACCGAGATCACCTTCCCGAACATGGCCTCGTTCATCAACGCCATGGCCATGGACACGGACGTCAACATCCTCTCGACCCCCCAGATCATCACTCTGGACAACAAGGAGGCCGAGATCACGGTGGGCGCCAACGTACCTTACGTGACCCGCGAGGACACGGACACCACGAACATCGACCGGACCATCCGGACCTATGACTACCGCGATGTCGGCGTGATGCTCCGGTTTACCCCCCAGATCAACCAGCAGGGCTGGATCCGGCTCGAGCTCTTCCAGGAAAACACCAGCCTGGTGGCAGGGCAGGGCGCGGATGTGTTTGCCCCGACTACGCTGAAGCGGTCGGCCAAGACCACGGTCACGGTCAAGGACGGGTCCACCATGGTCATCGGCGGGCTCATCGGCGACTCTGTTACCTTTGGCGAAACCCGGGTGCCGCTGCTGAGCAGGATCCCCATCCTGGGTCATCTCTTCAAGTCACAGTCAAAGAAATATGAGAAGACCAATCTCTACATCTTTCTCACCCCCCAAATCATCGATACCGAGCAGAAGGCCGAGGGGCTCTATCAAGAAAAGTACGGAGAGATGAAGAGGGCAAAAGACGCCAGGGAAAAAGGCAAGAAGAATGAAGATCCAAAGCCTTGAGCAGGTTCTCGTCGAGATGCGGCTCGTTGATGACTCCGGTCTGGACAAGGCCAAGAGCGTGCAGAGGGAAAAGGCGCTCCCCCTCCACGACGCCCTGCTCTCAGCCGGGGTCTTAAGCGACCACGATCTCCTGCAGGCGCTTGCCCGGCTCTGGAATATTCCGCTCATAAACAAGATCGAAGAGGTCGAGGTGGACCCCTCCATCGTGGATGTGCTTCCCATCACTTTCCTGAGGAAGTACACCATGGTGCCGGTCAGGCTCCATGCAGACATGATGGAGGTGGCCGTGAACGATCCGACCGACCAGGAGCCCCTGTTCGACATCGCCAAGATCCTCAACATCCGGGAAATCACCCGGGTGCTCGCGCCCAAGCAGGAGATCCTCCAGGCCATCAACCGTCTCGTGGAGATGAGGGAGGAAAACGCCGAGGACATCATGGAGGATATCGAGGACGAGAACGACGAGATCCTCAAGGACCTCGAGAGCATTCAGGATATCACCGTGATGGAGACCGAGGCTCCCATCATCCGGATGGTCAACCGTCTCATGGTCCAGGCCTTCCGCGAGCGGGCCTCCGACATCCACGTGGAGCCTTATCAGACCGATGTCAAGGTGCGCTACCGCATCGACGGCATCCTCCACGACGTGCTCACCCTGCCCAAGCGGGTGCACTCGGCCGTGGTTTCCCGCATCAAGGTCATGGCTTCGCTGAATATCGCGGAAAAGAGGCTGCCCCAGGACGGCAGGATCGGCATCAAGCTGGGCGATCACTCGGTCGACCTGCGCATCTCGTCGGTTCCCACTGTTAACGGCGAGCGGGTGGTCATGCGAATCCTCGACAAGTCCAGCGTGCTTTACGGTCTGGAGGAGCTTGGGTTCTATCCGGACGACCTGGAGAGGATCGAGCGGCTCATCAAGCAGGAGCACGGCATCATCCTGGTCACCGGACCGACCGGCTCCGGTAAGACTACCAGCCTCTACTCCATGCTGAGCCGGATCAACTCGCCGGACAAAAATATTCTCACCATCGAGGATCCCATAGAGTATCAGCTCAAGGGAATCGGCCAGATCCCGGTCAATACCAAGGTAGGCCTCACTTTTGCCTCTGGCCTGCGCTCCATCGTGCGGCAGGACCCGGACGTGATCCTGGTGGGAGAGATCCGTGACCTGGAGACCGCAGAGATCGCCATCCAGGCGGCCCTGACCGGCCACCTCGTTTTTTCCACCCTGCATACCAACGACTCGGCCAGCGCGGTGACCAGGCTCATCGACATGGGCATCGAGCCCTTCCTCGTGACCTCGTCCGTCAATGCGATCCTTGCCCAGAGGCTCGTCCGCAAGATCTGCCCGGCATGCAAGCAGGAGTACTTTCCAGAAGACGAAAGCCTGCTGGAGATCGGCCTCTCCAAGGAGATGCTCGACAAGGAGGGCTACCTTCACCGAGGCGCGGGCTGCAGCGAGTGCATCGGCACGGGGTACAAGGGCAGGACCGGTATCTACGAGATCCTGTTCATGAGCGACATCATCAGGGGCACCGTGCTCAAGACATCGGACTCCAACGCCATCAAGCAGGCGGCCGTGGGCGAGGGGCTCCACAGCCTGAGGCAGGACGGGGCCCGGAAGGTCGAGGACGGCATGACCACGATCGAGGAAGTGCTCAGGGTGACGCAGCAGTAATGGCGAAGCAAAAAAGGATCTATCGCTGCTCCTCCTGCGGCCGGGTTCATTCCCAGTGGATGGGAAAGTGCAGCCAGTGCGACGAATGGAACACCCTGGTCGAGGATGTTCTCCAGGAGACCAGGGGAGTTCGGGTCCTCAAGCCCGGAAACAACGAGCCCATCCCGCTCGGTGCGGTCGTCTCGTCCCCCTTCATGCGCAAGCAGTGCGGCATGAGCGAACTCGACCGCGTGCTGGGCGGCGGAATCGTAGAAGGGTCTTTGGTGCTGATCGGAGGGGACCCCGGGATCGGTAAGTCCACCCTCATGCTCCATATGGCTTTCAGCCTCGCGGTCTCAGGCATGCGCATCCTCTACGTGAGCGGAGAGGAGTCCGCGATCCAGCTCAAGCTCAGAATCGACCGGCTTGGCATTGTCCCGGATGATATTCTCATCTATCCCGAGGTGGTGCTTCAGGAGATCAGGCAGCAGATCGCGGCGTTGAAGCCGGATATCGTGATCATCGACTCCATCCAGTCGGTGTTCTCCTCACAGATCGACGCACCGCCAGGCAGCGTATCACAGATACGCGAGGGCGCCGGCATGTTCATGGAGATCGCCAAGGGGATGAACACCGTGGTCTTCGTGGTGGGGCATGTAACCAAGGAGGGCTGGATCGCGGGGCCCAAGATGCTCGAGCACATGGTGGACACCGTGCTGTATTTCGAGGGCGATGCCTCAGGTGTCTACCGGATCTTGCGGGCTGTTAAGAACCGGTTCGGCACCTCAGGCGAGATCGGCGTGTTCGAGATGAAATCGACCGGACTCGTCGAGGTGAGCGACCCATCGTCGATCTTTATCAACGGACTCGGCGGCGATGTGCCGGGCAGCGCGGTTATGGCAACCGTGGAAGGGAGCAGGGCGTTCGTGGTAGAGGTGCAGTCGCTGGTGAGCAGGACGAGCTTCAGCATGCCCAAGCGCATCTCCATCGGATCTGATCAGTCGCGCCTGTCAGTCCTGCTGGCGGTCCTGGAAAAGCGAGCGGGCGTGGTGCTCTCCCATTCGGACGTGGTCGTCAACATTGCCGGCGGCATGCGGGTGGCCGAGCCTGCGGTGGATCTGGCGGTCGTCATGGCCATCGCGTCGAGTGCGCTGGACAAACCTCTTCAAAGGGGAACGGTCTGCGTGGGCGAGATCGGCCTGGGCGGGGAGCTCAGGCCGGTGAACCACATGGAGTTCCGGCTCCGCGAGGCCCTCAGGACCGGGTTCACCCGCGCGCTCATCCCTGCTTCCAACAGCGGGTCTTTGACCTCTGTGAAAGGGATGGACCTCGTCCCTATCGCACATGTCGGGGATGCGCTGCGCACCTTTTCCCGATAACTCAGTCCCCTTGGAGTTTGGCCGCATCATTCATAAGGAATTATCGTGTATTGAGCGGCTCTGTGCTCTTGCTTCCTCGTTTCAAGGTGTTATGTATAATACTAAAGACAAGAAGAAAAAATGACGATAGCCTTGAGTATGAGAAAATATAATATTTATACCTTTCTACCCGGCATCGGACGATACGAGATCATCAAGGAAAACCCGTGCCAGACCGGTATGTCGCAGGAGGATTATTGGAGCGAGTGCTTCTCCTGGCAGGACCTGAAGAAGGTCGTGCCCTACTTTCGTTCCCAGGGGTGGAAAGTATCGGTCGAGCCTCTCTCTGAGGATGAGGCAATCGACAAAATACATATATTTTCATTTACTTATGGGATTAATCATGATTTCAGGATCCTGAACATATCGGGAATGCGCGTGATCATGGCGCGGGATTTCGGCATCCGCAGATCCATAAAAGAATCATATAATCCAATAGGCTATTGACTTCTTCCTGTTAAGCGATTAATAAATTTATGTAGTTATACGAGTTCCAGGCACATGAAAGGAGGAAAGTATGGCCACGTTAACCAAGAGCGGAATTATTGATGAAATCGTTCTCAACACAGGGCTTTCCCGGAAAGAAGCCAGTGACGGAATCGAAACCTTCATTGAGATCATAAAGGAAACCCTGGAAAAGAAGGAGCCTGTGAGCATATCCGGTTTCGGCAAGTGGAAGGTCAGAGAAAAGACTGCACGCCGGGGGCGCAATCCCAAAACAGCGGAGGAGATCGTGATCTCTCCCAGGACCGTTGTCACCTTTTCCCTTTCGAATGTGCTGAGATCAAAACTCTCAGGCAAGGAAGAGGAGCAATAATCAAGCACTGCATTACCCGGAAGTCTGAAGAACACTCCAGAGCCGCTGTCCGCCATTGAGGCGGGGGTCGGTTCATGTCAATGCTATTCCAAAGGAACAGCCGTGGGCCAGAAAGGGAAAACGGCCCGGCATGGTTACAGGAAATGCCGGAAATAGATATCCGGAGAACATCTGCTTCCCGGGGGTGGGCGGCGATATTCTCCGGAATCATGAAAAAATGACACAGCGGTTAAGACTGTCGGAACTACTGGCGAGGTTGAGTAGATATTCTGACTCGCACCTTATTCGCCGGATTCTATGGCATCCGTCGGGCAAGCATCGGCACATGCACCGCAATCCGTGCAGAGATCAGGGTCGATGGAGTACTTGTCATCACCCTCACTGATGGCTTCCACAGGACACTCGTCAATGCACGATCCACAGCAAATACATTCATCGGTAATATTATATGCCATTGTTGCTCTCCTTTCTTGCTATTCTGCATGGGTGGTATAAAAAATTGCCCTAAATGGCAAGTCTTTTTTTGTTTTATTGAGCGGGTGTGGTATCATTCCCATGGAGACAAGATGGATTCACTTCTGGAAAGTATGAAAACGCGTCCGTATTTCTTCGATGAGGGCATCAGGTTCGAGTGCCGGCGGTGCGGTGCATGCTGCACGGGAGAGCCCGGAGTGGTGTATGTGAACGACCGGGAGATTACCGAGATCTCGGATTTCATGGAGATCCCCCGCCAGGTGTTCATGGAGAGGTGCCTGTATCGCCTGAAAACGAGTTATGCCATCAGAGAAGCTGATGACGGCAGATGCATTTTCTTCGAAAACGGCTGCGCTGTCTATCCTGTTCGGCCCCTGCAGTGCAGGACCTTCCCGTTCTGGTTTCAGAACATGCGCTCGCTCTATGCGTGGAAGGGGGTGGCTGTGGTCTGCCCCGGGATCGGCAAAGGCCACCTGTATTCGAAAGAGGCCATCCTGGAATGCATCGGCGCAAGTTACCCCATCTACGAGATTCTCGTAAAAGAGGTGCTTGGATGATGATGCGCACTCCGGGCAGTCCCTCACGTCGATCAGGCGCCGAGGAAGCATAGAAGGCCTTTGAAAGGCACCCCTGGAGCGAAAAGCAGAAGCGCTCGGTTCCCCGGGGAGCCCATATGCTCTAGAGAGGCCTCTGTAATCATGTTTTTCGATCCTTTTGCCCGCCCTTGGGAATAAATCTCCCTGTTCTTATTATTGATGATAGTGTCTCTACCCAGTGCTCAAGGGGGTGTCATGGATCTCAAGCCGTTATTTGAACCGGAATCGCTGGCCATTGTCGGGGTATCGCTGCATAATGACCTGCATCCTTCCAATATCATCTTCTACAAGAACCTCTACCGGTATCCCGTGGAAGCCTACCCGGTCAACCCCAAGGCAGGGGTGCTCAAAGGGGTTGCCGCATATGCAAGCGTACGGGACCTGCCGGAGGTGGTGGATCTTGCCATTATCTCGGCACGGGCAGACGTTGTACCCAGGATTCTCGAAGACTGTGTCGCTGCAGGGGTAAAGGCAGGGGCCATCATCTCGGGAGGTTTTGCAGAGGTCGGGAACAACGACCTGCAGAGGCAGATCGTCTCCATAGCCAGGGATGCGGACTTCCCCTTTATCGGACCGAATTGCCTGGGCATTTATTCGCCGTCGCACTATGACAGTTTCTTCTTTGCTCCGGAGCGCATGAGTGTGCCCCAACCGGGGAATGTGGCGATCATCAGCCAGAGCGGAGGACTGCTGGTCGACCAGATGATCGGTTTTTCCGTGGAAGGGGTGGGGCTCTCCCTGGCGGTCAGCATCGGGAACAAGGCAGTGCTCGGCGAGATCGATCTGCTGGATTATCTCGAGCAGGATGAAAAGACCCGGGTGATCTGCCTGTACATCGAGGGGTTCGGCGAGGATGAGGGGCGCGAGTTCCTGCTCAAGGCAAAGGAGTGCAAAAAGCCCGTGGTCCTGCTCAAGGCGGGCAAGAGCCCGGGAGGGCGCAAGGCGGTCTCCAGTCATACCGCATCGCTTGCGGGCGACTACACGGTTTTTTCCAAGGTCCTCTCGCAAAACGGCATCGTGGAGGCCAAGAGTCCCTCAGAGCTCATGTATTTCTGTGAATCCTTAAGTGCGTACCAGACACCCATACAGGGCAATGTAAGCATCATCACGCTCAGCGGCGGGCATGGAGCGCTGGCCACTGACCTCTGCTTCGAGCACGGGCTTACGGTGCCCGCATTCTCCCAGCCAGAACAGGATATGATCCGCAAGCGGCTGAACCCTGCTATCGCCTCCATTGCCACCTGTACCAACCCAGTGGATCTCACCGGCACCTCCACGGATGACGATTATGTCGAGGCATCGCGGGTGATCGGTACATTCGATCAGATCGAATGCCTCATGATGCTCCTCCTGCCATACGCTCCCGGTCTCTCATCGGATCTGGGCGCCAGGTTGAGCATTGTCAGCAAACAGGCAGGCAAGCCCATGATCGCATATCTGCCCAGGCACGAAAAATATCGAATGCTCATCGAGGGCTTTGAGATCAACGGGGTCCCGGTCGCGCACACCATCGAGGGCGCTGTCCAGATGGTGCTGGCCATGGCGAAGTACCGCAGGTTCTGATGATGCGTCCCCGGCCGGATAGAGCTGCCCGCGCGGCGGGCGCCCTTTGCCGG
>JALNWY010000148.1 GCA_023230665.1 Deltaproteobacteria bacterium
CCGATGAGCGACACCCCGCCCGGCCGAATCCGTTCGAGCCCTACGATGGAGGTGGCGAGGCCTGCCCCGGGATTGATGATGCCGATGCTATTGGGACCCATGAGCCTCAGGCCTGTTGCGCGGACATGCCGGGCAAGCTCTTTCTGCTCTGCCAGCCCGGATTCACCGGCGTCAGAGTAGCCGCCCGTGCTCAGGATGATATTCCGCACGCCCTTGACCGCGCAGTCTTTCAGGGCCTCCGGCACGGCAGCCTTTGGGATCACGAACATGGCGAGATCAACCGGGTCCGGCACCTCGCTCACTCTGGCGTAGGCCTTCATGCCAAGGATCTCATCCGCACCCGGATTGATGGGATATATCCTGCCCTGGAAACCGGCCTTGAGCAGATTCCGCAGGATGATGTTGCCGCCCTTGCCAGGGGTCTTGGATGCGCCGATCAGCGCGATCGAACCCGGGTTGAAAAATGGATCGACCGTGCCGGCATCCGGGGCCTTCGCCTCCCGGGCACGCGGTTTCCCGTTGCAGCGGACGAGCGCATCAACTGCCAGCGCACCGTTTTCGCGCACAATCAAGGGGTTCACGTCGATCTCGATGATATCGTGCCGTTTTGCGACGAGTCTGGAGAGGGCCTGCAAGGCCCGGGCGACCGCCTCGACATCCACGGGCAGCCGGGAGCGGTATCCCTGCAGGAGAGCGGCACCCTTCAGGCGCATGAGCATGGCGCGGGCCGTCTTCAGGTCAACGGGCGCGATCTCCACGGCCGTATCGCGGAATATCTCGGTAAAGATGCCCCCGATCCCGGCCAGGACTACAGGGCCGAAAACCGGATCGCGCCTCGCACCCAGAATGAGCTCGACGCCCGGCCCTGCCATCTTCTGCACCAGGAGTTTGGGTGCTATGCCGTCGAACCGGGCTAGCATATCGCGGGCCGCTGTTCTCAATGCCTGCCGGTCAGGGACATTCAACACGACCCCGCCCTGCTCTGTCTTGTGGAGCACCTTTTCCGAGCAGACCTTGAGAACCACGGGAAATCCCAGCTTGTCGGCCGCATCCGCAGCATCTTCTTCGTCAGCCGCAAGGATCTGATCCACCACGGGGATCCCCCATTCCCTGAGCAAAAGTGCACCCTCATACTCGTTCTTTGCTGCAATATGTTCTGTTTCCAAAGGTCTCTCTCCGTAAGATAAATTTTAATATCGTCAGACACATACCAGAATCATGCACTGAAAGACAATACCCTGCGGACCTGTCTCGCACGGTAACCCGGAGGCCTCGGTGGGTCAGGCATCAGACCCTCACTCCGGGCGGCCAGGCCGCTGGGAGTGAATGAACAGGTAGAAGATCAACCCTGCTAAGGCAAGGGGAATCAGGTTGGCGAAAAACATGGCCCGATATCCGGCAGTCTCTGCCACGTGGCCCCAGAGGATTGTACCCAGGCCGATGCCCAGGTCGATCGAGATCATATAGGTACCGGTGGCTGCGCCGCGCCTGTTTACCGGAACATACCGAACGGCCAGGGCCTGCAGTGTGGGGATAAAAAAGCCGAACCCGGTGCCGAGCAGCGCGCCGGTGAGGATGAACCCACCCATGGTGTGCGACAGGCCCACGGTCACCAGGCCGAAAAACACCGCCAGATGAGCAGCGAGCAGGATCTTGTCGGCGCCGCCCCTGTCTGCCCAGCGTCCGGAGAGAGGCCGGGTGACCAGCATGACCAGGGCAAGGGCGGTAAAAAAGGGGCCGATATTGGTGATTCCCTGCTCGGCAGCGTACAGCGCTATGAAGGACATCACGGCCCCGAACACGACCGAGATGAAAAACATCACCCCGGATGCGGGCAGGGCTGCCTTCTCCATCAGGCCGGTCAGAATCGACCGGGGCGGGCCGGGCAGACCGATTTCTGGCGCGTCACCGGCATGATCGTGCCTGCTCTGCACGAGCAGACTGCTGCTCAAGGACAGCATTGTCAGTATCACCACCGCGAGAAACAATATAGGAAACCCATAGTGATGAATCAGCCAGAAAGCGATCATGGGGGTGATGGCCATAGAGAAGGATGACGTGAGCCCAAAATATCCGATGCCCTCGCTGAAGCGCCCCACGGGCAGGATGTCGATCACCATGGTGCCGATGGCTGTGCCCACCATGCCGAAAGCCAGGCCGTGAAAACACCGCACCGCTGTCAGGAGCGGGACATCTCCAGCGAAGCGGTAGAGTGTGGTAGCGATAACCGTCAGCAGCAGGGCCACAACCGTGGTCTTTTTCCGGCCCCATCGATCCACAAGCGCACCCGCAACAGGCCGCATGACCATGGCGCCGACCGTGTAGGCAGCCATCACGTATCCCACGTCCCTGCGGCTGCCGCCTATGTGAAGCAGATATACGGGCAGGGTGGGCGTGATCATGTGCGCGCTCATGAACAGCGCCAGGTTGGCCGTGCAAAGCGAGCTAAAGTCTCTGGTCCAGATAGTTGCCGGTTCTTCGGATGCCATGGTGTCTTCTTCCTGTCCCCTGTCTCTGCAGCAGACCCTGTCCGGATCAGACAGAGGCCAAGGACAGAGCATACAGTGCCCATAATCACAGCTTTTTGAATCATTCCTGCGGGCTTGCCGGATGCCCGGCAACGCCATGGAGCAAAACATACCTGTCCGCATTGCACGATTGCGGGTCCAGAAGCGTCGTAACACTCCTGCCATTCTCCGTCAATGGGTGGGAGAGATCCCGCACGCCCTGCAGGCCTCTGGGGGTTTTTAAACACCTGCTGTACGGGCAGAGCCGCCTTGTATACTCGCTCATGGGGGTTTTTTCGATATTTAAGGATCGGCCAGTTTTTTCCGGCTGGAGGCCGGATCTGGGCCAGAATCCTCGGGACGGCCGGATCAGGGCTCTTGATAGAGCCTTTTGGTGAACCTGAGGCCGGTGTCGATATAGCCGATATGCCGGTAGAAGTCGTGGGATTCCTTCCGGCGGCTGCTGCTGGTGAGAACCACCAGAAGGGCGCCCTGCCCCGCGAGCCAGGACTCGACCCTCTCGATCAGCATCTTTCCGATGCCGCGGCCCCGCAGCTTCTCATCGACGACGAGCGCGGTCAACCTCCCGTACATGCCGGTGAATTCGAGAGAATGCCCGAGATAGACCCCGACGAGCCCGATGACCTCGTCTTGCGCCTCTGCAACAAAGGTCTTGTATTCCTTGAGCAAAGACAGGGTCTCGATCCTTCCCGTCATCTCTTCGGCTGAAGCGGGATACCCCAGCTGGGAGAAGAGCGAGGCTACGGCTTGTGCATCACCTGCCACGGCTTCTCGTATGATACATCCTTTTGCAGCATCCATTCCGCACGAATTCTCCGATGGTCTCCACAATGAATAATGACATCCGGATCGGGTAAATCAATGGGACAGCATGGGACGTTGATCCTAAAGAGGGGCTTAACTTTATTTGTATTCATATGTATCCAAATTGGATACCGAACAGGAGGTGTTTCATGAAATCAACAACCGTTCGTATTGATAATGATATGCTGAGCCGCGTTGACGGCTTGGCGAAGTCCTTAAGCCGGTCGAGATCCTGGGTAATCAATCAAGCAATAAGCCGATTCCTCGATTATGAGGAATGGTTTGTCAAGGAAGTTAAAGACGGACTGGAAGAAGTAGAGCGAGGCGAAATCGCCGCACATGATGAAGTTGTCAAGAATTTCCGCAAATGGGGCGTAAATGCAGGTTAGGTGGACGCTTAAGGCGCTCGTGAACTTAAATGATGCTGTTGAATATATTGCAGCCGACAATCCTACAGCGGCTGCTGAGGTAACGCAACGAATTTGGGATGCTGCACAGAGGGTAATCCGGCAACCAGGAATAGGGCGACCTGGGAAGATCTCAAGGATACGAGAACTCGTTATTCCGGGCCTGCCATACGTCCTGCCTTATGTTGAGAAAGAGGGAGCCGTGATTATCTTGCGAGTTATGCACACTTCGATGAAAAGGAGATTCGTTCGTCAAATCAAAAAAACTTGATCATCGAGTTACAGAAACAGACAAGGCAAATCTCAAACTTATCTTCAGGCTTATACGGGCAGTCACGCTCTGAAGCACCCCGACAGGGAGCACAATGGTGATTGATATTAGGACTTTGCTCAGGGGCTTTCACCAGGAACCCACGCAAGAACGTCTTTACTGGCTTCCTTTGTCACGGAATCGGATCGCCCTCTTTGCTCTGATTTGCACAAGGAACGCCTTACCGTGATCATCGACAAGGGCATGAACGCTCATTTGAGACTGAGTCATTACCTTGAACCCTATTTTGTCCCCGTGTATCAATATATTTGTCTATATCTTGAGTATGGTGCGTATTCCGATGAAAACGGCCAGGCAATATGGTCCAAAGCAGCATGGAGAAAGACATCTCTGGTGAACACCTCGTTTCTCTCTTGAAAGTAAAGGGGCATACGTTGCAAAGGCAAAGAATTGCTTTGCCCACCAAGGGGTGGAACCGTAAGGAGCATGTATGAAACAACGGTCCGGCAAAAGAAAGGCGAGACCAGATCCCATCTCTCTTACAGGAGAAGTATTGGACACATTCGGCCGGGGAATGATCCATCTCGACCCCAACATGAACCTGACATATGCAAACCGTACCGCTTCCAGGCTTTTAGGAAAACGACAGGCGGGTCTGGCTCTCCAGAATATCCTATCCGGACCGCTTGGTCGCACATTCTTGGAGGCATCTCTTAGGGCATTGAAGGAAAAGATCATAGTCAATTTCGAGGGATATTATCCCGAACCCTTGGATATCTGGCTCAAAGTGCATTGTTTGCCACAGGAACATGGGATAATTACGGTTTTAGAGGATATCACCAGTGAATTAAAGCAACTGGAAAACCATGCGAGGAATAAAGCCTTGCTTGGAGAATCAAAGGAGATCTCAGCACAAGGTATCTCACAGGAAAGAGAAGATGTTGGAGGGCTCAAGCTCGCGCAAACAGCCTTGCGCGAGAGCCGGGAAAAACTCAGGATAGCGCAGCAGGCCGGTAAAGTGGGTATATTTGACTGGGATATAGTGACAAACACGATTTCCTTGAGTGACGAATTGAAAGCGATGTACGGGGTGACTCCTGATTTTATTGGCTCCCTGGACAACTGGGCCAAGATCACCCCGCCGGAAGACATCAGATCCCTCCTGGAGAAGTTACAGCAAACAGTGGCCCAACATAAAAAAGAAGAGGAAGGCGAGTATCGTATTATCTACCCTGATGGCGAAGTCCGCTGGATGTTGAGCAGGGGGTTTATAAGCTATGAGGGCCACAGACCTATTCGCATCATCGGGACAGCCATAGATATCACCGAGCTTAAGAGTTCCCGGGATCTGCTCAGCAGGGTCAACGAAGAGCTTGAGCAGAAGGTGCAGGCTCACACCGGTGCCTTGTCCAGGACCGTTGCCAAACTGAATGAGCAAAGAGAACTTCTCCAGGCTATCATCGACAATATCCCTGTGATCATCACCCTCTGGAAGCCTGATCTGGAGCTGATCATGGTGAACAGGGAGTTCGAGCGTATCGGCGGGTGGCCCCGGGAAGAGGCCCTGAACATGGATATCCTCACGCCCAGCTTTCCTGACCCTGCCTACCGGCAAGAGATTATCAGGAAGGTGAGAACGGCCCAATCGACCTGGGGAGATTTGGTATGGACCACCCGATCCGGCAGGAAGCTGGACATACTCTGGTCAGCGATCGGTTTGTCAGACGGCTCCCGCCTAGGTATCGGCATCGATATCACCCAGCGCAAAAAGATGGAAAAGAACCTTTTGCACCTGGCGACGGCTGTGGAGCAGGCAGGGGAGGGATTCGTCCTGTTCAATGCCGACTGGGTAATCGAGTATGTGAATCCGGCATATGAACACTTAACCGGTTACACAAAAGAAGAGCTGATCGGCAAGGGAGAAGATCTTTTGATCAGCAGCGTCATTGGTGATGTCGATCCGGAACTGCCACATAGAGCAGTTTGCCAGGGAGAGATCTGGAGAAGTCATATCAAGGTGTTAACAAAATCCGGAGATATCATTGATGTACATCTCACCCTATCGCCGGTAAGGGATAATACGGGCGAATTTATCAAGTATGTTTCTATCGTCAAGGATATTTCGCAGGAAGTGAGGCATCAGCAGGCGACTGCCCAGTCTCAGAAGATGGAGGCCATCGGAACCCTTGCAGGCGGGATCGCCCATGACCTGAAAAATATCTTCACGCCCATCTTGATCAATTCCGAAACCGCCGTGGAGGAAGTCGGCAAGGGCGATCCAGTGTGCCCCTTGCTGGAAGAGATATTGCAAGCAGCCCGCACGGGGATGGACCTGGTAGAGCACATCACCACCTTTTCCCGGATGAAATCCGTGGAAAAAATTCCGGTAGACATCACATCCCTGGTGAGCGAGATACTGACACTGCTTCGAGCTGCCGTCTCCAAGACGATCGAAATACGCACCAGAATTAATACTGATAATGCGGTTGTGAACGCGAATCCCACCCAGATCAAACAGGTGTTGATAAACCTTGGCAGCAATGCAGCATATGCCATGAAGGGACAGCGTGGATTGTTGGAGATGGGTGTGGCATGCGTTGAGCTTGACAAGGACATAGCATCGATGATCTCACCTGATCTATCTTCCGGACCTCACATCGAGGTGGCTGTGAGGGATACCGGGCAAGGCATTGATGAAGAGACACTCCAGCACATTTTTGATCCGTTTTTTACCACCAAACAAGGAGAAGGAACAGGCATGGGTCTTACGGTGGTGCAGTGGATCGTCAAGGACCACAAGGGCGCTGTCAGTGTCTGGAGCCGGCCGGGCAAAGGCTCAATATTCAAAGTACTCCTGCCCAAGCTGGAGAAAGAACCTAGTGCCGAGATACAGGAACACTGAGGGCTTTTTAAGCTACATATGCTTGCCTGTAAACTGTAAACCGAAACCAGCGCAGGGATTCGAACCCCATCCTTTTCAAGCTTTGCGGGACACATCGGGACACATATGGGGCAATCATGCCTTGTTAAGGTTCATCCAGGGGTTGATAATTGCTATCCCGGTATGCACGAAGTCGATCTCATTCCTCGTTACCAGACTGCAGTGGTTATAACGTGCAGAAGCAGCTATAAGAGAATCAATTGCCCCCATTTTCTTTCCCTCTGATTCAAGAGAGCCTGCCAGTTGTCCCCATACGAGTACAACTCCTGTGTCAATCAAGAGAATCCGGCCACTGAAACGGGCAAGCAGGTCTTCGGTCAACCAAGCATGCAAAGTTGTCCTGCGCTGAGAATCGGGTAATTTCTCTATCCCCTTTTTTATTTCTCCAATCGTGATCACGCTCAGATAAGCACTATCAGGATCGATGCTGTCTATCCAGTTCAAAACTTTTTGATTGGGCTTTTTCGCAACCAACTCTGAAATAACGCACGTATCAAGAAGATATTTCATGTGCAGACATCCTCTCGTGAACTGCTCTTGTCTCTGGCAAAATCGAGTTCCATATCCACAAGAGGGGATTCACGGAAGAAATCAGAGAGCTTCTTTTGTGAGGATATCATCTTGCGGTATTCGGCATAGGACAGCATGACTGCAACCTCCACACCACGCTTTGTAATGACTTGCGGTCCATGATGAATAGCTTCATCCACGACTTCACTCAGCTTATTCTTTGCTTCCTGTATCTGCCAGGCACGTCCCATAGCATTCCTCCTTATGTCTAGTCTGTCTAGGTTTAGATCATAATATCTCTATCGGCATCTGTCAATAGCGTGAGATACTGTATCTGAATGGGAAATTGGTAAGTTGTAGCTACAGAAGATCATTGAACCCTACTGTCAAC
>JALNWY010000149.1 GCA_023230665.1 Deltaproteobacteria bacterium
CGCGCAGGTTCCCGCCGAGACGCGGGCGCTTGTTGCGGCGGTGCGGGAGGATGCGACGGACGTGCATGTGGGCATGTTGGTGAGCATGGACGAGGGCGACGCCAGACGGCGCAGCGAGGAGGCCATGCGGCGGTATCGGATGATCGAGCCGCTTTTGTCCTTCCCTCCGCGCGCGAAGGGTCGCCGCGAGAAGGCGGAAGTGCTGGCCGAGGCCCACGGCGTTTCCGTGCCGACCTTGTACCGCTGGGACAAGCAGTACCGCCAAGGCGGGATCACCGCTCTTATGGACAAGGTCCGCACCGACAGGGGGCAGGCCCGGACGCTGATCTCCCAGAAGTGGGAGACCATGGCGGCAGGGTCCGGCATACGCCGGGAGAAGCTGGCGGAGATCGCCGAGGAGATGTCCCTGGCCGTGCGCGGCCTCTGGGTGCAGGCGAACACATCCGTCAGGCAGGTGCAAAACCTCGCCAAGCCGGTGCTCTACAGGCTCTCGGTGGCTGCCGGGATGCCCGAAGCGGTGGCGAAACGCTGCTGCGGCGTCCCCCGGAAGTTTGTGGAGGCCGAGCGCCGGTATTCCATGATCGCCACATATAAGCGCGACGCCAAGAAATTTTACGACACCCACCAGACGCCCATCTACAGGACGCGCGAGAACTACGCCCCCGGAGACGTCGTTTTCGGCGATGTATCACCTTGCGACATTCCTGTTCTGCGGCCCGACGGCAAGCTGGCCTGGGCGCGCCTGATCGTCTGGCAGGATGCGGCCACCAACATGATCCATGTGACCGGCTACCTGCCCAACAAGGGAACCGGCGTACGGCGGGAGCATGTGGCGCTTTCCTTCGCCTCCATGTGCGCCCATTCACCCTGGGGCATGCCGAAGCGGCTCTACCTGGACAACGGGTCGGAATACTCATGGACCGAAATGCTCGACGCCTGGCGCGAGCTGGTGGTCTTCTCCGGCGGTGTTTTCGGCGGAGTGCAGCTGAACAGCGACGAGGGCCGGATCATCCGCTCCCAGCCGTTCAAGCCGAGGGCCAAGAACCTTGAAGGCATTTTCTCCGCACTGGCATGGCATCTGGGCTGGCATCCGCTCTACGCGGGTGGCAACCGTATCGTGAAGCGCACCCGGAGGCTGGGCAAGGCTCCGGAAGCCACGCCGCTTGAGGATTTGAAGCAATTTTTCGCGGACGCGATCCCTTACTACCACGCGACACCGCAGGGCGGCGACCACATGAAGGGCCGCTCTCCTGTTCAGGTGCTCAGCGAGTGGACCGAGCGCGGTTGGAGAAAGATGGTGGCAGATGAGGGAGCCCTGATGCTGGCGTTCTCGGACCGTAGCGAGAGGGTTGTGACCGCCGGAACGGTGTCCGCCGGAGGCTGGCGCTACTATCACGAGAAACTCCACCAGTACGACGGCGAGAAGCTGCTCGTGCGCCACCCGAGGCACGACCCCTCATGCAGCTTTGTGTTCAACAAGGACTCCAAGCTGCTCTGCGTAGCCCGGCCCATGCCTGTTTACGACATGGCCGACCCGCAGGGTGCCAAGTACGCGGGCAAGCTGGCCCAGGAGGCCCGCAAGGCCGTGCAGATCATGGAGGGCGAAGTGACCTGGCTGGAACCGAGGGAACTCATGCGTGAATTTGCCCAGCTGGCCGGTGTCAGGGAAGCCATTGAAGCCACCAAGATCGGAGCAGGCAAGATCAGCGTCACCCCTGAGGCTCAGGAGATGTATGCCAACCGCCACAAGGCGCTCGAACAGACGCTGGCCATTGCTGCCAAGTCACAGGATGCCGAGAAGCTCTCACTGAATCGCTGGGGGGTAAAGGAAGACCCGGCGGTCGAGGCTCTGAGGGCTCAAGGTTGGTAATTTATAACCAAGGAGGAAGATGTGGAAATCGCTGAAACCAAGTTTGTGCGCGAGGCGCTGGCCCTTGCATCGCTGCTCAAGGAGACCCCCGGAGCGTCCGTCGGTGAGATCATCGGCGAGACCGGCACCGGAAAGACGGTGGCGGCTCGCGCGATCATGACCAACCACGGCGCGATGAGGGTTTGCGCCTACGAGGGGATGAGCCGTTACGCCCTTCTCGGCGAAGTGACTGCCGCCGCCGGGATCGAAGGGCCTTCCACCAGATGGATGCGGATGCTTTCCGAGTGGGGTCCGAGCCAGACCGAGCGCCCGATCCTGATCCTGGACGAGGCGAACAAGCTGCGCTGGCAGGCGCTGGAAGCCTTGCGCTACCTCGCCGACGAATGCGGCTTCGCGGTGCTCCTGGTCGGAACCGAAATTTACGAGCGCCAGTTCGTGAGCGCCAAGACCCGGCCCCTACTGCTGCAGCTCGGGCGCAGGATCGGAGCCAAGCGCGCGCGGATGGGACACCTCGACCGCGCCGAAACCTTCACCCATGTGCTCAATGCCCGCTTCGGCGATGTGGACCGCGAGACGGCCACCAAGTTCTGGCAGGGCTGCCGCAAGGGGAACTGGGGTGAGGCGGTGGAGCTGGCCGAAGAATGCCTGCGCATCTGCCGGGCGAACAACGTATCCGCCCTGACCATGCCGGTCCTTGAGGCGGCGCTGACCTGGACCGCCAACCGCAGAGAGGTAGGGGCGGCCTGATGCTCACATTAAATGAGATTTGCGCGGTGCTTGGCTGCTCGAAGCCTGCCGCCTCGCTGCTCAAGAATGGGAAATACGACAGGAACGGAGATTTGGTGAAGCGATACCAGGCCCTCATGGAGGCCATGGACAAGGGGCGCGAAACCCCGCTGGACCAAATCTGCATCGAATGCCCCCGACAGAACTGCGAAGGCTGCAGGGTGGCGGAACTCAGGGGATAACCCGCAACAGTCAAGGAGAATCACATGCTGCAGAGAACCGATACCGGACGCAGAACAGGGAACCAGGCTTTCACCGCCATGCCGAACGGACCGATCTCCGGCGAGGCGCACCGGCTTGGCGTGGAACTCAAGATTCTGGCGCAGAAGGCCGGAAGCGCCCACGAGGAGCTGGTGATCATGGGAAACAACATGCTGGCGCTTGCCGAGCGGATTGAAGGCTTGGAGGGCGCAACGCTGAAACACTCTAAAGGGAGCGAAAGATGAGCAAGCGGATCAAGCCGCAGAGCGAGATCATCACCACGGTCGAGCAGGCAAAGGTTGCAATGGCTGAAATGGCGGAGATCGAGCGCAGCCTCGCCGCCATCGAGGCGGACATGAACGAGAACATCGACATCGTGAAGCGCAACGCGGACGCCGAAGCCGCTCCGCACCAGGAGCGCAAAAAGGCCCTGGCGACGGCGCTGAACGGATTCGCCGAGGTGAACAGGGGCGAACTGTTCACCAAGCGCAAGAGCCTGGAACTGCCGCATGGGGTGATCGGGTTCAGGCAATCCACGAGCATCGTGGCCAAGGCCAAGGTCAAGATGGCCCAGGTTCTTGAGAAGCTCAAGGACTTGGGATGGGGCGAGGCCATCAAGACCTCGGAGACCGTGAACAAGGAGGCCATGCGCGAGTGGACGGACGGCAAGCTGGAAGCCGTCGGCATGGAGCGCAAGACCAAGGACCAGTTCTACATCGAAGTATCCGCCGAAGCCCTCAAGGGCGAAGCGTAACAACCACAAGGAGAAAAAGGAATGTCTCTCACCAAAAGCGAAATCGTTCAGGCCGTAGCCGACAAGTCGGGACTGACCAAGACCCAGGCCGCAGGCATCGTCGACACCGTGCTGCGGACCATGGTCGACGGGCTGCGCTCCGGCGAGTCCGTCAACCTCCGCCACTTCGGCACCTTCAAACCGGTGACGCGCAAGGCCCGCGAGGGTCGCAATCCCCAGACCGGCGAGCCGGTCATGATCCCGGAGCGCCAGGCCGTGACCTTCAAGGCATCCAAGTCGCTGCTCATGGATGAACTGTAAGGCGAAACCGCCCTTTTGGGCGGTCGTCCCGGCCAATCGGCGACCGGGGCCTGATGAGCCAGCCGAAAGGAGAAAACCGATGGAAGAGAAGATTATGGATGCAATTGGCGTGGTGTTTACCGGGTCGGACAGCGACGGCGGCCTGTGGGCGCGTATCGACGCTGACGGGAATGTGGTTCCTGATCCCGGCCAGGCGTTTTTCGACACCCATTCCGTATGGGGCGGCATCAAGGATGTCGTGATCGACGGGCAGCACATGGTGCTTATTCCCGCGTTCTACATCAAGCGGACCAGGCTGATGGCCGGAGAGTATGCCGGAAATCCTGCCTGGCTGATCAGCGACAAGCCCCTGGACGGGTTTTCCATCCATCCGGCCTTCCGCCGTGATGGTGGCGACCTGCAGCAGGTGTTCGTCGGCAAGTACCAGGCCAGCATGGACGGCTCCAAGCTCTCTTCCGTTCCCGGAGTCAAGCCCGCTGTCAGCCGGAGCCTGACGCAGTTCCAGGCCGACGCCGCCGCGCGCAACGAGGGCGATGTCGAGGGCTTCATGCTCTGGAGCGCCTACCAGTGGTCCGCGATCCAGTGGCTCTACCTGGTGGAGAATGCCACCATGGACAGTCAGAGCAAGACCGGTCGCGGCCGCGTGGACGCCTGGGGCAAGGGTGCGGCGGAGGTTGACGCCGAGGACGTGGCGCAGGCCACTTATCGCGGAATCGTTGGCCTTTGGGGCAACGTCTGGCAGTGGATTGACGGGCTCAAGACCGATGATGGTGAAATCTGCCTCTGGGACCGCCACGGCCGCAAGACATGGGTCGAGACCGGCCAGATTTCCGACTCCATTGACGACGCTGTTTATCCGATGACCTTCATGGACGAGAGGACGAACGAATACAACCTCGGCGACCTCTTTATTGTGGACTTCGGCGCTGATGAGCAGAGCGAGTCCACGGCTCCAGACTGGCAGTATTGGGACAGCTATCGCGGGTTCTTCCCGATCGTGGGCGGCGACTGGAGCTCCGGCGCGGATGCGGGGCTGTGGTCCGTCTACTGCGGCCACGCGGCGTCGAACTCGAACACGCGCATCGGTGCGCGCCTGGCGAAGGAGTAATGTGTCTTGAGCCTTGAATTATGCTGTGGCGGGCGAAAGCCCGCCTATTGAAAGCGAAACCGCCCTTTTGGGCGGTCGTCCCGGCCAATCGGCGACCGGGGCCCGATGAGCCAGCCGAATGAAAACGAAATGCCGTAAAGCGGCTTGGGAGAAACATGCAAATAACGCACCCGCAGACTTTGGTGACCGCGCTTTTCCTCGGAGCCTATGCCCTGGGATTCCGCTACGGCGTTCCGGCCGCGATGCTTCCGTGGCAGGTGAGGACGTGGGTATGCCTGATCGCGCTCCTGTTCGGGGCCGTAAAGAGTTCCGATATGCCTCTGGTCGTAGCCCTTTGCGCGGACTGCATAGCTCTGCTGGTCATGATCCAGGCTGACGACAAGGTGACCCTCGCCGTGTTCGCGTTAACGATGACCGGCGCATACTCTCTGAAGTCGTAGTCTGGAGGCGGAGGAATCAATGACCCAGGACGAGAAGAAGCACGAACTGCGCAAGGCTCTTGCCGACTTTTTTACGAACCCTGCGGTGCTTGCGATGTGGCGTGGCCACATCAGGCGCAAATGTCTGAGCTCGGAAGACGCCGAAGAGGTTGTCGGATGGCTGAAACTCTGGGCGAATGGAGGTGGAAAATGAAAAAGAAGGCGATAACGCCCCGCAGGCGAACCCTGCTCCATATCGCACACAAGGCTGCGGACCAGCTCGGATGGGACGACGACATGCGCCGCTCCATTCAGGAGACGCATACCGGGCATAGTTCCTGTCGGGATATGAGCGATGCCCAGCTGACGAGGTGGTGTTGGAAGCTCAAGGACATGGGCGCGGATATTTACGTTCCTGATCCGGCTCCGCGCGGCGGGCAAGACCTGACGAAGCCGACCACTCGGCAGCTCGCCCAGATTGAACAGCTCGCTTTTGAGCGCGGATGGGAGGACGGGCTGAATGATGGACGTCTGCGTGGATTCATCAAGCGCACAGCGGACGTCGATGATGTTCGTTTTGCCAACAGGAAGCAGGCAACCGCCATCATCTCCGGCCTACGGCGCTGGAAAAAGCAAGAGGAGTCCAAGTGATCGAACCGAAGCTGAACACGGAACACGCGCAAAAGCTGGAAGAGCTGCTTCCCGCGAGCGTGAGGGAGCTGGCCGAGCATATCGGCCTGGACTTCGCCTTGCGCGTCGTGGAGAAGCTCGGCGGAACCACCCTGGACGTGCCGAAGGGAGACATTCCCGCAGGTATTGCCCGCATAGAGTGGCTTGGCGAGGTTCTCGGCGAAGATGTCGCCGCAGCTTTCGTGCGCCACTATGGTGGCAGTCGCGGGTTCTATATCCCGCGCTGCCAGGCGGCCGTCGCGGCCATGCAGGACTTGTCGATCCAGAAGCGCTTTGACATCCTTTCCGAACAGGGATTGTCGGCCCGCACGATCGTGGCCATGCTTGCTGTCGAGTTCAACCTGACCGACAAGACCATCTGGCGCGCCCTGACGAGGGTTCCCGGCGGCGAAAAGAAGGATGGCGGCAGGCCGCAGCAGATTGGCCAGCTGCCCTTACCTCTGTGATGAAAGGAGTGTGAAGTGGGCAAGGTTGTTGACTTTAATGACTACAAGAAAGGCGTCGCCACATCCTACACCGTGAAACCAAGGAATCGCCGGTGCGACCACCCACGGTTGCTCGTAAACGACCAAGCCCATACCGTGAGGTGTGAAAAGTGCGGGGAGGAGGTCGACCCGTTTTGGGTTCTCCTCCAGTATGCCGACAGGCAGCGCAGAACGGAACTGCAGGCCAAGCGCTATGAGGCAGCCTTGTCCGAGTTCCAGAAGATCAAAAGCGAGTGGAGCCTGACGCAGCGCGAGCGCAGGCGCATCGAAAAGGTCATGAGCGAAACGACCTTGTGATCTGGGGATAGCTTTTCCGAGAAAAGTTCTGTATCAAAAAGCCAAGGCCAAAGCCTTATATCAGCGGGAGCCGCAAGCATAGTCTTGTGGCCCCCGCTGAATGCTTTCTACGCTCACTCCGCCGCACATTGCCGTATCATGCGGGCATGAAAAAGAATTACAATCCCCCCCCTCAAATTTTCGATGCCGCGTTCCTCCTGGTTGTGGCTGCCGAGGGTGGCGAGAAGGTCACGGACGACCCTCGCGACCCCGGCGGCCTGACCAAGTGGGGCATTTGCCAGCGCTCGTATCCCGATCTCGACATCCGCGCCCTGACCGAATCTGACGCGCGCGAGATTTACAGGCGGGATTATTGGGATGCCTGCAAGTGCGACGAGCTTCCCTGGCCCCTCTCTCTCTACGTCTTTGACGCCGCCATAAACCAGGGCGTATCCGCTGCCGCGCGGATGCTCCAGGAGGCGGTTGACGCGACTGTGGACGGCAAGATCGGGCCGAAGACTCTCGCCGCCGCAAAGTCCCACCCGGAATGGCGCGCGGTCAGGTTCATGGCTCTGCGCGCGATGCGCTACAGCCAGACGGAAAACTTCGACCGCTTCGGCATGGGCTGGCTGACGCGGATATTCGCCCTCGCCCAGGAGGTATGATGCTCCCCTTCGTTGGAGACCTGATCTCTGCCGGGGTCGACCTCATCAAGGGGTACTTCCCTCCGGATATGACTCCCGAGCAGAAGGCCGAAGCCGAGGCTAAACTCGCACTGCTGCAGCAGCAGGCCGTGGCGCAGGCCATGTCCTTCCAGGCCGACATGGAAAACCAGCTCACCGAGCGGCTGAAGGCGGACATGAGCAGCGACAGCTGGCTGTCCAAGAACGTGCGGCCTCTCGTCCTGATTTATCTGCTGGCGGCCTGGACC
>JALNWY010000150.1 GCA_023230665.1 Deltaproteobacteria bacterium
GACCCTGGTCGTGCTGGACGAGGCATACGCGGCCTTTGTCCGGCAGAGCGATTTCCTCAGCGCCGTGGAGCTCATCGACTCCCATCCGAACGTGGCCACGGTCCACACCCTCTCCAAATCCCACGGGCTGGCCGGCCTGCGGGTGGGTTTCTGCATCGCGGGCGAGCCGGTCATATCCGCTCTCTCCCGGATCAAGCCACCGTTCAACATGAACATCCTGGCGCTCAAGGCCGGAGCCGCAGCGCTTAAAGACACGGATTTTCTGAACAAGACCCTGGAAACCACCTGGCAGGGCCTCGACTATCTCTATGCCGAGGCCCAAAAGCTGGGCCTCGCCTTTGTGCCGTCCCAGACAAACTTCGTGCTCGTCCGGATAGGCCACAGGTGCTCGCGGGTATACGAGGAACTCCTGAAGCGGGGCATCATCACCCGGGCCATGACCAGCTTCGGGCTCGACGACTACCTGCGGGTGAGCATCGGGCTCCCCCGGGAAAACGAGGCATTCGTCAGGGCCTTGCGCGAGGTTTTATGAAGATCGCAGTGATCGGGCTCGGACTCATCGGTGCATCCCTTGCCAAGTCGCTCGCGGGCCGGGCCGAGATAACCGGCATCGACCGGGACCCGGGCGTTGTTGACATGGCTATGCTAGACCGGGTCATCTCCCGGGGAGGAGGCGATCCCTCCCTTGCCAGCGGCTGTGACATGGCGGTGATCGCGCTGCCCGTGGGAAGCATTGTGGACGCGGCCAGAAGCCTGCTGCCCCATCTGGGCCCGGACACGCCGCTCACCGACACGGGCTCGACCAAGGCGCGCATCGCACGTGAGATCGAGAGCTTCTGGCCCTGCTTCGTAGGCTCGCACCCCATCGCGGGCAAGGAGAACCCCGGATACTGCGCAAGCCAGTCTGACCTCTTTGCCGGCAGACCGTGCATCATCACCCCCGGCGCCCACACTCAGCAGGAATGCGTCCATCAGGTCAGGCAGATCTGGGAGGCATGCGGCTCGCGCGTCACAATCATGGATCCGATGGAGCACGACAGGCTCATGGCCGTCATCTCCCACATGCCCCACCTGCTGAGCTTCGCCTCCATGGGCCTTGCCGGAGATCTCCACATCCACCGCGGCCTGCTCGGCGCGGGCTTCCGGGATTTCACCCGGATCGCCGCCTCAGATCCGGTCATGTGGCGCGACATCTTTCTCGACAACTCCGGGCATATCCTCAAGCTCCTCGACAACTATGTCCGCGAGCTCGGCCTGATGCGCGAGATCATCGGAGGTCGCGATGCGTCCGCGCTGGAGGAGAGGTTGCGCACCTATTCAACGATCAGGAGAAATCTCTATGAAGATAACCGGTGAGATGCGGGTGCCCGGAGACAAATCCATATCGCACCGGGTCTTCATGCTCGGGGCCCTGGCACAAGGCGCCACTCTTGTTCGCGGGGCACTCGATTCCCTGGACATCCAGAGTACCGTCCATGCGCTCAGGTCCCTGGGAGCATCCATGGAAAAAAAAGACCGTGACTGGTGCATCACCGGGGGTGGACTCCGCGAGCCCGAGGCCGTGATCGACGCGGGCAATTCAGGCACCACGGCCCGGCTCCTGAGCGGCATCTGCGCCGGGGTCGCAGGCCTCACGGTCATGACCGGCGACAGCTCGCTGATCAAGCGGCCCATGGCCCGGGTGATCAGGCCCCTCGAAGGCATGGGGGCCTCGTTCCTGGCCAGGCAGGGGCGCTTTCTCCCCATGGCGATCCGCGGCGGGGACCTTCGCGGCATCTCCTTTGATCTGGAGGTGGCATCGGCCCAGGTGAAATCCGCGATTCTCCTTGCCGGGCTCAAGGCCGAAGGCATCACCGCCGTGACCGAGCCCTCGCTGAGCCGGGACCACACTGAGCGCATGCTCGGGCACTTCGGCGCCCGGATCGAGCGGCATGGCACCAGTGTGAGCATTCATGGCCCCCAGGAGATCTCGGCACGGGAGGTCTCGGTGCCCGGAGACCCATCGTCTGCGGCCTTCCCGGCGGTGCTGGCCGCAGCGGTTCCAGGCTCGGAGCTGCTCCTGAAGGACATCTGCCTCAACCCGACGAGAACCGGGTTCATTCCGGTGCTTCAGCGGATGGGGGCACGCATTGCCCTTCAAAATATCCGGGAGGACTCGGGAGAGAGCGTGGGCGACATCCTGGTGACAGGATGCGGGCTCACGGGCACCACAATCGGCGGTGACGAGATCCCGAGGCTCATCGACGAGCTTCCCATCCTGGCGGTGGCCGCCTGCTTCGCGAACGGCACCACCGTGATACGGGATGCGTCCGAGCTCAGGGTCAAGGAGACCGACCGAATCGGCGCCCTGAGCAGAGGGTTTGCATCACTTGGGGCCCAAGTCGAGGAGACCCCCGGCGGCCTGGTCATCGACGGACCGCTGAGCTTCAGGGCAGGGCCGGTCCAGACCTTTTCCGACCACCGCATCGCCATGTCCTTTTTCATCCTCTCCCGGATTGCGGGCATTGAGGTGGACCTCGATGACACGCAGTGCGCGGGCATCTCGTTCCCGGGCTTTTTCTCCCTCATGGAGGAGTGCCGGTGAGACACGCGGCAGTCACCATCGACGGGCCCGCAGGAAGCGGGAAATCCACCATCGCCAGACAGGTTGCCGAAAGGCTCGGATTCATCTACCTCGACACCGGGGCACTCTACCGGGCTGCCGCCCTTGCTGTGGACGAGACAAAGGTCGACCCGGCCGACGGGGATGCGTGCGCTCAGGCGGCGCGGCACGCAGGAATCGAGCTTGAGCGCGGCAGGGTGAGCATACGCGGGCGCGATGTGACACAGGCGATCCGCTCTCACCACATCAGCTCGCTCTCGTCGCGGATAGCCGTGCATCCGCAGGTGAGAGAGGCACTGCTGAGCCTGCAGCGCTCGTTCCGGGAGAAGAGCCCGCTCGTGGCCGAAGGCCGGGATACCGGTTCCGTGGTGTTCCCCGATGCCGAGGTCAAGATCTACATCGACGCATCCGTCGGAGAGCGGGCCAGGAGAAGGCACGAAGAGCTGGCCTCAAAGGGATTCGATATATCCTATGAAAAAGTGCTCGGTGATCTGAAAGAGAGGGATCAGCGCGATGCATCCCGGGGTGTTGCGCCGCTCGTTGTCCCAGAACACGCTGTTGTGGTTGATACGACACACCTGGAAATCGACGAGGTGATCTCCCGGGTCATGAAAGTGATACAGGAAAAACTAGCCGATTAACAGACGGTCCTTCTTCCGGGAGGCATCGACGCCGGCCTGCTTCCTCATTTCAGAGGCCATATGCTCCAGCATCTCCTTGGAAAAGTTGATGATATCCCGGTTGGTGAATCCATTGTTCACGAGCTCTTTATACAGGGACTTTGCCAATATCTTGGTGGCCTTTTCCGTATCCATATTCTTCAAAATGATGTCAAGATTGCTTCGCCTGCTCATACTGTATCCTTCCTTCACACTCAGCTCACAGATGCATCTGGCATGCCAATTGAAGCCAATCTTAATTTATTTAAATTATTCAGCAAGTTATGAACCAGTGCGTAAGATTCTCGTACCATACATGTGTAGAATATGCAATACGGGAATCAATACCCTCTTGAATAATGCCCTGATTTCAGCTAGGAGTGTCACCACTATGAAAAAGCGCTTGCCGCCGGAAATCGCCGGTCTAAAAAAGAAAATCTCGCTGACCGAGATCATCATCCTGCTTCTGCTGATTATCGTGTGGGGAAGCATGTTCTGGGCCATGAATGCAAAAAAAGAGAAATATGTCCACACCATGGTGGCTTTTCAGGAACAGGTCCTCACCCTTGCGGGCCAGCAGGTGGAAAGCGGCCAAGTCCTCACGGGAGAAAACTGGCCCTTCCGGGATATATTTCGGTATTTCGTGGTGCGCGATTCCCGAATCATATCCTCGAATCTCCCCTGGATCAATGGCGGGAGTCTCTCGCTCAAGGAGGCGTTCGGGGGTTACATCAACGCCGAAGAGGTGATACCCCGGATACGCATGGGCACAAACGGAACGAACTGGATCAGGCGCGACAAGGTGTCTGCCCGGCTCTGGATGTCCTGGTCGGCTTTCGAGGATGGTTCCGTATTCGGAATTGTTTCCGACGAAGAGGCGCTCCTGGGGCTTACGGGATTCCCGGATTTCAAGGCCATGCTGCTGGTGTGCGCAGTCCTCGCCTCTGCCCTGCTCCTGCTCGGACTGATCTGGGCCCTGTCCTGGATGCGGCTCTCGGCGGTCAAGGGGCTCTCTCCCGGGAGGCGCTGAAGCCCGCTTCCCCGAAGCCTTCTCACAGGCAAAGATCAGCTTGCCGGCTTCTCTTGCCGCTGTTTCCTCCACCGCGATCGGGAGGGTCGCCTTTTCTTCCGGTGGCCTTTCGCCTCGGGATGGGCCTCGCGGAAGATCCGCGAGAAGGGGTCTTTCTCCTTATCCGCCCTGCCTGTGGTGATCACGGAGAAGACCACGGACGCATCCGCGTACCGCGAGCGCTTCTTGAGAGACCACTTCATCCTTCCGGACCGCATGGCAAAGAGCATGCGCTCGACAATGCAGGCAGTCTGCGTGATGCCGATTTTCATGGCCTTGGGGATGGTGATGGCCATACCGGAGTCAAAGAGCGCATCGTGCAACACCTTCACCTTGTCTTCCCCATCGGACGCCCCGGTCTGGAGAATCTGCTCGGCCCACGGCCAGAACATAATGGTGAGCGTGCTCGCGTTCGGCAGCGGTCTCCCGGCCCGTGCATGCTCATCCGCCACGTTCAGAAGCGGCTGCAGGGTATTCCACGCCCTGGAATCCTCTTGCAGGAACGAACCGATCTTGCCGAACAGGCTCGGCAGCATGCCATACTCTCGAAACAGGGCCAGAACACTGCCGATATGGCCCGAGGCAATGTCCTTGTTCAGCTCTTCAAACATCCGCGCCCCGGAACAGGAGCACAGAAGCTCGCGGTGCAACATGATCTCGCGCGAGGTTTCCTCCTCGATGGAGAAACCGAGGCGCGCCGCGTGGCGGAGCACCCTCCACATCCGCACCGGGTCTTCCACGTAGCGGTCGCGGGGGCTACCGATCATGCGGACTATGCCGTTGTTCAGGTCGCCCAGGCCGCCCACGTAATCAATGATGGAGAAGTCGGCGATGTCATAGAAAAGTGCATTGATAGTGATGTCGCGCCGGAAGGCGTCCTGTTCGGAGGTCCCGAACGAGGTGTTGGGATCGATGCTTACGTTTTCAGCGCATTCCTCATCGGGCTCCTTCCGGAAGGTGGCGACCTCGATGATCTTCCCGCCCTTGAACCGTATGTGCGCGAGCCTGAACCGGCGGCCGATGAGCATGCAGTTGGTGAAGAGCTTTTTCACTTGCCCGGGCCGGGCATCCGTGACCACATCGAAGTCCTTGGGTCTCTTTCCCAGCAGGAGGTCTCTCACCGCCCCCCCTACCAGGTAGGCCTTGAAACCGTTCCGATAGAGCCGGTAGAGCACCTTCAGGGCATCCGGATCGATATCCCGCCGCGAAATGGGATGCTCCGCCCTCTTGAGAACGACCGGCTCCCTACTCTCCATTGTTTTGTACACCGTTGTCGTTTTCGTGTCCGTCTTTGGCTATCTTGTAGGACTCGTCGCTCCAGCGGATAAAGTCGACTCCTTTGCAGCCGCGGGAGCAGAAGGGTCGGTAGGGGTTGTTCTCATAGACGACCGTCTTTCCGCATACAGGACACGCGATGATTCGCTTCTTCTTGTTTTCCATCTTTTTTAAGCATCCTTTGATCCAGCAGGTATTGTCTCATCATCTCCAGCATGTACTGACCTCTGCCGCCGGCAGAGCCGGATGCACCCGGAGGGATGTTTTCCTCTGTGATGACGTGCATGCGTATATAGCACACTTTATATCCTTGTCAATTTCCACAGATGCGCACACTGTGAAATATTTCCTGTTTTGTCTTCTAAAAAGATTTCTATTGACTAAGTGAGAAAAACAGTGGTTTGAAATGAACAAACACCACAGAGGATGTAACTGGATATGCAGAAAAAGGTCAGAAGGAAGAGGCAGATACTTCGGAACAAAACCGTCATCCTTCGCTCCTCCCGTGAGTTATTCCACAAAAAAGGCTTCTACGGCACCACCATGGAAGACATTGCCGAGTATTCAGGTTTTGACAGGCGCACCATATACAACCACTTCAAAAATAAAGAAGATATCTTCTCGGCCCTCATCTCAGGCATTCTCACGGAGATCACTGCGGTCTTCGACGAAATCGAGTCGGAAAAGGCCCCGATCCTCGACAAGCTTCGCAAGGTCGTGCTCGGGCTGCTGGACATCTTTATCGAGAACGCGCAGATGCTCAACATCTTCATGTCAGAGTATGAGATAAACGAGACCAGAAAAAAGCGCTATATCTCCGCATATACACTCAAGAACATCCACGACTACAAGGAGATCGAATCCCGCCTGATCGGCATGATACGCCAGGCCCAGGATGAGGGCATGGTGGTGAACGTACACCCGTACGTCCTCGCCGGCGTGCTCAACGAGCTGCTCCTGCGCAGCGTTATCGTCCTGCACAACCAGAAGGGAGGTCTGCGGAAAAAGGACCTTATCCGGGATATCTTCGAGATCTTGAGTAAAAACGTTGTGACCGTGCCCGTCCAGACCGGGACGACGCCTTGAGCATCGAAGGAGAACACCCCACCGGAACAAAAGAGGCCGGGATAGCTCCGGCCTCTTTTTTTATTCAGACACAGCCCCTTGAGCTTAAGGCTGCAAGGGGCGTCTTGATGGCTCTGATTTCCCAGGGCTACATCATTCCACCCATATCAGGCGGCATGCCTGCACCCGGGTGTCCGCCCGCCGGCTTCTCCTCGGGGATCTCCGCGACCATGACCTCGGTGGTCAGAAGCAGACCTGCAACCGAGGCCGCATTCTGGAGCGCTGAGCGCGCCACCTTGGTGGGGTCGATGATGCCCGCCTTGATCATGTCTTCGTAGGCATCGGTATCGGCGTTGAATCCTTCATTGCCCTTGAGGCCCTTGACCCTTTCCACCACGATGCCGCCCTCCAGGCCCGCGTTTGCTGCGATCTGCCGTAAGGGCTCTTCAAGCGATTTCTGCACGATCTTCACGCCGAAGTTCTGGTCACCTTCGAGCTTCACGTGGTCCAGCTTCTCGATGCAGCGCAGCAGCGCCACGCCGCCGCCCGCGAGAAAGCCTTCTTCGACCGCTGCACGGGTTGCGTGGAGCGCGTCTTCGACCCTGGCCTTCTTCTCCTTCATCTCGGGCTCGGTGGCAGCACCGACCTTGATCACCGCAACACCGCCAGCCAGTTTGGCTAGCCGCTCCTGCAGCTTCTCACGGTCGTAGTCCGAGGTGGACTCCTCGATCTGGGCCTTGATCTGGGTGATCCGGCCCTGAATGGCGGAACCGGCCCCGGCACCTTCCACGATGGTGGTGTTGTCCTTGTCGATGATCACCCTCTTGGCGGTCCCCAGGTCATGAACGGTCACGGACTCGAGCTTTCTGCCGAGCTCTTCTGAGACCACCTGGCCGCCCGTGAGGATCGCGATGTCTTCCAGCATGGCCTTTCTGCGGTCGCCAAAGCCCGGGGCCTTGACCGCCGAACACTTGAGCGTGCCCCTGAGCTTGTTCACCACCAGGGTGGCC
>JALNWY010000151.1 GCA_023230665.1 Deltaproteobacteria bacterium
ACCCCGTGCGCTTCCGGAAAGGCTGAGAAATCTCATCTCTCCCAAAACGCTGCGCGAGGCCGCGATGCTCGCCCGTCTGATGCACGCGGGTATACCGGTGCCCGAGGTCTGCGGGCATGTTCGTGCGGGAAGCGCAAGCGCCCTGGTCACCCGCGCCGTGTTCCCTGCACGGGGGCTCTTTGAGGAGAGCCGCCAAAGGCAGGTCGAGGTCATGCTCGATATGAGCGTCCGGCTCCTGAACGCCGGGTTCGGCTTCGCTGACATGCACCTGGGCAACATCATCCTCGACCGGCACGGCAGCCCTTTTCTGGTGGACGCCTATGAGATCGCACCCCTGAAAAAGACAACCCTGAAACATGCGGCTTCGCTCTTTGCCCAGGTGGTCAACATCTTTGGTCTGAGCCGGGAAGAGCTGGAGCCCTATCTGGCGCGAGCGGCCGGGATCGGAGAAACAGCGGCCGCGTGGGAGAGGGTCCGCTCCCTGGCCCTGGGCCTGCGCAGGCAACAGGTCGGACGCAGGGTCGCAAGGAGCCTGAGGGAGGGGAGTTTTTCCCGCGCCTTTCTCTGTCCCGAGTTCCGGGCCTTCGTGAACCGCAGCCACTCTCCCGACCTGCACGGCCTGATCGCCGCGCACCGCGCACACCTGGCCCGGGGCACGAACCTCTACAAGGTACAGAAGAAAACGCAGCTCAGCGCGACCGGAGAATACTGCATCAAGTCGTATGCAAAGGCCGGGTTATTCACCGTGCCATATGCGGTGCGCTCCTGGAAGGGATCGCTGACCCTGCTCTTCAACGAGGTCCCGGTGGCGGACCCGGTGGCCGTGGTCGTGTTCCGGAACCGGGAAAGCATGCTCGTGACCAGGGACCTTGCCCAGCCGGACCTGGACCGCTTTCTCGCGGGCCGCTATCCCCTTCTGCCCCTTCCCCAGCGGCGCTCTCTCGCACTGGCCCTGGGCGGATTTGTCGGGACCCTGCACACCAAGGGTATCTACCACGCGGACCTCAAGGCCTGTAACATCAAGGTCTGCACGGACCCTGTGCAGTTCTTCCTCCTGGACACGGACCGGGTGGAGCACAGGAAGGCCCTCTCCCGGAGGAGGAGGCTGAAAAACCTCGTACAGATCAATACGAGCATTCCCCGAGAGGTGGGCAGAACCGCGAGGATGGCATTCCTCAAGTCGTACTGCGCGCTCACGGACGACGATCCCGGCGAGCTCTTCAAAGACGTATGGCGGCTCTCGTCGGGCAGCGAGGTGATCTACCGCTGTGATGCGGGCGACGTGATCGAACAGTGGCCCGGGAGCCTTTAGGCGGCCCTGCCTGGCTGTTTAAAGAATGCGGTCGATCTTTTCCAGCACATCTTCGGGCGTGATGGACTGCATGCACACCGGGTTCTCGCAGATTCTCCGGTTGCAGGGCGCGCACGGCAGGGACGCGCGGACCACCTGACCGCGGTAGGGCCCTGTCCGCCCTGGGTCTGCAGGACCGAAGAGCGCGACCACCTCTTTTCCCAAGGCAACCGCAAGATGCATGGGACCGGTGTCGCAGCTCACCACGGCCCGCGCTCTGAAGAGCACGCCGGTGAGCTGGGGAATGGTCGTCTTTCCCACCAGGTCGATCGCAGACCCTGCCGACAGGGCCGTGATCCGCGCCGCTGCCGACATGTCCTCCGGCCCGCCCGTGAGCACGCACGGCAGGTGGTGGCGGTCTGTCACCAACTGCGCCAGCCGGGCAAATCCCTCCGGGCTCCAGCGGTTGGCGGGCTTAGTTGCACCGATGTTCAGCACGATGTAATCCTCGGGCAGGCCTCCGGGCGGAATTTCCCCTTCCGGGATATTCCATTTCACCTCAGCGCCCCCGGCCCCCAGGTGCCGGGCAAACTCCAGGTACTGCTCCACCATGTGCGCGGCCGGATCGGCGGGCGCGATGCGCTCAAAGGGCATGGTCCAGGTCATCTCCTTGCACCGCCTGCGGTCAAAGCCCACGCGCCTGTCGGCAGAGGCGGCCATGCACAAAAGGGCGGATTTGGCGATCCTCTGGAGGTCCAGGGCCACATCGAAGCGCAGTCCCCTGATCTCTCTCAACACCTCGCACAGGGAGCTGCGAAGGGACGAACGGTCCAGGAGAATCGTGCGGTCCACCTGGGGGTGCCGGGAGAGCAGCGGAAGGCTCAGCGGCTCTGTGACCCAGTGAATGCGCGCGTTGAAATGGAATTTGAGCCTGATCACCAGCGGCAGGGTGTTCACCACGTCTCCCAAGGCACCGAGTTTGACGATCAGGATGTCCATACCCCCTGGTTATGTCATTCCCGCATTTTTCGCAAGACCTGTTGAGAAAAGAACCTTCCCCCGGACACTACCCGGGTAACCTCATTTACATGCCTGAAATCCTGAGGTATGATGATGCCATGAACGACCCCGGCGCAGCGCAGGACGAACGGCCCCGGCTGAGCATCGTCATCGTGTCTCTGGGCCTCGATGCCCTGCTCGGCGCGTGCATTGCATCCATCGGAGAGCACGTGCGGGTGCCTCACGAGATCATTGTGGTGAACAACTCTCCCGAAGAGCTCGGGTACCGGGGAAGCGTCGGAATACGCTGCCTGGAAAACGGGAGGAACTTAGGGTTTGCCCGGGCCGTCAACCGGGGGATCCGCGAGTCCCGCGGCGACACCATCCTTCTGCTCAACCCCGATGCCCGCTTCACCTCAGACATTGTCTCCCCGATGCTCTCCTTCATGGACGGGCGCGAGCGGGCAGGCATTGCGGGGCCTCAGCTCGTGTTCCCGGACGGATCGCTGCAGAACTCGGTGGACGTTATCCCCAACCTCCTCACCGAGCTCCTGAACAAGTCCCTGCTCAAGATCCTCTTCCCAAAGGCATACCCCAGCAAACGCTCCGGGTTCACGCACCTGGTGCAGGTCCCCTCGATCATCGGGGCCTGCATGATGATCAAAAGGCAGGTCATCGACGCCATCGGGCTTCTTGACGAGGGTTTCTTTCTCTACCTGGAGGAGACGGATTTCTGCAAGAGGGCCGCGGATGCAGGCTTCGAGGTCTGGCATCTGCCGCAGCTCACCGTGACGCATCACCAGGGAACGAGCGCACGGCGATTCGATGTCGCCAGAAAGATGGAGTACCGCCGGTCCATGTACCGGTTCTTCCTCAAGCACCGGGGAATCGCCCAGACAGCCCTGCTCGGGCTCTTCACCCTGATCAAGCTGGGCATCGAGCTGCTCGGCGGAGTCGCTGCGTCTTTTCTCCCCCCGGTACGGGCCCGCCTGAAGAAATCCGCATCTATCGCGCTATGGCACCTTGCGGGCGCGCCTGCCGGGTGGGGACTCGAACGCGCCCTGCCCCCCTGCCGGACCATACGCAGGCACGGATATACCTGGTTTCTCCCGGAAAACGAAGAGATCCCCCCTGATGCTGCAGATCCGGGGCGGTTCATGGAGACCGCGCTCGATACCGTGCTCAACCGCTCAAAGACGACCTTTGTCAAGTCAGGGACATTGCAGGGCAGGGAGATCTTTCTCAAGCGCTACAACTTCAAGGGGTTCCTAGACACGGTCAAGAACCTCTTCAGAAAGAGCCGGGCAAGGAGGGCCTTCGAGGGAGCCCTCATGCTGGAGCGCTGCGGGATCCCCACCCCGCCCGTGATCTTTGCCTGCGAAAGGCGGATCATGGGCGTGCTCGCGGAGTCCTACATTGCGACCGAGCGGGTCGAGGCCCTGGACCTTGTCAGGCATGTGGAGCTCCACAGTTATGACACCAGGCTGATCATGCGGGTCGCGGGATTTGTCCGCAGGCTCCATGAAATGGGGTTTGTTCCCGTGGATCTCAAAGGGGAGAACCTGCTTGTGGGAAAGGACGCGATCTATCTCATCGACCTCGACAGGCTCAAACGCAGGAGGCTCTCCGGCGTACGCATCATCGCGAAGAACCTGAGCTATCTGAACGCATCGTTCGTCAGGGAAATACCCCTTGCCGAGCGACTCTTCTTCCTGGACGAGTATGCCAAGGGAAACCCGCTGTTCAAAGGGAAGAAGGACAAGCTCGCCCGCCGCATCGGGCGTCTCACTGCACGGAGAATCAAAACCCGGTATACCTGAAAAAAATTCGGGGGAACATCCAGGGGATGAGGCGGCCCGTTTCAGTAGGAGACCGCGTCCGTGTCTGTCCGGGCCGAGCGGATGACCACGGATACGCGGTTCGGCACGCAGACGATGCTGTCCCCTGGTCTGCTTGCCGCGCCCATGTGCATGCACAGCTTGTTCGGACAGGGCGACCAGACCATGGACGCCTCTCCCGAGCAGATCTCCACCAGGCTTTCGCCCAGGGGACCCGGGACCCTGACATCCCCGTCCTCGCCCAGCGGCACTTCACGGTAGAGGCCTTGGGCCGTGTACACCTGCACCCATGCAGGGTCACGCGATCCGGAGAACCCAAGCGCCCACCAGGATCCTGCAAGGAACACAAGCGCGGCGATCAGCGCCAGATCGAACGGCTTGAGCCCCATACGGGCGCACTTTCGCATAACCGGTGTATACCTTGTTCTCGCACCGAAAATCAACCGCAGCGCACAACCAATGGCATAGACCCCGGGGCAAAGCCCTTCGACCCTTTTTAAAAGCAGGAGGTTCAAGGGGAATCAGGAAATCATCCGGGGTTGACCCCCAGGCCCCTATATGGCTATAGTCATGGGTCATATGCATACCAGCCTGTTCAGCTCTTCGGGCGTCAAGACCATGCGGGTTACCGACACCATCTACGTGATCCAGGGCAGCAACCGAGCCCGGTCCCCCTTTTCCAATGCGGTCTGCGTTCTCGACCAGAGCACTCTTCTCATGGACTCGGGCTGCGGCCTCGACATCATCCGTCAGGTGTGCTCATGCTGCCGGATCGATGCCGTGGTCCTCTCCCACTCGCATCCTGACCACACCTCGGGCACGTGGCTTCTCCAGGAGCTCTGCAACCCCGAGATCTCGGTGCCCCGCCAGGGATCGGGCAGCATCGCACTGGCGGAGGAGCTTGCCCTGAGGTTCGTCGAGCAGGATCTGGCGCAGCTGTGGAAAGAGGTCTATCTCCCGGTCACGGGTTTCAGGGACTTTGCCTTTACCTCGCAGTTCGACGACGGGGCCGAGTTTTCCACCGGCAGGAACCGGTTCATCGCCATCCACACACCGGGCCATCTCGCAGATCACTATTGCCTGTGGGAACCGGACGAAAAAATACTCGTGGGGTTCGACATCGACCTGAGTCCCTTCGGTCCCTGGTACGGAAACCCCGAATCAGACCCCGGGCTCTTCCGAAAGTCCCTGGAAAAGATCAGGGGGCTGCCTGCAGAGGTCTATATCTCATCCCATGCACGGCCCGTCAAGCCGCCCCATTTCATGAAGCGCATGCAGATCTACGAGTCGGCCTTCCACGAGCGGGACGAGACGCTCCTGAGCATGGTTCCCCGGGATTCCTGGATCGGGATCGAGGAGATCATCGAGAAGTCGCCCATCTACAAGAACGATTACCGCGCCCATCCGGACGGAATCATGCGCTTTGGGGAAAGGCAGATGATCGGCAAGCACCTCGCAGGCCTCGTGAAGCAGGAGCTGATCACAGAAGACGCGGGCGGAAGGTTCCGGAAGCTCCGGCCCTGACCCTCCCCTGCGTCCTCCTCCCTGCGCAGCAGCCGGGAGAGATCCCGCCACTGGCGGACATACTTTTCCGGAATGAAGCTGCCCCTGAGCAGTCCGTGGCGCAAAAGACCGGCCAACCCGGGCATGAGGGTTCGTAGGATGAACCAAATATATACTATTTATTTTCCAGCCCTGTAGAGCCGATACATCATCTGAAGCGAGCATTGAAGACTGTGAGTAAACAAAATCATGAACATGCCTTATTTTCATTGGGAAAGGAAAGTTGCTCATGAAGGAGTACACAAGGGTCTTTTTCCTGCGCCCGTTCCTGTTCCAGGAGGGAATCACGTATCTCCTGCTGGTACCGACGGTCGTCATGTTTTTTATCCCCATCTCTCAAGGGTTCAGAGATCATTTTCTCGAAGGCATCATCCTGGTACTCCTGCAGACCGTGCTTTCAGTGGTCATCGGAGCGGCGGTCAAATATCATCTGGTGAGCCCTGCTGTCAGAGTGATGGAGGATGGAGAATTTGACGAACGGGAGATAAGGCATGCCCTGCGCTGTGCTTCGATTCTTCCCTTCGCAGAGGCGGCCCTCATATTCATAAGGTGGGCAGGGATCGCATGGCTGTCCGTGATAGTGCCTCTTTATATGAAAGATTACCTGCCGTTCGATCTGCTCATATTCGGAGGAAACATCCTGGGTATGACCGGATTGTCCGGCATGGCGCTCTATTATCTGGTGGCCGAGAACAGCCTCGCACCTTTTTACAGGGAATGCAGCAGAAGGGGCATCCTCGCCGACAGCACCGGTTTTCTCAGAATCAGCCTCAACCAGAAGCTCTTCGCCATTATTCTTCTCATTGCAGTACCTCCCATCGGAGACCTGATCGGCACCATCTATCTCTCCATATTCTCTGGTGTGCCGCTTTCCTCCATACAGATGAGCTTCCCTCTCATATTTCTCCAGACTATCATCATGACCTTCCTCAACGGATATCTGCTCATGAAGGGAATTACGGTCTCAGTTGGCAATATGTCCCGCATGCTCAAGGACATGGCGGCAGGCAGAGGTGATCTCACAAAACGGCTGGAGGTGAGGGGCATCGATGAGGTGGGTCAGCTTGCCCACTGGTTCAACGAGTTCATGAATAATCTGGAAGAGATCATACGGCATGTGAGAGACATCTCCCTGCAGCTCCATCAGTCCATCGAACAGGTGAGCTCGGGCTCACAGAGCCTGTCACAGGCGACTCAAGAACAGTCGGCGTCCATCGAGGAGGTCTCCGCATCAATAGAAGAGATGAACGGATCGATTCAGCACAACACCCAGGTAGTGAAAGGGGGAAGGGAAACCTCCCAGGCCATCACCGGGCTCATCGATAAGAACAGGGAGATCTTCTCCCAGCTGATAGATGCCACCCGGGAGATTTCCCATGATTCCCGGAAGATCGGAGACATCGTGGTGACGGTCAACGAGGTGGCTTTCCAGACAAACCTCCTGGCCCTGAATGCAGCGGTGGAGGCCGCCCGGGCAGGCGAGCACGGGAAAGGATTTGCAGTGGTGGCAGGTGAGGTGCGTGCTCTTGCCCAGCGCTCGGCCGATGCGGCCAGGGAGATCCGGAGCCTCATCGATGGGACCGTGGGCCGTATCAAGACCGGTGACGAATTCATGAAAAAGACTGCCGAGTCTCTCGAAGAACTCATGTCGCGCTTTGATCTCTTTTTCAAGATGATGGAAGAGATCACCGCGGCAAGCATGGAGCAGAACCAGAACATCAAGGAGCTCTCCACCGCTATCATCCAGATAGACGCATCGACCCAGAACAATGCCGCCACTGTTGAAGAACTTGCCAGCATCCTTGACAGCCTCAGGTCGGATGCCGCAGTACTCTCCAGCGACGTGAAGAAATTCAGGACATCGGCCGGGGAATCTTGGGCTCGGACACCAGAAACTGCCGAGCATCCGCTCTCCTGAACCCTTTC
>JALNWY010000152.1 GCA_023230665.1 Deltaproteobacteria bacterium
GATGCCGGGCCGGGGCACCAGGGTCCAGAACGGCTCGCTGTCCATGAAGAAAAACGGATAGGCCATGTTGCCGGCGGAGCCGAGGGGCATGATCCGCTGCCAGTAGCCGGCAAAGGTTTCCGCCAGTTCAAAGGCCGGCTCGATGAAATTGCGGGTGATCCGCCCCTGGGCGACGAGATCGAGGATGGAAAGCAGAAGCAAGGGCTTGTGCGGGGCGCGGAAGGTGGTGGCCTCGGTCCAGCGGTTCCGGTTTTTGTCCGTCCTGAGTTTTGCGAAGGCGTCTATATAGCAGTCAATCTTTCCGCACATTTACCTGGCCGGAGTCAATAGGTTTATAATCAGTCTGATCATCAAATTCTTCTGTTTCGGATCACTCTCGGCAATCAATAAGGCCAGGGCCACCAGCCCGTTGTCATTGATACCGGATTGTTCCAGTACGTTGTTCTCCTGCAGAAAAATCAGGAAGAGGAAGGAGCCGATCCGCTTGTTGCCGTCGCTGAACGGATGGTCCTTGATGATAAAGTAGAGCAGGTGGGCCGCTTTCTCCTCCACGCTGGCATAGAGGTCCTGACCACCGAAAGTCTGGTCAAGGTTGCCGAGGATGCCCTGGAGATAGTGGTCGCGCTCCTGCCCGAAAAGCTCGGAAGCCTCGCCCCGCATGAGCAGATCATCCTTGAGCGCCTTGATTGCTTGTCGGGTCTGGCCATAATTCATGGAATGCCTGGCCGGATGACGCTCCTTGGGGAGTTCCAAACGGTCTTCATCGTACTTGAACAGCAGGGACCATGACTTGGCATATCTGCCGACTACCTCCAGCACGGCTTTGCCCTCATCCGTTATCAACTGGTTCCGATGTAGAGTTCGGGACAGCAAGGCAAACGCCTGTTCCATCTCGGCGAGACCCTTCTCGGCCAGGCGTCTTTCGTTGATTGTATAGCCTTTTATGAGATGATCTCTGAGAACCGAGGTTGCCCACTGACGGAAACGAACACCTCTTTTTGAATTAACCCGGTAGCCGACGGAGATTATTGCATCCAGATTGTAATGCGTTAACGTTCGGCGAACCTTGCGGTTCCCCTCCTTTTGAACTGCCGAGAAATCCTCGGTAGTTGCTTTTTTCTCAAGTTCCTCATCCGAAAATATATTTTTCAGATGGAGGCTTATGTTATCGGAAGAGGTGTCAAAGAGTTCTGCCATTTGCCTTTGGGTAAGCCAGACGGTGTCGCGGTCGAGTCGCACCTCGACCGCACTCTCTTCCACCTCATAGATAATTATTTCACCATGCTCACCTTGCATCTTACTCCGCTAACGCCTCATTCAATTCTTCCATAATCCCATTCAACTCATCGCCAAAGAGCTGATAGACTTTTCCCAAACCACCCTCCTAGGCAAATGGCGCATAGTCGAAATCTTCCGTTTCAATGCCGAGGCTGGCGGCGATATGGTCATGGGCTCCTTCTATTTCCATGCGATAAAAATACATATAAAGATTTATATTTTGTTTTTATGCACTGAAAACATAATATAAATTATTTTATTTCGTTTTCATTTCTGAAAATATCCACATAGTTTTGGAAAATAAAAATTCGATTGCGCTGATATCCGGTCGCTTCTTTCAAAATCTCAAGCTCCGTGAAAGCAGATACCAACTGGTTGGCTGTGTAATATTTCAGGCCAAGCCGTTCTGCTACGGAGTTAACAGTAATGGCCGGTGTGACGTATAAAAGCATGATCAATCGACGACCATTTTCAGCCCTGCGACCCAATGTCACAATCTTGCGGTCCATCTCCTGACGCAAAGCAAGAATATTTTGAAAAGTACCTTTTCCGCTTTCGGCTGTTTCAACCACTGCCTGCAGAAAAAAGCGAACCCAGTGGCCAATGTCGTGCGACTCACGTACGCGAGTCAACGCGTCATAATAGGTTCCGCGATGCTTTTCCAGGTGAGCTGATAGATAGAGTGAGGGCTTGGCAAGCAGACCATGGCTGACCAAATACAGGGTGATCAGCAATCGACCAATTCGGCCATTACCATCGAGAAAGGGATGAATTGTTTCAAACTGGTAGTGGCTTAAAGCACAGCGAATCAAATGCGGAACATGGATGCTCTCATTGTGCCAGAATGCTTCCATATCAGATAAGAGGTCGGCCATGTCCTCATGGTGCGGTGGAATAAAAACGGCATCAGCCAGCGAGGAACCTCCAATCCAATTTTGACTACGCCTGAATTCTCCCGGAGTTTTCCGTTTTCCCCGGACGCCGGTCATCAATATTTCGTGGGTCTGCCGCAGAAGTCTCAGTGAAAGAGGCAAGGTATTTAATTTTTCAATGGCAGTATTCATTGCCCGCACATAATTCTGTACTTCACGCCAATCATTCCTTCGCTCGGGAATGATCGACTCTTCATCCATTACCGCCTCATCCATCTCTGTTTTCGTTCCTTCAATACGACTTGAGGTATTCGCCTCCTTGATAATGTGCATACGGATGAACAGATCGACATCGGGGACAATGAGGGTAAAGGCATTGAGCTCTCCAAGGGATTTTGTCGCTTTCTCCAACAGCACGTTTATACGTGTGTCTTCCCAAGACCATTCCGATATCCAACGCCAGTCCGGGACTGCGAGGCAAATGTTTCAGCCAGTAAGCATGCAGTTCGTCTGGATTCAATTTCTGATATTTATCAAATAATTGTTTGGCGTTTCGGTTGTAGTAATTCAACATTTAAAATAGGTTCCGGTAAGTGCGCCTCTCAGCTTTTCGTGCAGGGGTTCCATGAACAGCAAGGGAAACAACTCTTTGCCCAGCTTGGCTCCCAGATAGTGTTCCCGGATGCTCTTCATGGAACTCACCGTTCTGCCGGCAGGGGGCCTGACGCCGGGCCGGGGCACCAGGGTCCAGAACGGCTCGCTGTCCATGTGGAAAAACGGGTAGGCCATGTTGCCGGCGAAGCCGATGGGCATGATCCGCTGCCAGTAGCCGGCGAAGGTTTCCGCCAGCTCGAAGGCCGGTTCGATGAAATTGCGCGTAATCCGCCCCTGGGCGACGAGATCGAGGATGGAAAACAGGAGCAGGGGCTTGTGCGGAGCGCGGAAGGTGGAGGCCTCGGTCCAGCGGTTCCGGTTTTTGTCCGTCCTGAGTTTTGCGAAAGCGTCTATATAGCAGTCAATCTTTCCGCACATCGTCCCGGCTTCAAAGCAGCATGACCGCTGCCGAACGGCACCGGCTCAATCTGTTTAACCTTAGCATTTTCGGCAGGCAAAACAAAATGAATAAAACCAGCGACCTCTATCTTGCCGCGATAATGACGGAAAACGAAAAGAGAAGTCTCGTATCCAATACAATACCTCATCTGTGAAATCTGTGTAATCTGCGGATAAAAAAACTTAACTTATCCACAGATTACGCAGATTGCGCAGATTTTTTTTGTGACTCCCACTGGTTTGCGCGCGGCATTGCAGGAACCTGGCCCAACTCATCTGTACGCCGGGGCAACCGGTTTCAGCCAAAGTCTTCGCTGCCGTCCTTCCAGAGGTCAATCAGGGGGCGCAACTCCTCGGCCAGGTCCCGGCCGGCCTCCTCCTCGGTCAGGAACCCAAGCGCCATGGCCCGGGCAATCTGCATGCCCGGTGGCGTGTCCGGGAGATACATTTTCCAGATTTCCCGGGCGGTCTCCTGGTGAAACGCATGAATTCGGTCACTGAGCTCAAAGCTGTCGATTCTGCCGGCCTGCCAGTCGGCAAAGCCGGCGTGCAGTTCTTTCAGGGCCGCGGCCAGTTCCCGTTCATGGGCAATGGCGGCCAGCTTGCGAAGACGCTTCTTCATTGATTTGTCGGCAGGGGGAGTCATATTAAACCCTAGGTTCAATATACAGATATGGCGATCTTTTTATTCAACCCTGTGCTGATGTATTTTCTTTCAAGGCGTGAAAGATTTTCATTCATAGAGTGATTGGAGATTGTCTTGCCGGTCAATTGAAATTTTCGCTCTCTGTTCCTGGCCGTTCCGGTCACCTCCAGTTCTTTTTCCGTGCCTTTTTGGCCTGCTTGTTTTTAGCGCGATTCTTCTTTTTCCTGTTCTCCTGCTGGCGGCGGGCGCATTCAACCGGGGACGACCGCGGCCGGACAGGCTCGTAAGCCTCCTCCCTATACCCGGCAAACATCGACAGATATTCATGGACATCCTTGGGGACCCGCCTCTCCGCGGTGCGCCGCAACTGGGCCAGCACATCTTCGCGGTCCCGCGCCAGATCACGTTCAACGTCCGAGGTGTCCACATAATCCGGGGACACCAGTCCTTCGGCGTAGGCCTGGCGGATGACCGCCAGAGAATCCTGTGGATGGAGGTCGCAGAGAGAACAGATGACATTGTTCCAGTAATCCGAACCGGTGTCCGCCTCGTTTCCGGTCAGGAGACCGGCGAGCAAGGGGACGACTTCCTCCCGGTCGGTCATTCCCAGCCCCACAGCAAGGGTCAGGGCCTCGATGGCGGCGAAGCGAACGTCCTCCGGAACAGCACGGTCGAGGACCAGTTCCCTGATCGTGGTGAGCTCCCCACCGCAGGTCCGCAGGAGCAAGGCGGGCAGGGTCTGGAAAATCATGTCCCCCCAGATTTCCTCCTGCTGCTCCCGCGGGATGCTGAAGGCGCGGATGACCGGCAGGTGGGCCGCCGGTTCCCGGAAATGGGCGAGAAGGATTGCGGCATAGACATGGGCATTGCGCTTCTCCAGCGCCCAGCCCACCGGGTCATCGGCGACCTCTTGGAGAATGCGCAGCAACCTGGGGGTGATTTCTTCCCTGAAGGTGAGTGCCTCCTCAACTTCCTCCCGTTTGTAGGCGTCGTCAGGGAGGTCAAATGCCCTGATCAGTTCATCAATGCGCGGTGCGTTCATCAGGCAATCTCCACGATAGCTTGTCAGATTTCGCTGGTCTTGTTGTTGATGGAAAGGACGTCCGATGGAAGAGATCGGCCAGTTTATGGGCCTGATGGTTGTCGTGCTTGGCCGGTTTGCCGTCCGGCGGGATCGATACCGTCATTTCCGGAGAATCGTCTCTGCCTGGCCCAGCAGGTAGCAGAGGATATGGGCCGGGACCTTCAGAAATTCGGTCTCCATGCCCTCCAGACGAGCCACGCCGAAATCGGCATCGGACCTGGTGACCAGAAAGGCCCTTTTCACGTCTTCGGCGCCGCTGTACACTGCAAGGCCGCTCTTGCGATCCAGTCCTGCTTTTTCTTTATATTTCACTTCAAAGGGCAGATGGTAGGCGGGGCTCTTGACAATGATGTCCACCTCCAGGCCGGTCGCTGCGTCCCGCCAATAGCATAACTCCGGCGTGTCCCGGTAATAATGAGCATACAAGTGCCTGAGCACGGTGGTCTCGACGATCAGGCCCATTTCCGCGGGATTGAGGAAGACCTCTTCCCCCCGCAACAGGACGGCGTTGCGCAGGGCGGCATCCACCAGATAATACTTGTACCGGGCCTTCAGCACTTTCTTGCCGCCCAGCCGGGTCGGGGGCAGGCGGTAGACAAGATTGGCCAGCTCCAGCAGGACAAGATGATTGGCTACCGTGGCCGTCGGCGTCTCCAGGACCGCGGCCACGGTCTTGTGGGCGAGAATCCCGCCGCTGTGCAGACAGAGATAGATGAAAAGCTTTTCGAGGTCGTTGATGTTCCGCACTCCGAAAAGGGCGGTCATGTCCCGTTTGAGGACCCGTTCGACGACATCCTCCCGCAACAGTCTCTGGCACATGGCGGAATCGCTTTGCCGCGCGGTTTCCGGGAATCCCCCCACCAGCAGGTATTGCTGAAAATGCAGCAGCAGAGGCCGTAACTGCAGGGCAAGCTGGTGCAGCTCCGTGCTTGGCAACAGAAAGAGATCGCTTAATTTCAGGTCTTCCCGGACGGCAGGCGCCGTCTCGCCCCGGATGCGGATAAACTCATAGAAGGAAAGCGTCGGGATCGGAACCGTGATCCATCTCCCCACCCCGCTTTCCGCCAGTTTGTCTTTGTGGACGACGCTGGCCGAGCCGGTCGCCAGAATCCGGTACTGCGGCTGGTGGTCAATCAGCAGTTTGACTTCGGTTTCCCATTCGCCGGAATATTGGATTTCGTCCAGCAGCAGGATGGTCTTTTCCGTTTCCGGATGGACCGTTTCATGGTAGATCAGGAGAATTTTCCGCAAGGGCAGCAACTTGAGAAGCGGGTGGTCGAGACTCAGATACAGGATGCCTTTCGGATTCATCCCTTCCGCGATACAACCAACCGCAAGTTGCTGCAGCAGTGTGGTTTTTCCCACCCGCCGCGGGCCTGACAGCAAAATCGCACGCCGCAGCGAATCCTGCTGCAACAGGGAATGACAGGTACCAAACGCCAGCCGCCTGAATTCCGGGACCGCTGCCGACTTTCCCCCCCACCATGGATTGAAGCCGTTGAGCACCGAGACGATTGCAGCCCGATCAAAGAAATCCTGCATCAGACACCTCTGCCAGCATTATTTTGCGATAAAATATATTGTATATAATATTCTTTTTAAAGAAATAAGCAATAAAACAAGTGACAGCAGACAATTTTTTCCTGACCGGCATGGAGAAGTTGCGTCCCCCGCCAATAACGTTTCGCTCCGGCAGGCGTTATAATGAATCAACAATCCACCACAGTTTTGCCAATGCTTCTGGCCACACATCGTGAATCAGGAGGATTTTCAGCGGGATTCGGCCCTGCCTGGATTCTTGGGCAATTCTTGCAGGGATAATCGGGGGCGGATCACAATGAATGAAAAAAAAGCCGGAATATTACGCCCGGCTGTTGGCCGGCAGCAGAATGACCGCTTCCGTTCCCCCGGACTCAAGCATGTTGATCTGCAGTTCCCCGCCGTGGAGCTGAACGGCCTTGCCGGCCAGGCTGAGCCCCAGGCCGGAGCCGTATACCTTGGTGGTGAAGAAGGGTTCCGTTACCCGGGAGGCATGCGCAATGCTGATGCCGGCGCCGGAGTCCCTGATCCTGAACGCGACATTGCCGTTTTCGACCCCCAGGCCGATTTCCAGATTTCCTCCCTCGGGCATGGCCTCGATACTGTTCTTGAGAATATGCACCAGTGCCTCATGAATCTGCTCCTGGTCGATCATCAGCTCCGGAAGGTCTTCCGCGAAGGTCAATGTGACCCTGATACCGCACTTGTCCAGATCGGAACGGAAGAGGCCGATCACCCTCTTCATCAATTCCTCCGGCTGGACCGGCGCGCGGGCAAGCTCCACCGCGGCGGTGAACCTGAAAAGATTATGCAGGATCTTCTCCAGCCGCTCAACCTCCTTGACAATAACCGCCATATACGTCTGGGGGCGGTCAGCGGGAAACTGTTCGGACAATCTCTTGGCCAGTCCGCCGATTGAGAGGATCGGGTTGCGTATTTCATGGTAGACCTGGGCGGAGATCTGGCCCAGGGCCGCGTGCCGCTCCGCCTCGACCAGCAAGTCCTTGTCGCGGTTGACCACGATGTTCAACTCGTCAACCTGGTCCTTGCGGTCCATCTCCATGCTGACGTCGGCCAGATAGCCGGGGGAGAGGCAAATTCCATCCGGGGCAAAGGTTTCCAC
>JALNWY010000153.1 GCA_023230665.1 Deltaproteobacteria bacterium
AACGTCGACCTCAGGCAGAAGGTGAAGGAAGGAGACTTCCGGGAGGATCTCTACTATCGGCTCAAGGTGATCACCATAGAGATTCCCCCCTTACGGGAGCGGAAAGAAGACATTCCCGGGCTTGCGCAGATCTTTCTCACCGAGTTCTGCAACCGGGCCGGCAAGAAGATTACGGGCTTCAGCAAGGATGCGGTGGACCTGCTCATGGATCACCGGTGGCCGGGCAATGTGCGCGAGCTCAAGAACGTCATCGAGTCGTCCGTGGTGCTCTGCAGGGACGAGGTGATCACATCCGGCAGCATCTACCTGCACGATCTGCTGGTGGGGAGAGATGAGAACAAAGACGAGCTCAATCCCCTGGAGGCCCAGGAGAGGGCCATGGTGGTGGACGCCCTGAGGAAGGCGAAGTGGGTCCAGAAGGACGCGGCCGATATCCTGGGCATCTCGCGGCGGGTCATGCACTACAAGATCAAAAAGTTCAAGATACAAGCGGACAAGAAGCTCGCGTGATCCCGTCGGCTGCATGGCGGGCCGCCGCGTGAGGCGCGGGTTTTCCCTCTCCCTCCCGGCTAATCTTCCTTTCGGTCCATCTTCCGGTACAGGGTCCGGGTCGATATCCCGAGCAGCTTGGAAGCAAGCCCCTTGTCGCCCCCGGTACGTTTGAGCGTCTCTTCCATGAGGATCCGCTCGACCTCCTCCAGGGGTGTTCCCAAAGGGATGGTGACCGATTCGGCCATCTTGGCGCTGCACCGGGCAAGCTCCCGGGGGAGGTCGTCGGCGCCGATGATCCCGTCCCTGTCGAGGACCACGCACCGCTCCATCACGTTTTCCAGCTCGCGCACGTTGCCCGGCCATTCATAGGAGAGGAGCAGCTCCATGGCCTTGGATTCGATCCCGTTGATGTCCTTGGCGTTTTTTTTGGAAAACCGGTTGATGAAATGCTGTACCAGGTTCGGCACGTCCTCTTTGCGCTCGCTCAGACGGGGCAGCTTGATCGTGATGACATTGAGCCTCCAGTAGAGATCCTCCCGGAACAGACCCTCTTTGACCATGGCCGGGAGGTCCTTGTTGGTGGCCGCAATGATCCGGGTGTCGGTATGGATGGTCTTGTTGCTGCCCAGGCGCTCGAAGTTGCCCTCCTGAAGGATCCTCAGCAGCTTGACCTGGACGGCCTGGGGGACCTCTCCGATCTCGTCGAGGAAGATGCTTGCCTTGTCCGCCGCCTCGAAGCGGCCTTCCTTACGCGCCGCGGCGCCGGTGAAGGCGCCCTTTTCATAGCCAAAGAGCTCCGACTCGATGAGGGTCTCGGGGATTGCCGCGCAGTTCACCTTCACCATGGGCCGGGTCCCCCGGGGAGAGAGCTGGTGGATCATGTCGGCGATCACCTCCTTGCCCGTGCCCGATCCCCCCAGGATCAGGACCGTGGCCTGGCTGGGGGCAACCTGCCGGACGAGCTCCATGATGCTCCTCATCCGGGGACTGGAGGACTCGATGAGCGGGCCCGACTCGAAGGCCTCGATCCGCTCCTTCATCCGGATGTTGTCCATGGTCAGGATCTGCTTTTCGATGGCCTTGTTGACCGCCTTTAAGATATCGGCCTTCTTGAACGGTTTGGTGATGTAGTCGTATGCCCCCTGCTTCATGGAGTCGACCGCGGTATCCACCGAGGCATAGCCCGTGATGACGATGACCTCGGTGAAGGGCGACACGGACTTGCACACCTTGAGCAGCTCCACGCCGTCCATCCCGGCCATCCGGATATCGGTGATCAGGAGGTCGACGCCCCCCTGCCGGATCACCTTGAAGGCCTCGTCTCCGTTGGACGCTGTCACCACAGAGAACCCCTCCTTGTTCAGGATCTTCTGCAGGGACTCACGTATGCCGATCTCGTCGTCTACGACCAGGATCTTTTTGTTCATGGCACAAACGGGTCCTTTTTTATCTCGGCAGCGAGCTCCTGCCGTCCATGGCCGCTGACGGCGACCTCCTCGAACACGGCGCCGCCCCTGCCGTCGGGTGCATAGAGACAGTAGGTTCCGGCAGGGACGCCGTTGAACTCAAACCGGTTTTTCTTGTCAGGGCGCACCGAGCAGCGAATCGAATTTTTCTTCAGCTCCGCGAGCGATGCCTTGAGCTGGTCCTCAAGCTGTTTTTTCCCTTCAGTGAAGCCCGCGAGCGCCTTTGCATGGGCCCTGTTTCTCGCCTCCACGTCAACCTCTGCCTGGTCAATGGCAGAGGTAAGGGGCTTGATCTGCCGGGAAAAGGCGGAGAGAAAGTCCTGCACCTTGACCTGGTCCTTGTAGCCCTTTTGATCGGCAAAACGCATGTCAGTGATCTCGATGCCGAACTGTTTCGCGGCATCGGTTTTGAGCGCATTGATCTCCTCCGGGCTCAGCTCGCTGATAAAAAACGAGAATCGTTCAGGGTCATGGCCCCGGTTGGTCAGGGTTTCACCGGGACCCACACCGGAGATCAGGGTTTCGGGGTGCATGAATTCGAGCACGAGCGAGGTAGTGGTGGGTAGCGGCTTGCCCCCCACCCGCGGGGTATAGGTGATGTCGGTGATGATCCGGTCGGTCGAGTTGCGCACCGTGTAGAAAAAGGTCACATCGCCCAAGGCAGACGATGACGGCGAGATGGATGCCTCGATGGCCTCCAGGATGACGAACAGGGACGACAGGTGCTTTTTGCGGATAGAGGCAAGCGTGTCCGCGTATGAGCGGTTTCTTTTTTCGAGCATGCTCTGCGCCTTTTTGACCTGTGCGCCGAGCTCCTCGATCTGGAGCTCGGCGCTCAATGCCGCGAGCCCGCTCTCATACCCGGCCTTAAGATGCTCCATCATAACCGGGGTGCCTCCCGAGAGGAGATGGGCCTCGGCGATCCCCGGGGGCAACGTGCACCTGAGCCCTCCCGCGCACAGGGCAGCAGCGGGAGTCAGAAAGATCATCAATGCGATGGTGGCGGCATGCTTCATGCGTTGGTGGCCTCCTCCTTGATATCTTGTGTAAAACCAATGGGGATGGAGAAGATAAAGGTCGAGCCCGTGCCCTTCTGGCTTTCCACCTCCACCCATCCGTCGTGTGCGTTGGCGATGTACTGGACGAGGGCCAGTCCGAGCCCGGTCCCGTTTTCCTTGGTGGTGAAGTACGGGTCAAATATCCTCCTCAAGTGTTCCTGGGGGACGCCGTAGCCGGTGTCCTTGACCAGGAGCAGAAAGTTGTCCTTTCTCTTCATGAGGGATATTTCCAGGTTCCCTCCCGAGGGCATGGCGTCTTCTGCATTCTTGATGAGATTTATCAGAAGCTGCTTGAATTGTCCACGATCGATCATGATATCGGGCAGTGTTTCCGGGCACTTGAGGGTTACCTCCACACCGCGGCGCTTGAGCTCGGGCATGAGCATGGACACGACAGACTCGATCTCCCGCCTTGGATCCACCCGTTGCTTCTTGGGGTGGGGGAGCCTGGCATAGGACAGATATTCATCCGTGACCTGGGAAAGGCGGTCGATCTCCCGCCGTATGACCCGGATCAACTCCCGGGCTTCCTCATTGTCTCCGTTGCCTCCGATCTCATCCTCCAGCAGCTCCGAGTGGAGCAGCACCGAGGTGAGCGGGTTGCGGATCTCGTGGGCCACGTGGGCGGATATCTGGCCTACGGCGGCGAGCTTTTCCGCCTGGATGAGCTTCTCGGTCAGGGCCTTTTTTTCAGTGATGTCCACCGCGTACTGAACCACGTAGTCCACCTCCCTCCTGGAGTTGAACATTGGAATGGCGCTGATGTCGAAGAAGTAGGGCTTGCCCTGGATCTCCATCCGCATGTCGCGCTCGGTGACGATCTGCCCGGTGGTGAAGCACTTGGCCGCGATGTCGGAGTTGCACATGCGCTCGCTTTCCGGAAAGTCGAGCGAACAGTGCTTGTCCACGATGTCTTCGCGCTTTTTTCCGTAGAGCTCGCAGAGCCGCTCGTTCACGTCGGTGATGATAAAGGCCGCATCGATCATGGCGAGATAATGGGGCACCCCGTTGAAGATGGTCTCCAGCCTCTTGTGCGCGATGAGCACGGCCTCGGCCCAGCGGTTGCGTTCGGAGGCCGTGGCGCGCGCCCGGTTGATCCTCAGGAGGACCAGGGTGGCCGCGACGATGAACCCGATGCTCATGGAGCCAAGCGCCAGGGTGTTTCTGAAGGTGTCGGACATGAGGTAGATGACCTCGCTGTAGGGCGAGGAGGCGGCCGTGATCCATCTGCGGTTGAGAAAGTGAACAGAGGAAAAGGCCAGAAGTTTCTTGACGGGCTTGGAGTCGGGAAAGTGCGGGAACAGAAACTCGTACATGCCGTCGTTTTTGAGCTCCATGGCGTCCTTGATGCTCTGGATCCCCTTGATGCTGTGTCCCTGCCGCTCCATGTTGAGGACGACATCATAGAGGTTCAGGCCGATCCACCGGGGGTTTGGGTGGTAGAGGATCATGCCGGTTTCGTCCACGAGCCAGGCATACCCGGTCTCAGACGGGCGCAAGGGGGCCACGTAGTGCGCGGTGATGTTCGAAAGGTCGATGGCGCAGCCCAGCACGCCATTGAAGGTGCCGTCGCTTCCCTTTAGGGGAAAGGAGATGATAAAGGTCTCGAAACGTCCCGGGATATCCTGGTAATGCTCGCCCCCTACCATGATGATATCGGAGACAAAGGGCACATTGAGGTCCCTTGCCACCCGGAAATAGGTCCTGAAGCTGAAGTCTTTGCCTTGCATCCCCGGGAGCACCTCTCTGGGGTGATGAAGGGCCATGACGCCCTCGGCATTTTCCCAGAACATGAACGAGACCTTGTTTCTTAAGGACCGATAAGCGTTTTCGAGGGCAATGCTGATCTCCTTCGGGTCTCCGTCGGCAACGGGCTGAATGTGGGCGGTGAGGCCCAGGACGTTGGTGATGTCGTTCATGTACTGCTCGATGCCCATAGCGGTCTGCTGGGCGAGCAGCATCTGCTCGCGGTTGAATTGATTGGCCATTTCCCGCTCGACGCCCTTGTAGGAGTATACGGCGAAGAGAACCACGCAACCCAGGACAACGATGCTTCCCATCCAGATGATGATTTCCCAGGATGCCTCCCTGATAGTGAGCGTATGCCTCTTCATGGGCTGCCTGCGACCAGGCGTCCTCCCCTCATGGGATGTATATGTCTTTATCGATCTTCGCCGGCAGGCTCTTCACCCGCAGGGCGAGGTCGTCTTTTTCCAGGGCGACCAGGGGACTGATCTCGATCAGGCTCGTGCCGGAGACCTCCACCCCCAGATCCTTCAGCCAGCTCCTGTGGAGCCGGCTCTGCATGATCCGGGAGGTTTCCAGGGAGTCTTCGCCGGTCCTGTTTTTCACCGGGGCGAACTCGTGCTCTCTGAGCACCTCGAGGGTAACTGACTTTTCCGCCATGGGAAGTGCATCGAAAATAAAGGTCTCGAACTTGATACCTCGGACCTCCACCGGGTTGCCTGCAGGGTCGAGGGCGGGAATGTTTTTCTCGGCCCTGTGGAAGGGCAGCCGCACGGCGGAGCCGGTAAGCGACTCCACGAAATCGCGCCTGATCATGTGGATCGCGCTGTTTCCTGCCCAGTAGAGCATCTTGCCCTCGGCGTCGAGGGCGTATCGCATGTCGTCGCTCATGTCGCTGTACTCGACAACGCGGGTCTTCCCCTCGACCTCGGCGATGATGCCGACCTTTTCATCAAAGCCTGTTTTCTTCACCACCTTTGACGACATCCCTGCACCCTGAAGGTTGTGCAGGCCGATGAAGAGCGGGTCGCATATCGAGACCAGCGGGTTGTCCACCTGGAAGTAAAAGATTTCTTCGATGCCCCTGTCCCTCATGGTATCGAGACAGCCGTTCTTTCTCAGGGCGGCCAGCGTGCCTCCGTGACCGTCAGGGTTCATGAAGAGCCCGCCATAGCGCGAGAGCACAAACCTGCCCTCAAGGGTGATGGATGGCAGCATGCCCTGGACAAAGAAGAAGACATCCTGAGGGTCGAGCCCGAAAAACGCATGCCCGGCAAAGAAAGCGCGCGTGTCGGCATCATTGGCACGCGAGGTCATGACAAACAGGGGCACGGCCCGCCCATGCTTTCTCGACAGGGCGAGCACCTTTTCGGCATGGAGCTGGAACAGGCTTTTCCCGGTCACCGGGGCCACCCCCACCACGCCCTTGGGCGCATCAATGCCCAGCCGGGAGCCCTGGCCTCCCGCCACCACCAGGGCCGCGACCCGGCCCTTTCTCAGCAGGTCTTCTCCATGGGCGCGGAAGCGTCCGGCCTTAGGCGATGCGGAAAACGAGGCCGGCACCACGGGCACCGGCTTTACCTGCACCAGAGCGGGCTCCTGGTAGAGATGCCTTCCCTCCGTCAGCTCGCGGACCAGCGGGATGCTGATCCCTTTAAGATCTTTTTCGATCTCACTGCGCAAGACGAATCCGGCCCCGGTCTCAAGAAGTTTTGCGATATGATCCTGACCGAGTTGCCGCAATTTTTCTTCGAGCATTCATGATCTCCTTTACACGTTTCTCGAAGCCGGTATCACGGGGCACATAGAGCCTCACCTCGTCAATCCCGTCGGGGAAATAGTTCAGCAACAGTGCCCCGTGCGGATCGTCGTGGGCATAGATATATCCCTTTCCGTACCCCAACTCGCGCATGAGCCTGGTGGGCGCGTTGCGCAGAAAAAGGGGTACCTCGGGTGTACCGGTCTTCCTGATCAGCTCGCGGGTCTGTTTCTCTGCCATGTAGACGGCATTGCTCTTGGGTGCGCATGCAAGGTACACCGCGGCCTGGTAGAGTGCGAGCTCTCCCTCGGGAGAGCCCAGGATGGTGAACGCATCCTTGGCACTGACCACCATGCGCAGGGCATTGGGCTCGGCCATGCCGATGTCTTCCGACGCGATGCGGATCATCCTGCGCAGGACGAACAGCCGGTCTTCGCCGGCCTCGAGCATTCTGCCCAGCCAGTAGATACTGGCGTTGATGTCGCTTGCGCGTACGCTCTTGTGAAACGCCGAGATGAGGTCGTAGTGGTTCTCGCCGGTTTTGTCGTGGTAGAGGGGCCTGTCGAGCAGGGCCTTGAGGTCATCGATCTCGATCCGCTCTCTGTCGATAGTGCTCAGGGCGAGCTCCAGGAGGTTGAGCGCTGCGCGGGCATCGCCGTCAGCGGCTCGCGCCAGGGCCTTGAGGGCATCCGGGGATACGATCTTTCCCAGCGAGGCCAGGCCCGGGTCGTCCTCTATGGCCCGTTTGAGGATTTTCTCGACGTCCGAGGGCTTCAAGGCCCTGAACGTGACCACCTGTAGCCGGGAAAGAAGCGGGGAGGTGATGGAAAAAGAGGGGTTTTCGGTAGTGGCCCCGATCAGGATGATATCGCCCCGTTCGACAAAGGGCAGCAGCGCATCCTGCTGGACCCGGTTGAACCGGTGCACCTCGTCGATGAAGACCACCGGAGGCTCCGGGGTGTTCTGCGCGTGTTTGGTCACCCGCCGGATATCCTGGATGCCACTGGTGACCGCGCTGATGGCAAAGAACGAATCC
>JALNWY010000154.1 GCA_023230665.1 Deltaproteobacteria bacterium
CGAAACCCTGCAGGAAGCGGTACTCCTCTTCGTCCAAGAGCTCGACTCCCATCTCCTTTGCCACCTCCTCGGCGCTTGACAGCGGAGCATTGGCCTTCCGCGCTCGGCGCGATGCCTCATCGTAGCAGAGGTTGCGTCGTCCCTCCGGGCTCTCGGGGGCGCAGTCGAAGAAGCGGTAGGCTCCGCGTTCATCTTGATCGAGCAGCTCCACTTCACCACCGCTCTCCTCCATGAGGGCAAGGGAGGCTATTTTCTCCGGATATTCGCTCAGGCGGGAGGCGACATCCTCCCACACGATGCCTTCATGGCGTTCGACTTTGGCTTCAAAGCGCTTCTTCAGCGTCTCCAGCAGCTCTCTCTGTTCTATCGTGGTCTTCATCATCACCTTCTCCATACCAAGAGAATATCGACCTCATTTCCGTGATGCAATGTACCAGGGCATGCTCATTCAGAAAAATCCCCGGAATGTGAACGTGGCACTTCTCTCGACGTCTGCGAGTTTTGTGATATCATGAAGCAAGGGATCTACTCCGCACCCGACGTGCATGGCTCTACACCCCGCAACGAACAGTATCCTGTTACTTCTTCGATGATTCGAACGCAGCATGCAGCGGCAACGAGTGTTGCCTGCACCATAGGTATCGACTGCCATCAGTCGAAAAGGAGTGGGGTATGAAAAAAAGATATGTGAGGATTACGGTTCTCCTCTTGGTGATTGTCTCACTGTTCAGCAGTATCCTGACGGGGCAACCGCTGGCGGAAATCAGACAAGCTGAGAAGCTGGTCATCCTGGCGACCACCGACATCCACGGAAATGTCTGGGGGTTCAGCTACGAGGATGACAAGGAGACGACCAACACCGGAATGGCGAGGATCGCCACCTATGTACAATCGGTACGGGACGAGGAGGAATACGTCATCCTCGTCGACAACGGTGACGTCATCCAAGGCAACATCATGACCGACGACCTGTACAACAAACGGGAGGGGGAACACCCCGTCATGCGGGCCATGAACTTGCTCGGCTACGATGCGATGACGTTGGGAAACCATGAGTTCAACTTCGGAGAGGACCTGATCAAACGCATCCAGATCCTGGCCAACTTCCCCGTCCTCGCCGCCAATATGGCGCGGGTGGACGGAACGATGGCGGCTCTCCCCTACACCATCGTCACTCGAGGCGGGGTGAAGGTGGGCATCATCGGGTTGACCAACCCCAACGCGCCGCGCTGGGATGGAGAGAAGACCGACCCGTTCGTCTTCTCCGCCGTGGGGCCGGCGGCCCGACGGGCCATCGACATCATCGCGGACAAGGTCGACGTCATCGTGGTGGTCTCCCACGTCGGCATCTACCCCGAGTACGATGAGGAGGGCGGCAGCGACGGCGCCAACAAGATCCTGGAGCTCTGCCCCGAGATCGATGTCCTCATCGTTGGCCACGACCACAACACCATCAAGGAGATCCGCGGCAACACGGTCATCGGCGGGACGCGGAACCTCGCCCGCGAAGTGATCCGCATCGATCTGGCGCTCGATGGCAACAAGCGGGTAGTCGACCGCGCCATCGCCATCGTCGACATGGCCGACTATGAGCCGAGCGACCTCATCAGAGGGAACGCCTTCATCCGTGAAGCCCACGAGGAGACGAGGGACTACATCCTCGGCGGCCCGGTCGGTGATGATGGAGTGCGCAGCGGTGGTGTCTTCGGGGTGGCGGCGACCACCTTCCAGCCGGCGAACGAAATCCGTGGCATCCCCGAAGGGAAGCTTCGCGACACCGCCGTCATGGACCTCATCAACGAGGTGCAGCTGGCAAACAGCGGCGCCGATGTCTCGGGTGCGGCCCTCTTCGCCGACACCAGCGACATCAAGGCGGGGGATATCAACTACGGTACGATCTTCGGCATCTACAAGTACGACAACACCCTCTACCGGGTACCGGTCACCGGTGCCGAGCTGAAGGCGTACATGGAGTGGTCGGCCTCCTGCTACAACCAGTGGGTCCCCGGCGATATCTCGATCAGCTTCAATCCGGAGAAGCCCGGCTACCTCTATGATATGTTCGCCGGAGTCGACTACGAGATCGATCTCTCACAGCCGGCCGGCCGGCGCATCAAGAGCGTGATGTACAAAGGAAGCCCGCTGAAAGACACGGAACAGCTGACTCTCGCGGTGAACAACTACCGCTACTCCTCGGCCCTCAAGGCCCAGAAGTTGGTGGCGGGCACCAAGGAGTGGGAGAGCCCCAATTCGATCCGCGACATGCTGGTGGAGTACATCAAGGAGCGGGGGGTCATCTCCCCGAAGGTGGACAACAACTGGAGGATCGTCGGCGTCGACCTCTCCTCCCCGTACCGCACTCAGGTCATCAAGCTGGTCAACGATGGCAAGCTCGACGTCCCCTATGGCAAGTCATTGAATATCAATGACTTGAAGAAGAGCGGGGTTATCAAGTAAGGACGCCTTACTGAGGCTGTCGGGCATCCGGCAGCCTCACATCTTCGAGAATTCCCGCCCCGGTGCAACGGAGCACTGCCGGTGTTCCAACGTTCCCTCGCCCGCCCCCTCTCCAGGCCAATCGTCACGAAGGGCAGCATTGATGTGTCTCCCGAAGTGGCAGGCGATACACTCAACCCGCCCTCCAGCGCGCCAGGGGCGCATCACAAAGACCGAGCCGGGTTCGACTCGCTCCCCCTGCGTGAACACACAGCGTTCAAAGACAAAGCCCTGTCCGCCTGCCATCGTCGATGGGGCACAGACCCACCCCGTATCCACGCTGCGGATCTCGGTGGACACAAAACGCGCATCCCCGCTTCCGAAGATGAAATCGATGCTTCCTTCGATGAGTCCACCTTCAAACAGGAGCTCGGTGAGGCGGCGCGGCTGGAGGTGGCGTGGCCCATAGAAACCATCCGTCTCGCGCTCCTTTTCCGGAAGCGGCCCGATAAAGAGCGTGTCTTGGTGGGATTTCAGTGTCACATCGATGCAGTGGCACTGGTGGCTGTACAGCGAGAGGGCGATGGCCTGCCCACGCGACGGATCGGCTTCGTTGATGATGGTGAGGTTTTCCAGTGTCACCGCTTCCCCGCTGAAGAATGCGGTAAAGGAACGAAAGGTCCCCCGCTTCTTCTTTGCGTCGATCGTGTCATGGCCGCCCGCTGCGGCGATGATGACCACCTCCCCCTCCCCGCGGATGGTGAGCGCGCGCTTGTCGCTGAAGAGGCGCTCACGATAGACGCCTTCATTCACCGTAACGATAGCCTCACACTCATATGGGATGGCCTCCAAAGCCTCGGTGATGGTGCAATAGTCTCCCGATCCGTGTTGGTCGACGCGTAGATTGAGCATAGGGCACAACTCCTCTCTTCAGTAAAGGGTGGAGTGGAGCGTCGATTCCGTCAAGGGGCAGACACGCTTAGCAGTGAGAACGTCCTGTATGCAGAGCGGGACCTTTGGGGAGCATCATCAAGGTTCAATGGTGGGGATGGTCAGAGGAACATCACCATGTAGAGCGGCAGATAGTCGATCTGTTCAGCAACTTCAACATTGTACGGGCTCAGGACCAGCGCCCGCTTCTCATGCCTCGATGAGGTCGCCATCAGACGATCGAGGGAGGCGTGGCGACGATAGTCTCGACCGCTCTTCACCTCGATCGGGACAATGGTGTTCTCTTTCTGGATGAGAAAATCGACTTCTAATCTTCCCTTGATGTCCCAATAGAAGAGTGGATACCCTCTCTTGACCAAGAGATCGGCAATGCAGTTCTCTACGATGGCACCTTCATTGATGCTCAGATCACCGTTGAGGATGGCACTTTGGGCATTCCCCATCGACATCGAGGAGAGAAGACCGGTATCACGCATGAAGAATTTGAAGAAGGATGCTCGGGCATTCAGGGCGAAGGGCAGCTCAACGTTTGCCACATTGTGGCAGAAGCTCGCGATCCCGGCATCATGCAACCACTCAAGGGCATCCTCATAGGTGCGCAGTCGGCCTCCTTCTTCCACTTGACTCACCTTGAACTTCTTGTTCCGCTGGGTAAGCTGCATCGGAATTGCATCGAAAACCCGTTTCGCTTCTCCCTTTCGCTTGCCGGCGTACTTGGAAATGTCATCGCGATAACTCTCCGTGATGCTGCGCTGCAGAAGCAGCACTTCACCGATATCCTTGTCATGGACGTATGAGCTGACGACCCGCGGCATGCCGCCGACTATCATATACCGCTTGAACATCTCCATCATGCGTTGATGGATGTATTCGTCTACCGGCTTCCGTTGCTCATACGATTGCTTGAGCGCTTCGATCGTCGCATCAGTGATGCCATTGGCCCAGAGGAACTCCTCAAAATCAAGGCTGTGCATCTCAACCTTGTGTTCGAATCCCACCGGATATGAAGAGACCTCACGATAGTGGAGACCCAACAAGGAACCTGAAGCGATCACATCGAATCGCCCATCTTCAACGATGAACTTCAAGGCGGTACGGGCACTCGGACAGCTTTGGATCTCATCGAGAAACAACAAGGTTTTTGATGCAACCAAGCGCCCCAAGCCGGCAACACTGATCTTTTCCACGATACTTTCGATATTGAGATCACCAGCAAAGATTCGCTTCAGGCTCGGTTGTTCCTCAAAATTCATCTCGATCACCGATTCGTAGTATTGCCTCCCAAAAGTCCGCACCGAGGTGGTTTTGCCCACCTGACGGGCGCCTAAGAGCAGAAGGGCTGGTTTGAAGGAGGTTCTTCTGTGCCATTTGATCAGTTCTTGGTCAATTTTTCTTCTGAGCATTACTATTTCCTTATAATCTCTTATAGCTATTGTAATAATACTCTCATCTGCACATTTTTACCAGTTATTTCTTCTCATTTTGCCATTTTTTGCAGGGTTTTCAACACCCTTTTTGCCACTTTTTACCGTTTCGCTGTAAAACTCTCAAAGCTGCCCCATCGTGATGGTTCCGAGGACCACCTCTTTTTGAGCTCCGGTAACCGAGGGGATATTGGAGGGCAAGCCCATCATGGAGGCGTGGGCCAGGAGGGCGAACGCCATCGCCTCACGGTCGGTGTCCACTACCCCCACGGTGGTGGAGGAGACCACCTCAGCGTCGAGGGCTCCCCTCAGCATCGCCAGGAGTGTCAGGTTCCGCGCCCCTCCCCCACAGACCACCACCCGGTCGAGGGGGGTGTAGGGAAGGACGAACGAGCGATACGCATCGACGATGCTCTGAGCAGTGAAGGCCGTTGCGGTGGCCACGATATCGGCATAGTCCAGCCCCCGCACCACAGCGCGTTGGATGAACTCGCTGGTGAAGGCCGCCCCATAGACCTCCCGTCCGGTCGACTTGGGTGGCTTCTTGGCAAAGTACGGGTCTTCCATCAGGGAGGCGAGCAACGCTCGGTCCACCTCGCCCTCCGAGGCGATGCGCCCCTCATCGTCATACCGCAGTGTCCCCTCACTCCCCCATCCCACCACCGCATCGATGATCATGTTTCCCGGTCCGGTGTCAAAGGCCCAGATCTCAGCCGGCCCCTTGTCTTTGGGCAGGATCGTCACATTGGAGATGCCGCCGATATTCTGCACCGCCACCCCCTTGCCCCTTTCAGCGAAGAGGAGGTGATCGATAGAGGGAGAGAGGGGGGCGCCTTGGCCTCCGACCGCCATGTCGGCGCTGCGAAAATCGCTGATGACCGGAAGGTCGGTGAGCGCGGCGAGGACTTGGGGGTTGCCCAGCTGCAAGGTCGCCCTGACCAGCGTATTCCCCTCAGGCAGCGGGAACCACGTTCCCTGCGGCTCATGCCAGACGGTCTGCCCATGCATCCCCACGACATCGATATCCACCGAAGCGCGGCGCTGCAGCTCATTGACGACCGCCGCATTCCAGTGCGCGAGGCCACAGTGGGCAGTGTTCATATCGGCGATGTCGGCCTTGCCGGGGATACAGAGGTCATTGACGCGATGGCGGACCTCATCGGTGTAGGCGATGCTCTCTCGATCCAGGACCGTGATGGTGGACGGCTGCCCCCCTTCATCGCTCTTGATCTCGACCAGCACCCCGTCCACCCCATCCAGGGAAGTACCGCTCATGAGGCCGATGATGTGGTGGATCCGTTTTGATCGATACGCCTGGATACGGCTCTTTTTTGACATAACTCACCTCTTGGCCTCAGTATATGATACATAATTTCAGTTTGCAAATACATTTGAAACATTGTTTCTTTACAAACGGTTCAGCCGATGATAGAGTAGAACAGAAGGCGATAGACGAAGGGGGATTTTCGTGGCCCAAGAGCAGATCACCGAGCAGTTGCTTGAACGCATGACCACTGAACAGCGGAACGAGCGATCGACGAACATTGATGAAGCCTCAACGCTGGAAATCCTCACCATCATGAACGGTGAGGACAAGACCGTCCCCTACGCGGTGGAACGACAACTCCCGTCCATCGCCGCCCTCGTCGAGGATATCGTCTCCTCCTTCAAGTGTGGCGGACGTCTCTTCTACATCGGAAGCGGCACCTCCGGCAGACTCGGGGTCCTCGATGCCTCGGAGTGCCCGCCGACCTTCGGTGTACCCCGTACGATGGTCCAAGGCCTCATCGCAGGGGGGCGGGAGGCGTTGGTACGCTCAATTGAGGACGCCGAAGACAATGAGAGAGAGGGCGTCGATGAACTGAAGAGCCTTGGCTTCAACGAGCGTGATACGCTGGTCGGCATCACCGCCAGCGGCCAGGCCCCCTACGTCTTGGGTGCCATGATCTATGCCAAAAGCATCGGGGCCGCGGTCGGGGCCATCAGCTGCAACGAAAACTCCAAGACCTTCGCCATCGCCGACCACACGATCTTCCTCGATGTGGGGCCGGAGGTCATCACCGGCAGCACCCGCCTCAAGGCAGGCACCGCACAGAAGCTGGTGCTCAACATGCTGACCACCGCCGCCATGATCCGCCTGGGCAAAGTCTACGGCAACCTCATGGTCGACCTCACCCCGGTCAACGCCAAGCTGGTCGTCCGCTCCAAACGCCTGATCAAACAAGCCACCGGGTGTACCGACGAGGAGGCGAACAGCGCGTTCGAAGCGTCGGGCAAACGGCCGAAGATCGCCATCCTGATGATCCTCCTCTCCATCGATGCCCAAGAGGCGATCGAGCTGGACCGGAGGGCCGACGGCCCCATCTCAAAAGCAATCGGCTTGTACCACCAGAGCGCTACGCGCTAGGATAGAGTGTGGAGGCAAGAGTATGGAGAGCACACACCAGATCCCAGGAGCCCTCTTTGAGATCAACGCACGGTGGGAGAGCCTGTCAGAGAGCGAAAGACGGGTAGCCTCCTTTGTCGTGCAGAACCCGAAGAAGGTCCTGCACCTCAACGTACGCGAGCTCGCCAAGCAATCCTCGGCAAGCCAGGCTGCTGTCATCCGCTTCTGCAAACACCTGGAC
>JALNWY010000155.1 GCA_023230665.1 Deltaproteobacteria bacterium
CTCGGGCGTTATGGGGATGATGTTCACCCAGTCGGCAAAGCCGAGCACCGTGAAGTCCCGGACAATATTGTTGGGAACGAAGCGATAGGTTTCTTCCCGCACCTGTACGATCCGGTTCTGGTACACGACACGCGATTCGAGAAAGTTCCAGTGCCTCTTCACTCTTTTCACCTCAAATGGGATATGTGGATGCGACTGTGTATTATTGCTCTTCAGGGCCGCCGGATCAAGTGTTTTTCCATATGGCAGGCCCACATAGGGCTGTGGCTGCGTGCCAATGCGGTTGCCACCATATGGATTCCTGTGATAGGATTCTGAAATTCAGGGGGGAAGCGATGAAGTGCAAGTATCTCGATGAAAAATGCTATGAGTTTCATAAAGGCGATACAGCCCAAAGGTGTTTTCTCTGCAGCGAGAACTCTCAGAAGCTGTTCATTGTGCGGCAGATCGCCAGCATGAAACTGGTTCACATGTGCGGGGAGTGTATGGTGAGCAACTCCTCCGAATATCTTCTCGACAATACCCGTCCCTGGGAAGGGGATAAGGACAACAGCTGTTGAGCCTCACCTGTCGTAGGCCCGCGGAAACTTCATGGTGAAGGTCGTCCCCTCTCCCTCCTTGGAGGCAGCCTCGATCCTGCCGTTGTGGGCCTCCATGATCTTCTTGCTGAAAGTCAGCCCGAGACCCGAGCCCCTCTGGCGCTCCTGCTTACCCCGCACCCGATAGAACGGCTCAAAGATAAAGGGGAGCTTGTCCTGAGGGATACCCTGGCCGGTATCCGAGACACTCACCGAGATGTAATAATCGTCACAGTCCGTGCACACGAGGATTCGTCCTCCGGGCGGGGTGTATTTGGTGGCGTTGCCGATGATGTTGCTGAAAACCCGAAGCAGGCTCTCCTGGTCGCCGTAGATCATCGGGAGACCATCCTTGAGGTCCGATGCGAGCACGATCCCCCGTCTCTGGCATAAGGGGAACATCTCGTCCAGGCTCCGCTCGATCACCTCGGTGAGGTCCAGGGCGATCCTCGCCTCTGAGAAGGTGCCGTTTTCGATGCGGGAGATATCGAGCCAGTGCTCGATGAGTTCATGGAGGCTCTGGATGCGTTTCTCGCACCGCTGGATGATCTCCGCGACCTCGGGCCGAAGGGTGCCCTCGGAGATGAGCTTGAGCGACTCGATGTACTGCTGGATGGTCACCAGCGGAGAGCGCATCTCATGGGAGACAAAGGTGATGAAGTTTTTCTCCATCCGCGCCTTTTCCTCCCGGAGAAACTCCGCCTCCACCTTGAGGCGCCGGTGCTCGATACCGCGCTTGGTGACGGCCCTGAGCTGATCCGGGGTAAAGGGCTTGGGCAGATAGTCGTACGCGCCCTTTTTCATGGCCTCCACTGCCGAGACAATGGATGCGTATCCGGTGATTACGATCAGGACGATGTCGGGCATCTCCCGGGAGATGTTTTCAATGATGTCCATGCCCGAGCAGTTGGGCATCTTGAGGTCCACAAAGAGGACCTCGGGCTTGATTTCCCGGGTGAGGTTGACGCCTGCCAGCCCGTCGGAAGACGTGGTCACCGAATACCCTGACTTCTCTAGGGCCTGCCTGCACCCGTCAAGGATCGATTCTTCGTCGTCGATGATGAGAATGCGGGAATCGTGAACAGTTTCAATCACCGGCTATACCCCGAGCAGCAACCCCACGTGCTTGAGGAGGTCGTCCGCCTTGATGGGCTTGTGGAGGACCATGTCTACGGTCGGAAGCTCCTCCGGGGGCTCGAATGACTGGTAGGGCCCCTGCAGGTCCACGGCGCTGAGCATGATCAGGGGGATCTGCTTGCCGCAATCAGAGGTTCTGAGCTTGGACACAACGTTGAAACCCTCGCTCCAGGTCTCCATCATCATGTCGATGATCGCGAGGTTGGGGTTGACGGATTTGGCCATCTCGACACCGCTCTTGCCGTCCTCGGCCAGGAAAACCTCATACCCTCCCTTTTCCAGAATGAGCTTGGTGGCCATCAGGAAGTCCTTGTCATCGTCAATGAGCAATATCTTTTTCTTTGCATCCATTGCCTCTTCCTCCTTGTTTGATCAGCTTTCTTGGAAGAAAGCAAGGTCGGTGCCATTATATAACATTGAGATATTACTTATCAATTTACTTCATGATATATGCTTGGTCGTGGCCTGAGGGGCAAAACACCCCGTGGGTGAGGAAGATAACCCCATGGACGAAAAAGGTTTGATCCCTTTCTTGAGAGATCCGGAAGACTGCCCGGTCAGGAGGAGGGCAGCTCATTCATCGTCTTTTATCTCTATCCCGTAGTTGCGGATTTTGGTTCTGAGGGTCTTCCGGTCGATCCCGAGGAACCTGGCGGTCTTGTTGATCTGGTTGTTGAAGTGGTGAAGCGCCTTCTCGATATGCTCTTTTTCCACCTCCACCAGGGTCATCTTTCCGGAGAAAGGGTCCACGATCGGGGCCTTTGCATGGGTGTCCTGGCCGTAGTAGAGGATATCTGAGAGCGTAACCTCCTCGTGATCGCAGAGCACGCAGAGCCTCTCGATCGTGTTCTTGAGCTCGCGGATATTGCCCGGCCAGGTGTAGGAGGTCAGGGATTTCACGGCCTCGGGGGAGAGCGATTGGGCCTTGCTCGAATGCCGCGATCGGAAGATGTCGAAGTAGTGGTGCGTGATGGGCGCGATGTCGGAGCGGTGTTCCCGCAAGGGCCTGATATGAATGGGTACCACGGAGATGCGATAGAAGAGGTCCTCCCGGAAGGAGCCGCTTTGCACCTCCATCCTCAAGTCTCTGTTCGTGGCCGTGATGAGCCGGACATCGATCTTCTCGGGCATGGAGCTTCCCACCCGGGGCACCTCCTGCTCCTGGATCACGCGGAGCAGCTTGGCCTGGACATCGAGGCTGATATTGGAGATCTCGTCGAGGAACAACGTGCCTTTATCCGCGGTCTGGAACCTGCCGTCCCGGTTTTCGGTGGCCCCGCTGAACGCGCCCTTGATATGGCCGAAGAGCTCCGACTCCATGAGGTTATGCACCAGGGAAGAGCAATCAACCGGGACAAAAGTCTTGTCGGACCGTGCGCTCAGGCCGTGGATGGTCCGGGCCACGAGCTCCTTTCCGGTGCCGCTCTCTCCGGTGATGAGCACGGTGCTGTCCGTCTTGGCAACGCGCCGGATGGTGTCTTTGAGCTCTTCCACATAGTCGCTCGATCCGATGATCATCGAGAGGGTGTCTCCGGCGGGACGCTCTTCGCTCTTTTCGGAAAGGCAGTCTTGCACCGCGAGCTTGAGTTCGGCCGCGCTGAAGGGCTTGGTGATGAAGTTGTGCGCCCCGAGCCGCATGGCCTCGACCGCCACAGGGATGGTGCCGTATCCGGTGATCACGATGATCTTGGAGGCGACCGGGTGCTCACTCTTGAGTATCCTCAGGATCTCGAGCCCCTCGATCCTGGGCATCCTCAGATCCAGGAGAATCACGGCAAAGGCGCCGGTCCGGGCGAGCTCAAGGCCGGTCATGCCGTCCGCGGTTGCTGTCGGCTCGTATCCCTGGCGGGCCAAGATCTGCTGGCAACCGTCCCTGATGGACTCCTCGTCGTCGATGATGAGAATTCGGATGTTCTTTTTAGCCAATTTCCGCTCCTTGGTCGGCATTGGACGCCTTCACGCCAGTCTTGTCTTCGTTACCCAGATATGCAGGCAGGGTGATGATAAAGGTCGTTCCTTTGCCCGGTTCGCTGTCCACGTCGATGATCCCGTTGTGCTTCTGGATGATTCCATAGGTGATGGAAAGCCCGAGTCCTGTTCCCTGGCCCGGGTCCTTGGTCGTGAAAAAGGGCTCGAAGATATGGGGAAGATAGAGCCTGTCGATGCCCTTGCCGGTGTCCGAAATGGAGACCTTGACCGCGTTGGTGCTGGAGAGCCACGTGGATATCGTGAGAATCCCTCTGCTCTCCATGGCGTCGGCGGCATTGATGAAGAGGTTGAGAAAAACTTCTTCGAGCCGTGAGCTGTCTCCCATGACCAGCGGGAGCTGCCCGGCGAGATCGTGTTTCACCGTGATGCCCAGGAACATGGACTGATCCTTCACCAGATTGAGCGAGGTGGTGACCACATCGTTGATGCTGATCGGCTGCATGTCGCCCGAGGGCGTTCTGGCAAAGTCCAGGAGGTTCTGGACGATCTTTTTGCACCGATTGGTCTGATAGATGATCTTTTCCATGTTGTCTTTGCTGGGGTGATCGTTTTCCATCTCTTCGAGCACGAGGTTGCTGTAGAGCAGGATGCCTCCCAGCGGATTGTTGATCTCATGGGCGACCCCGGCCGCCATCTGGCCGAGCGACGCGAGGCGCTCGGTGCGTGTGATGCGAAGGAAGGCCTTCTGGAGCCTGTCGTCGCGGTCTTTCAAAGATCTGGCCATGTTGTTGAAGGCCTCGTCGAGCATGTCGAAACCCGAGGACCTCCCCGGCGGGAGCTGGTATTCCAGATTGCCCGACGAGATGGCCTCGGTGGCCTGCTTGAGGATCCTGATCCGACGGATGATGCTCTGACCGAGGCGGAAGGAGATGAAGAACGCAACCACCATGCCCAGCGAGGTGATGCCGAGAAAGAGCCACATGGTGTGCAGTTTGATGTCCCGGTACTTGGCCTCCAGGATGCCGGTGTAGAGCATGCCGATGATGTTCCGGTCGATGTCGTAGATCGGGGTGTACGAGCTGATGTACCAGTCGTTGACCACAAAGGCCCGGCCGATCCAGTCATTCCCCCGGGTGATGACCTGGTCATAGACCTCTTTGGATACGATCGTGCCGATCGCCCTCTGCCGGCCGGCATTGATCAGGTTGGTGGATACCCGCACCCCGCCCAGAAATATGGTTGCAAATCCGATATCCCTGCCGCGATAGGTTTCGTGCTGGTACACGGTTTCCTTGATGGTGTCCACGATCGTGTAGTCACGGTTGAGCAGGATGCCTCCGATCAGGGCCCCGATCAGGGTCCCGTCCTTCCGGAAGATGGGGCAGGCGGCCCTGAGCACCATGCCCTGCGAGAGCATGATCTCGCTGACCTCGACCGACTGGGGGGTTTTCACGATGGGAATCAGGACCCGGGAGGCAAGGCGAGGGTTCTGATCCTTGATGGTTTCCAGGGACATGACGACTGTCGAGATTTGGCTTTTTTTTTCGTACAGGCACTTGCGGACCACCGGGTCCCACAGGATGATATCGCCCTTGGCCTCGGGGTTCGCCACCCGGTAGATCACCCGTCCGTCCGCATCCACCAGCGTGAGCATGTCGAGCGCGCGACGATCGTCGAAGTAGTGGGTCCCGGTGCGGATCAGGCCTTCGAGGCCGGTCAGGGGGCCCGGATCGTTGTTCAGGATCACTTCCTGCAGGGGGCTCCTCAGGTAAATGAACTCCAGTTGATATTCGAGACGCTCCAGGGCGTGGCGGTAGATGAGCTTGGCGGTGTTGATATCCTGCTGGACCTTTCGCTGCACCTCATCCAGGGTGCTTTTATTGATCGTAGTGATCCCCACCACGGTGGCCACGGCCCCTGTCAGACAGGTGGCGATGAGAAAACCCATAATCAGGCGGCTCTGTAGTTTCATACGAAAAACATCTTTCGAAAGGATTCACATTGCAATTGTGTCCCTTATAGCACTTCCCGGGGATGCGAGGCAATGCCTGATAGGCCGATTACCCTTGCAATAGTGGCAGTGATGGACTATGTGCTCTAACCCATGAGAACCGACATTCCCAACATGGTTTTCGCCGACCGGCGAGGGAACGTCATGGATTTCGAGGGCTTAGGCATGGTGGGCAGGAGCGGGGACTACTTCGCGCCTGTGGTCTCGGAAGAGACCATGGCCCTGCCCAGGGGCTCGCAGCTCTATGTGCTCCCTGACAGGTATCCCATGGGCATGGACAGGCAGACCGGCGAGATCGCGATCCTGAAGAAAAACCCCTTTGACGGTAAGGGCCCGGTCTTTGCCGTGGCCACCTTTCTGTGCGCGGCCCATACCCAGACCTATCTCGCTGCCTGGGAGCGCAGGGCGGGCTCAGGCGCGCTGCCTCTCTACGCCTACACCGCTCTGGGGTTCAAAGACGGCTTGGTGACCACGGCCATGAGAACAGACGAATCCCGGCGGCAAGACCCGGACATGTTCCGGATGAACAGGGTGAAAGAGGGGATCTCGGCCTGGAAAAAGGAGCTGCCCAAGAATCGCCTGGTAGAACACCTCACTCACTGCGCCCTGGTCTATGGGTGTCCCGCGGCGCTCAATCTCTTCCAGGGACGTGAGGAAGGGCCGCTGCCGACCTCTCCGGCGTGCAACGCCCGGTGCATAGGCTGCATCTCCTTTCAAGAGGGGAGCGGTCCTCCCTCGCCCCAGCAGCGTATCTCGTTTGTGCCCACACCCGAAGAGATCGCCCAGGTGGCACTGAAACACATCTCCCAAGTGGACGAGCCTGTGGTGAGCTTCGGCCAGGGTTGCGAAGGAGAGCCGCTTATGGCCGGCGACGTGATCCTGGATGCCATCCGTCTCATCCGGAAAGAGACCGATCTGGGCACCATCAACCTCAACACCAATGCAAGCATGCCGGGAAAGGTCGCCGAGCTCGCGGATGCCGGGCTGGACAGTATGCGGATCAGCATGAACTCGGCGCGCCCGGCCACCTACCGCGCCTACTTCAGACCGGCCTATGATTTCGACCGCCTTGCCGCAAGCGCCGCGGAGATGAAGAAGAGGGACCGGTTCGTATCAATCAACCTGTTCGTCTTTCCCGGCATCACGGACGCGCCCAAGGAGGCCGATGCCCTCAAGAGGTTTATCGCGGAGAACCGTATAGACATGGTGCAGTGGAGAAACCAGAACATGGACCCGGATCTCTATCTGGATCTCCTCGGCCAGACCTTTCCCGCCGGGATCGGCATCAGGCGGCTGATCGAGGAGATTCCCGTAAGGCGGGGATACTTCAACCCGTATGTCCCCAAAACATGACTCCTACGGTATATGATCCTTCTAGAACTCTACGAATCCGCCGCTGTCTTCCGGGAGTGAGCCCGCAGAGTCCTCCCGGCTGTGATCGGCCTGCTCCCAGAATTCCAGGAGCATGACGGTGAAGTCGTCGTTAAAGCTTTCTCCGGCGTTGTATACCCGTATCCGGGCCTCGATGAGGTCGATGACATCCTGGCCGTGAGATTCCTCGATGGTCTTGGCAAAAAGCGTCTTGAGCCTGGTCAGCCCGAAGGGGACCCCCTCCTTGTTCTCTGTCTCCAAGAGGCAGTCGGTATAGAGGAGCAGGGCATCGCCCCGTTCGATGCCCGTGATGGTCTTCTCCTCGTAGGCGCCGTCGTCGAACATTCCGAGGAAGAATCCGTCGGTATCGAGTTCGA
>JALNWY010000156.1 GCA_023230665.1 Deltaproteobacteria bacterium
CTCATCATTTGAAGACACCTTAAGGCAGGCCCAGGAACTCGGATACGCAGAGGCCAACCCCTCGACCGATGTAGACGGCATCGACTCGTCGCACAAACTCGCCATCATCATCAGCCTTGCCTACGGCGTTCCGCCCGACCTCAAGGGGGTCTATGTCGAGGGAATCGCGGACCTCGACAATCTCGACGTGGGCTATGCCCGCGAACTCGGTTACAAGGTCAAGCTGCTCGCACTCGCGATCGATCGCGGAGACCGTGTCGAGGCGAGAGTCCATCCCACGCTCGTACCCATGAACTACCTCCTTTCAAAGGTGGACGGCGTGTTCAACGCCTTTTATGTGCGGGGGGACATCGTGGATTCCACACTCTTCTACGGCAGAGGAGCGGGCATGATGCCGACCGCCTCTGCTGTGGTGAGCGACATCGCCGACATCGGGAGGAACATCCTTGCGGGGATCGCGGGCAGGATTCCCCATCTGGGCTATCGCAAGGGAATATCCAGGCCGAAAAGCTATATGCCCATTGACGACGTCGTAACCAACTACTATCTGAGAATAAACGTGCTGGACAAACCGGGCGTTCTCGCCAGCATAGCCGGGATCCTTGGCGAGAGGGACATCAGTATTGTGTCCGTGATCCAGAAGGCGGTCCACATGGACGGCTACGTGCCCATCGTCATGCTCACGCACGAGGCAAAGGAGTCGAACATCAGAAGCGCAATGAAAAAGATCGAGTCCATGGACTATGTAGGAGGAAAACCCGTAGTCATCAGAGTAGAGGACAAGGACCTGAAGAAGCCGTCATGAGCGGTTATCTTAACAAAAGGCTTCACGGTTTTTAGCCGTTGGAAGAGAAGGCGATGCATGGAAAACATTCTCCTCATAAAGCCCATTTCCATGAACGAAAGGACATGAGACTGTGAAAAGCATCATACTGCTAGGCGACGGCATGGCCGACGAGCCCCTGGAAGATCTCGGCGGCAAGACGCCCCTTGAAGTGGCGAACACCCCGTATATGGACAAGCTTGCCTCCCGGGGCGAACTCGGAATGGTGCGCACGGTGAGGAAGGGTTTCCCCCCGGGGAGCGATGTGGCAAACATGACTGTCCTGGGGCTGGACCCCGGCGTCTACTACAACGGAAGGGCCCCCATCGAGGCGGTGAGCATGGGGATCGAACTGAAATCCGACGATACTGCATTCAGGATCAACCTCGTGACGGTCTCCCTACGCGAAAAGGGCCTGATCCTTGAGGATTACTGTGCAGACCACGTGTCCACCCAGGAAGCGGGAGAGCTCATCGAGACGATACAGACCATGGTGCGTGACCATGAGAACATTCGTGTCTACCCAGGGATCGAGTACCGGCATCTCATGGTGATACAGGGTTACGAGCACGCAGGGCTCAAGACCACTCCTCCCCACGACATCACCGGCGAGTACATCGAGGCCCACCTCCCGAACGACGAGCTGCTCAAGGGGCTCATCTGGAAATCCATGGAGGTGCTTCAGGATCATCCCGTCAACATGGCCCGGAGAAAGCAGGGCAAGCGGGAGGCCACAGCCATCTGGCCCTGGGGCGAAGGGAAAGGGCTGAATGTGCCTACCCTGAACGATGAATACGGCGTCTCAGGGGCCATGATTTCGGCCGTGGACCTGCTGAAAGGCCTGGGCATTCTCAGGGGGATGGAGGTCATCCATGTCCCGGGGGCAACCGGCTGGATAGACACCAACTACGAAGGCAAGGCCCGGGCGGCCCTCAAGGCGCTCTCCGACCACGACCTGGCCTACGTGCACGTGGAGGCCCCCGACGAGGCAGGGCACGGCGGCCTGCTCCGGGAAAAGATCAAGGCCATTGAAGACTTCGACGAGATGGTGGTGGGCCATATCGTCAGGAGTATGGAAGGTCTGGGCGATCCCTTCCGGGTCCTCTTCCTGCCCGACCACCCCACTCCTGTAGCAAAGAAGACCCATACCTCGGAGCCGGTGCCCTTTGTCTTGTATGACAGCACCAACCCCGACAACCACAGCAGGCAATTCACGGAAAAGGAGGCCGCACAGACCGGTCTCTTCATCGAAGAAGGGCATACCCTTCTGGGGAGGCTCCTTTCACGGTAGGTTTCCCTGCCTGATCCGGAAGCGCAGAGGCCGGGCTACCACCTGAACGCGGAAAGCAGGGCACTCTGCCGGTCGATCTCCAGGTCGAGCTGCCCCATCAGGGCGATAAGGCCCTCGGCGCTGAAGTTCTCCCTCAGGTCGTAGAGAACCGGCACGATCTTCTTGTCCATGGGGAGAAAATAGCGGTCCTTCAGGGGTGATACGCCCTTGATCGTGCACAGGAGGTCGGCGAGATGGACGCATGCCGCCAGGGCCTGATTCGAGCCGGACCGGTGCGGTTCGTGGTGCCAGGCCACGGCATCGACGATATCCCGGGGAAACATCCAGGCCTCCAGAAGTTTTCCTCCCACCTCTGCGTGCGTCATTCCGAAGCACTTCTCTTCTAGCGCATGGTAGGTGATCCTGGCCTCCTGCCGCTCCAGCATGGCGAGCATTTCGTTGAACTTTTCCCGGAAGTACTGGGAAAGAAACACCTTGCCCATGTCATGGAGGAGTCCGCTCACGAAATATTTTCCATCCATCCTGAGGTTGAGGTATGAAGCGAGCATCCGGGATCCCACTCCCACGGAGAAACTGTGCCTCCAGAGCTTTTCCGTAAACTCCGAGCCCCTGCGGTCGAACAACTGGACAACCGACATGCTCAATGCCAGGTTCTGAATCTCCTGAAACCCCAGAACCACCACGGCATGAGAGATGGTCGAAACCTTCTTGGTGAATCCCAGGTATGAGGAGTTGGCAACCGAGAGGATTCTCGCGGTCAGCGCGGGATCGCTCTCGATCAAGGTGGTGAGATCGGAAGCAGAGGAATTCCTGCCTGAAGCCACATCCAGGATCTGATGCACGATAGGGGGCAGGGTAAGGATATCCGTACACCTCGACAGGAGGCCGAGAATATGTTCCCTGCTCTGCTCGGAAAAGTAGAGTCCTTCCACCCTTCAATCACTCGGAAGAATGGGCTGCTTTCTTTAGTATTCCAGTGGTAATCAGTCACAGATCACAGTCATGGGAGACTTTCGATCCTGTACCAAACTCCGCCTCCATAGCGCTTCTTATCCGGTATGGCCGGGGGACTTTCTCAGACTGTGAATTCTCCTAAAGAGTGGTCCCCGGTTTCCCGATAAGGCAGGGTAATGGAAACCGGACAGACAGTATGGATCATCATTTATGTGATCATCGGGCTTGCTGCAGTTTCAGCCCTCGTGAAGATCCTCTCGAAAAAAACCGCTCCGCCCCGAAAGAAAGCCCCTGCCCAGTATGTCAGCATCTCGGCCCAAGACAACCTCGACACCTTTGCAACCGTCTACGATCTCGGCTGGAAACCCAAGAAAGAGCTTCTCACCGGGATCCCTCCCGAGGTTGAAAAGGTCATAAACAGTATCGATTCAATCTCGCCGCTGATCACCGACCTCTCTGCGAGGCTCAACGACCCGGACATCAACCCCAAGGATATCAGCAGACTCATCATCACCGACCAGGGGCTCACCTCATTCATACTCAAACGGGTGAATTCTCCCTATTACGGACTCGTACAAAAGGTCGACAACATTTTTAACGCGATCGTGATCCTCGGCTACAACGAAATCTATCGCATCGTGATGGAAGAGCGGGCATCCCGGATCGGGATCAAGCCCAGCCGCGAGGAATGGATTCACGCAAACCTCACCTCTACGATCGCGGCCTATCTTGCCGGTGCATCGAGAATCGGCGTGCCCGGCGGAACCATGGTCACCCTGGGCATGCTCCATGATATCGCCCGAACCATCATGCTGCAGTCTCTCCCCCAGCCCGAAAACGGTTTTTCCCACGATCCGAGAGAACGATTGAGGCAGGAGACCGAGCTCTACGGTATAGACCATGCCACACTGGGAGGCATTCTCGCCAGGCGCTGGCAGATGCCCGAGAGGCTGAGCAACGCTATCGGGCGACATCACTGGCCCATGTTCTGGCCCTTAAGGGAAGTAGCCCAGGCATCACCCGATGTAATCAAGGAGCTGGCTATCCTGAGCATATCGGATATTGCGGCAAAGAATTTCAGCCAGGACATCACCGGCACCTATATCGGCGATGATTATTATCGGTTCATCAAGAAGCAGCCGAAAATCGAGAGCATCCTCATGCCCGAGATCACGAGAGACCTCAAGCGGATACGGCATATCGGCGAGGTTAAACACGGTGAATCAGGGGCGCCCCGGGAGGGGTCGGATCGGGAATAAACCTGAAAAAACCGCGAAAGGGAAAGGGACCGGCCGATACGCCCTTTCCCGGATCTGGTCCTGTAAAGGCTAACTGATCAGCTGAGAAATCCTGTGATGATTCAGATTGTGCACATCAGCCGACGAATTCTCCATCCTCCTCATGACATCGGCCAACAACTCTCGGGCCTCCTCAACGCTCTCGGCCTCTGAGCGGGAAGCCGCTCTGTTTTCAACGGAGATGATATCTTCCATCCTGCTCTGGCTTTCAACTTTTTCCTGGGTTTTTTTCTGATGGTCTGCGTCTTTCTTCACCAGGTTGATAACATTCGATATTTCAGGATTTATCTTCATACTCTTCCCCTTTTCAGAGATCTACACGTGATATCGTCATCCGGAGAAAAAACTTTAGTCAAGATCCTGAAGTATTTCGTAAATCCGGTTTCTCCTCAAACCCGTCTCTTCAACCAGCACCCGGAGAATATCCTTTTTCGAATATGCCTGTTCGACGAAGTGGCGGGCCCTCTTTCTCACCACATCTTCATCGATTGCTGATTCCTGCGCAGTCCCCTGCACCACGACCGTCACCTCCCCGATCTCTCGGCGGATGGAAAGTTGGTTCAGGACATCGCCGGCAGTGCCGAAAAGATGCTCCTCGTGCATCTTCGATATCTCGCGGGCAAGAAAAACCGGCCGATTCCCCAGGTGCTCATCCAGGAACTTCAAGGTCGCGATGATCCTGTGGGGCGATTCATAAAACACGGTGTGGTCCGAGGAGAGCTTCATCCGCATGACCTCGCGCACCGCAGCACTCTTCTGCCGGGGGAAAAAACCCATGAACCGGAAAGCGCCTTCGAATCCCGATGCGGACACGGCGGCGATTACGGCACTGGGCCCGGGCAGGGTTTCGATTCGCACGCCCATGTCCCTGGCTTTCTGAATCAGAACAGAGCCCGGGTCACTGATCAGCGGGGTGCCGGCGTCACTGACCAGTGCGACGCTCCTGCCCTCGGCCAGCTCTTCCACGATCCGGGACGCCTTCTTTTTTTCGCTGAATTTCTCGTATGAAACGAGCGGCGTATGGATTCCATATGCGGACAGGAGCTTGCGCGTATGTCTCGTGTCTTCACAGGCGATGAGATCGACCTCCCGGAGCACGTCCAGCGCCCTTAAGGTGATGTCTTTCAGATTCCCGATAGGTGTAGGTACGAGAAAAAGCGCAGCTTTGACTGCATCTTGGGATGTTTTTTCTTCTTTCTCGGCAATCATAGATTGTGCTATATATCAATTCTGTATAAAATCAAATACGAGGATTCTCTATGGAGTCGTTAAAATTCGGGAATCATGCACACCAAAAAAGAATAGAGGCGACCTCGGCATACATGAAAAAGCTCTTCATCATGCCCGACTCTTCAGACAGGTTCGTGGAGTTCGGTATACACCTTCTCGATATGATCCATGATTTCTTCAAGGAAAAAGGCGGAATCCACTCGTCCGTTTCCATAGAAGAACTTGCCGGAATATTCAGCAAGACCGATATACCGTGCGCGCCCATGCTGATCAAGGACGTTCTTTCCGAGATAAAGAACAATGTCATCAAGCATTCCGTAAAGGTGGCCAACCCCTATTACATCGGCCATATGACGAGCGCCATCCCCTACTTCATGATCCTGCTCGAGATGATCGCGGTGAGCCTCAACCAGAACCAGGTGAAGATCGAGAGCGCCAAGGCATCTTCTCTCGTGGAGAGGGAATTCCTCTGCTGGATGCACAGGCTCGTGTACAACAACACGGATCAGTTTTACGCCGCCAATGTCCAGAACCCGAATGTAGCGCTGGGAAACATCACCTCGGACGGGACGATCTCAAACCTCACCGCGCTCACGCTGGCCATGGCAAAGGCCTTCCCTCCTGATGGAAAGGCCTTTCGAGGGGTTCGCATCGAAGGGCTCGTCCGCACCTTGGACTACTATGGGTATCGCCAGGCAAAGGTTCTGGTGTCCAAGCGGGGGCACTACTCGATCTGCAAGGCCGGCACCATTCTCGGGATCGGGGAAAAGGGCGTGGTCCATGTTCCCGTTCATCCGTGTGAGCACAAGATCGACATCTCCCGGCTCTATCAGATAATCGAGAAAACCCGAAGGAAAGACAAGCTCGCGGGCAAGCCGACCAAGTTTATCGCCATAGTCGGTATTGCAGGCACTACCGAGACCGGGAACATTGACGATCTCGACGAGCTGGCCCGGGTAGCCGAAGAAATCGGCACGCACTTCCATGTGGATGCGGCCTGGGGCGGCGGGGCCCTGCTCATGGATGCAGAAAGGGAGATGATGAAAGGCATCGAGAAGGCCGACACGGTCTCTCTCGACGCACACAAGCTCCTGTTTGCCCCCAACAGCATGGGGATCTGCCTGTTCAAGAACGATCGTGACTCCAAGCTCCTGTATCACACGTCGAACTATATCATCCGCAAAGGGTCCATCGACCAGGGCAGGTTCACCATCGAAGGATCGCGGCAGTTTGCCTGTCTCAAACCCTGGGCCTCACTCAAGGTTCTGGGGAAAAACGGCTACAGGCTGATCTTTGCCCATGCGAGGAAGCTTCAGGACACCTTTGTGGGCCTGGTGGAGAAAGACCCGCTCTTCGAGCTGCTGAACAGGCCCCAGCTCTACATCATCAATTATCGGTTCGTCCCTGAGGAGCTGAAGGCCGAACTGGACGCCCTCATGGAGGAACCGAAGCAGAACTCCGAGAAAATAACCGCCCTGAACAGGATGATCAACACCCTGAACATAGAGCTCCACAAGACCATACGGGAACACGATACCTCGTTCGTGTCCAGGACCCGGCTGGAGTCGACCCGGTACGCGCCGAGAAAGATCGTGGTCCTGCGTGCGATCACCGTCAACCCCAACACGGAACCCTACATGCTCAGGAAGGTGCTCAACGA